>NZ_DATMXX010000231.1:0-34236 GCF_035561255.1 Sporomusa sp. | reverse complement strand
CTACTGATCCTGATAATCTGAAAGTTCCATCCAGTTTTGCAAGCCGAATATTTAATTACGAAGAGTTGCTATCAAAAATGGGGGAAACAGATACGCCTCAGGTAAAAGCAGGTAATCACTCCTTTGAGTATCCTGGTAAATAATGTACTTTGACAAAAAGAATTAATTACCTGCACTTGTTTTTGTATTAGTAAATGGATCGCTAAGTTTGTGCGGGCGGGATAAAGGATGAAAACAATGACTGAACAAAAAAGTACCCACCTGGATATACAAGAAAATCTGCCGCTATTCTGTGCTGTAGGATTTTCTGATACAGCAAAGATTCATATTCATGCAACTTTACAGTTTGCTCTTGCTGAATCTCAAGCTCGTATTAAAAATTTGTTATAAGGAGGTAAAGATTTTGTCTGAAGAGTTAACACAAGCTACCGAGCAACTGGCCTTAAACTATATCAAGCTACTTAATGAAATTATCAAGCGTCATAGCAATATTGCTATGACTGACGCAGCTGCCCTTAATGCGATAAATGACGGTATGAGAGTAGCCATGAGTCATATTAAAAAATCAGTTGGCACCAAGGAATAATTCAATTGGTTACCGACTAAATAAAATGCAAGTAAGCAAGCCGTCACCGCATATATTTCATCAGGGGGTGATCAAGTGCCCGCGAAAAAGCCGCGCAAGCCAAGAGAGCCTGCAAAGACCATAATTTTAGGATTCGACCTTGATAAATCTGGCGTGATAGTTCCCATGAGTTCATTTCCTGATGCTGAGGCAGACCGACTTGCGCAAATAGTTGTCGATGTTTTTGAGGAGCGAAAAAACTCAGAGCCGGACGATTCCGGCTGCAAAGAAATTGGACAAGCGGGGTGATTAACCTGGCAAAGAAAAAGTACTGTGCCACCTGTGGGGCAAAGATCGCCAAAGGGAAAAGCGTCCCAATGTATGATGAACCCACTCAAGCAGTAGTTGATGTTTGTGATAAGAAAATCTGTAAGCGGCGTTACCTAAAAGTATAGAAAGGAGCGTAAGGGGCATGAGTACTGAGCATAAAGCCTACAAGTGGTCAGGGGTAATCAAGTCGGATTTAAAAGTCGAAGTTGGTCCTGAATTCGGCGGGCCTGGTGAGTTAACTAATCTTTCAATTCAAAAGCAAAATACTTATCGCGATGACATTGACGGAGTTCGTTACGCTATTTATTGCGACAATGGCTTTGAAGTAAGGATTGTCCATAAAGGAAAACTGTTAATGATTTTGCAAGGCGAAGAGGTCCGCAAATATTGGTGCAGTACAGTGGATGAGGCCGTTGAGCGTTGTAAAGATTTATTATCGGAGAATATCCCAGCCTATTACATCTACAAACGAGCTGAAAATTATTATTTGTTCTATATGTCCGAATTGAAATTGAGTGACCACCGACTAGTCAGAACCGTCAGTTGGCAATCGGACAATAAAGAGGTATCAAATGAAATCAGCGACTGATCGTCAGCAGGTTCATAGCATCCGGTGGCGTGGTGAACTTGAAACAGAGGAATGCAAGTGGAGCCCAACTCAGCAATTATTACTTATAATCTTGTTCATTCTGGCTATTGCACTATAAGGGAAGGGGGTGAATCTATGTCAGTAATCAGTAATACTGCTGCATCTATGGTGGAATTATTACAGCAAGTATTAAAGCCGGGTGAAGTTTTGATGGTCTTAAGTGTAGCTAAGTCGATGGTAGAAAAAAAGCCTACCGGGGGTAGCGGCAGGCGAGGGTGGAAAGGGTAATTCCCGTTTACAGTTTTCAGTGTACATCATTCTGATGAAAGGAGACAGAGGGGTAAAATTCGCAATTTGAAAGGAGTCCTATAATTGGAGCTTATTGAAGTAGTGCGCCAGGAGATGGGAGTCTGGGGAATTACCGCGAAAGAGCTGGCCCGGCGAATATGCGTAGCGCCCAACACTGTAAGCACCTGGTTCAACCGAGGTTGTATCCCTGAATCCATGGAAGGTCGCGTCACCGGAGCCATTGACAGTCCTAGACTAAGCGAAGAACGCTGCAGCCGGTGCGAGGGCAACACTTTTCCAACCCGTTACCTGGACAATGTCGATGAACATCCTATGGTGGCTATCAACAAAGCTGGGGAAGAGATAGACGAATGGCTGCCACTAGCCAAGCAGGTACATATGATCATTACCAACAAGCGCAGGGGCACAAAATTCTCTGCTGAGGAAGAAGCCGTCCTGATCCACTTCGAAAACGAGACGGCAGACATCATCACATCTATGAAAACCGTATTGATCCGATTCCAGGAGTGCTATAACAGACCAGTCCGTGAAACTATGGAGCGTCATGTAAATAAGCTTGAAGAGTCCGGTTACTGCTCTGAAATAAAAGAAAAATCGCCTGTGTTGGCGCATAGACGATAAACAAAATCAATTTGCAATTCAATTATACTGCCAAGGAAAATCTGGGTTTAATATAAATTACGCCACTTTTCCGAGAAGGCTTTGACATTCAGGTTAGTTACGCAAGAAGGAAGCCTCCGGCCTGATCGGTCGACACACGGTGTAGAGGGGAGGTGAGAAGATATGGAACCAAAAGGAAGCGACCAGAACGGGCAAGGTTCGGGCCGGCAAGAAAGTTTTGTTGTTAAGGCTGCTGAGAGCCCTGGTACAGCGACTCTGCTGCTCTACTCAACCGATGAATCTGCTAAGGCTGAACATCAATCTCGTATTCAAAGTTTATTACTTCCCACAGATGCTGCTGGAACCAGTGACGGGACGATACTCAAACCTTTTCTTATCAAAGGCGGTCGGTTTATTGTTGAAGCAGATATAAGTAATTTAGAAACCGTTATGTTTTCGATCCGAGGAGTAATCAATTCTAAAAATATTCCCGAAGTGTTTCAAGCGGCAGAAGATTTTCTGAAAAAAACTATTAGCGACAATGGACATTCAGGCAACTAAAATCACGACTTGTGTTTTGTACGGTTATCTGTCGTGATGTTTCTTGACTTTTGAGAATGTCACCTGGCAATACGTCTGCATCTAACTTAACTTGTAACAAGGTTTTATTGGCGAAGATGCCATCTACTTTATGAGACATTACGCCATTTCTTATTACCGCAAAAGTTTCTGCAAACTCATCTGTATTCAAAAACACGGTTTCAAAGTCTTTTCGCATTTGATCTTTAAGGCTCAATTGTATCACCTCCCTTCAATCGCCATAATTCGGCAGGAAGGAATAAATTTCCTGTAAAAGAGGCGAATCAGATGAAGGAAGTATTCCGAGTTTACAAGCTCGAAGAATCCGACTTCTGCTCAGGAATAAAAAAAATCGCCTGTGTTGGCGCATAGACGATAAATAAAATCAATTTGCAATTTAATTATACTGTCCAGGAAAATCTGGGTTCAATATTGTTTACGCCACTTTTTGATAAGGCTTAGACATTCTGGTTATTAATTGGAAAAGTTGCGTAGAAAGAGGTGGTCTGAGATCCTTGTCCTAATTGGCTAGAACACAGCATTGAGGGGGGCGAGAGTATGCAAAAAACCAAAGAAATCCATATTAGGGCAATTGATTTAGAAAAAATGATTGTAGTTTACTTATCAATTGCTGAAGCTGTAGCGGGTAATAAAAAATTCCGAGTAGTGCTGGAACACGACCCGGAAAAAGAAAGAAATGTCATTGAGGTTTTTAAAGAGGGGTAATGGTGCATCCTGGTGGGAACGCAACAACCTTTTTTATATCTTCGTGGGAATCCCAAAACACTTCAAAGCAGCCTATATTTTTAACATCCACAGAAGTTATAAAGGATAAGCGATCTATTTTAGTAAATACAAGCTTCCCTCTCTGTGAGAGATAGACTTTGAGCGTTAATGTAATAGCGTTTTAAAGACATATGATTTACCACCCCCTTCAAACGCCATAATTCGTCAGTTAGGAATAAATTTCCTGTAAAAGTGGTAAAGGATGCACCATGTATATAAGCTCGAAGTATTCGGCTACAGCTTCGGATTAAAGAAAAATCGCCTGTGTTGGCGCACAGACGATAAACAAAATCAATTTGCACCTCAATTATACCACGCCCGGATAGTTGAGGCAACTGGAGGGCATGAAAATTGAAAAAGCTATTTGTGTTTGCGTTAATTGCGGTATTTGCCGCGTCTGTTATGGCTAGTGATGCTGATGCGCGGGGTAAGCGGGGGAAACGTAGAAGCTATGCAGCGCCTTTTTCAGCAGTATCTTCGGTAGCAGATCAACAGGTACAGGCTATTCAAAACAAGTTATTATCGCTAGGTTATGATTGCAGTAAAGTGGACGGGCTGTTCGGGCCTGCCACTGTGGAAGCGGTAAGGAAGTTTCAAGCAGATAAAGGTCTGGAAGTTGACGGGCTTATTGGCCCGCAAACTATGCAGGCCTTAGGTCTATAGGGAGGGCGGGACATGCCAACACCAGATATTCCGTCAAGACTAAGAGCCGGTTATCAATATGCTGCCAAACAACCGCAATTTTGCCGTTATAGTACCGCAACCCTACAGTATGCAGAAAAAGCCTATAGCAAGATCGCCTCTTTGCAACAAGACTTGTATTACCTGGGGATGTCCTACTATGTACGTGACTTGTTGATTGAAAGAATGGAAGCAGCCTAGTTTTTTTAAAACCTAATTTAGTGCAGACTATCCCAATATATGATATGCGAGTCAATTTAATTATATACATGAAAGGAGAAAAATTTATGTCGGAAGTAAATCTGAGCCTATCGACCCTGGGCGGTGGTGCGTTGGAAGAACAATTTCAACAACTTATTCCAGCGCTGCTGTCTCAGCTTAAACACGGGCAGAAAGCCTCTGTGGCAGTCAATATCGACTTTAAACGAGTTGATAACACCGACACCATGATTACCACATCCTATCGATTAACACCCAAATTCCCGAGCATTAGTAGGGCCAGTATCTGCCAGGTAACCGGTGACAACCGATTAAAAACTGATGCACCGATTGAAAAGCCCAAGTTAGTAAATTTATTTAGTGGAACAGAGGGAGGAAACAAAAATGAGTAATCAACAACAGATCCACGTGACCCCGGTAGGTGATACATTAATCGTTCGACAGGGAGAAGCAGCCGAGATATACCAGTACAGTGGTTTCAAGTATACTGCCAACTCTACTGATAGCCTCATTGCTTTAGTAAAGAGCAAAGGTATTCAAGAAAACTGCGTCATTGCCTATGATGAAAAAGGCTTCAAGGTAATTTTGAATGACAGGGTGATTGATCGTGAGCAGGACCGTATTACCTATAACTTTAAGCATTCATTGCAGTACAAAGAATGGGAACGAATTTTAACGAATGCAGTAACCTTTGATCAGAAAAACTTTATTGATTTCCTTCGTCGCCGTGAAGAGGGGGAGATAATTGAGCCTGATAGACTTATGGCTGCCGTACAGAATTTTAAATACGTGACTAATATTGCCGGGGACTTCACCTATGATGACAACAACAACTACACCTTTGCGATCAAAGTGGGTGAAGCCGAAACCACTGTACGATTACCGCAGATGATCTTTGCAAATATGGAATTTTTTAACGAATCAGGCTTTGTACAATGCATCGAAATTGAGATTGAAGTGTACAAGCCAAAAGGTGACGGAGAAAAACCGGCATTTAAACTGACTTGCCCTAAATACTCACGGTATATGGAAAATGCAGTTGCTTTTGAAATTGAGAAGGTTAAAACAGAACTTAAAGACTACCTGATAGTAGCCGGTAATATCTAAGTGGATTTAGGGGGCGCTGGCCTTGGCGCTGGCGCTCCATTCTTATATAGGGGGCGGCCTTATGAGTCAAGCAGGTATATCTATCAATGACATACATGCAGAACTTCGTTGTATTATTCTCCGGCTGCGGGGCGGGAACTGCGGAATCTCTGAAACTGATAAAGATCGTATCGAAAAAATCATCTGGCAGGCTATTGGCGATATCGGTGGCGACTTCATTAGCCGGGAACGGTTTGAACAGCTGTATCTTTCCGGTGTTAAGGGCAAAGCGTCAGTAGCCAAGTATAAGCAGAAGAAGCGGGCGGGGTGAGCTAATGGAGCCAGAACAAGAGAAAATCATCCTGAAAATACGCAAATTATTGAAACTATCCTCAAGTAATTTCAATGGTGAGTCTGAAGCAGCTTTATTAAAGGTCCAACAGCTACTTATAGAACATGACTTAAGTATGGCTGACCTAGGCAGTCCGGACACTCAACAAAAGGTGTCTGAGGAAATATTAGAGTATACGTCAGCACCTTGGTGGTACAAAGATCTAATCAGTATAATCGCCGATAACTTTCGATGTGAATCGTTAATACGAAGTAGGGCGTATAGTCGTTGGCGGGGATTCATTCTTATTGGTCGCGAGATCGATGTCCAGATATCTAAAGAATTATTCCGGCATGCGGTAGTCATGATTAAGCATAATGGCAAGCCTTTTAAGGCGTATGGTACAGCCCATGAGAATGCGTATATTAAAGGTTTTTTAGAAGGGTTAAAGGTCAAGTTTCAAGAGCAGGTTGAGAAGCATCAATGGGGATTAATTCTTGTAAAAGATAAGGAAGTTATTGAGGCTAAAGACAGTCATAACCCTAGAGAAGCTAGGAAACCGACTGCGATTACGGTTGCTAGTAATCAGGAGGCCTTTAGTCGAGGTTATATTGATGGTAGAACATTAGACCATCAGCATAAACAGATTAATGGAGCAGACGCATGACAGCCCCAAATGTGGCAAGTACGACAACTAGTATAACTGCGATTGAGGCGTTATTATGAACTATTACCCAGGAGCAACAACCAGAGCCTTTTGCCTAGTATGTAGGGCAAAAGGCTTTATAGTAGGATATCAATCGCCAATGATCAGCATGCGATGCCCTCAGTGCGGATCAGAGTGGAGAACACTGTCGGCAATTTGTGCAAAGTGCAAAACTCCAAGCGGTAGACCTTACTATGAACCATGTGAAAAATGCTCAGATTTAAAGACTGTTGCAAAGTACTCAGTCAAGGATCATAAAACAGATCGACAGCAAGAATTGATTGCAGTGGGATAGTGGGGTGACATAATTGATAATCAGAGTTGAAAAACGTGAAAATCCATATGCTCAAATTGACAAGGCCTGCTTAAACGACACCTGCTTATCCTGGAAAGCCAAAGGATTGTTATCATATTTGCTAAGTAAACCAGATAACTGGCAACCAATGCCGAATGAATTGGCGAAAGCCTCTACTGACGGAATTGATTCAGTCAAAAAAGGGTTAAATGAGCTTGAAGAAGCTAGCTATTTAGTCAGAAGAAAAGTCCGTGACCAGAATACAGGCAAAATTATTGCATGGGAGCGGGTTGTATTTGAAGTTCCACAAGTAGATTTACCACTAGAGGAAAAGCCACTAATGGAAAACCCACTAGTGGCTGAGCCATTAGTGGTAAATCCAACACTAATAATAAATAAGTTAAATAATAAAGAGTTAAAAGAGAATGAATTAAATAATAATGTCGCATCCGCGACACATTGCGATATCTCGGCTGAGAAACCCGTTAAGGGCGGAGCGCAGGGCGATGAAGGGAAACCTGGTAGTCTTGGCAACGATGGAGCAGTATATTCAGCGGAATTCGAAGATTTTTGGCGACATTATCCCAAACGGCGGGAGAAGCGTAAAGCCTGGCGATGCTGGAAACTATGCTTAAAAGCCAAGGTTGCTCCTACCGATCTTATCCTTGCTGCTGAAAAATATGCCATTCAATGCAAAGGGAAAAGCCAAGAATTTATAAAGCTGCCTGCCACATTCCTGGGACCGGACAAGCCTTATGAGGATTATCTGAAACCCGAGGATGAAGCTCCGGTACCAGATTCTGTTTTATATTGCGAAAAATGCGGCGGGAAAGGTGTTATCAGTATGGTTACTGATGCTGGCAATGGTCCGCAAGCAATTTCATATCCGTGTGATTGCACCAAGAAAGCACCTGACTGGGCAAAGAAGTTTATTTAATCAGGAGGAAAAACTGTGAAGCCAGTATACATAGCACACCCATTACGGGGTAATATCGATAAGAATATCAAGAGTATCACAGAAATATGCAAACAAATCCATGAACAAGGCGAGATAGTACCGCTTAGCCCGATCCACGCCTTTGGATTTGTAAGCCCAATTGGTGACCAGACATTGGTCATGAAATATTGCCTCATGTTGCTATCAAAGGCTGAGGAGCTTTGGGTATACGGAGACTGGCAACAATCCGAAGGCTGCTGCATCGAAGTTGGATATGCAAGGAGTACCGGTATACCAATCAGATTTATGGCGGGGTGGTAGCGTGAACAAAGTAATCCTTGTTGGACGCCTGGCGCAAGATCCAGAGGTGCGCTATACCCAAAGCGGTAAGGCAGTAGCATCTTTTTCCCTGGCTGTTAACCGATTCGGTGGGCAAGGGCAGAACACTGCCGATTTTATCCCGATTGTAGCCTGGGAGAAGCTTGCTGAGACGTGCGGTAATAACCTGACTAAAGGGCAACGGTGTCTGGTAGAAGGCCGGCTGCAGATTCGCACTTACGAAGGTAACGATGGTATTAAGCGCAGAATTGCCGAGATCGTGGCTCAGACAATCGAATTTCTCGAACGTAAGCCTCAGTCAAATGATCCAGTCACCGAAGCAGAGTTAAACTCATTCGGGCGGGACGTATTTCCGGATGGTGAGATTCCATTCTGAAAGGATAAAGTTGAAGGTGATACGCCGAGTCAAACTGGCAAGAATCGCCGGCAACGGGCTGCGGCAAAAGCACGGCAGCGTAGTAAGAAACAAAAGAAAGGGGATAACCATGGCAACAAAAACAAGGGTGTCAGCCCGTAGATCAGAGGGTGTTAAGTGCCTTGAAATGGGGAGCGGTGCCGGGGTAGTTGTTGATCCGGCCACACTCGAAAGGCTAGAGAAAAGCAATCACGGTAGTTGTAAGAGTATTAAGCCAGGAAGTGAAGAGTTTGAGCGTATGGTTAGCGTAATACCTAATGCAGACCGACTACATGAGGTCAGATGCCCGCTGAAAGCCAAAAAACACCTAAAGGAGGTAATTTAAATGTGTATTATGCTAGGTATCAGTTGTATCTATAAAGCGGCGGGCGGGGAGTGTGCTGGTAAACCCCAGCCGGTACAAATACCTTGCCTTGGAGTTGTTTGTGATAGCGTGAAGCAACCCTCAAAATAATGCTGGTATCTTACAGATTAAGATCTATAAAGCGGCTAACTTCGATAGCTAATCTCGGGCGGGATAACAAGGAGGAGAAATGCTTGAAGGATTTAAATTGCCAATGCTTAACCTGTGCTAATAGTGATAAGCATGAGGTAACCAGAAGTTGTGTTAAAGGTGTACAATTTTGTTCTTATGCAGCTTGTGCTAGTTGTAAATGGAAATTCACCGGCTGCCGGAGCTATGATAAGCAGACTGACTGCCAAATGTACCTGGCAAAGAATAAAACCTCACGGCGAACATGCCAGGATTGCGGATACTCAGAAAATGATAAGTGTCGGATTGGTAAAAAAGCGGGGTAATTAGAAAGGGCGACAATTTTAGTCGCCCTGTTTCCGTGTTTATTGAGGGGAGGGGTAAGGGGCATGAATTGTATAAGAGAAGCTGAGAACTATTTAAGATACTATCGTGAATTGCATCAAAGTATAGAACATGCTAACCGCATGGTTAGTAAACTAAAATGGCAAGGTGCTCCTAATGGTGTATCAGCGGTGAATATTGACGTTACTGGCATTCATGCATCTAAGCCGGTGAATACTCTTAATCAAATATACCAGTTACAAAAATGGCTAGAGATGAAAGATCGGACTCAAGTGGAGATTGATAAAATCGAAGAAGAATTAAATGGTATTTGCCAAGCTCAAGGTTGTGAAATGTACCGTGATGTGTTATTTATGTGGTATGTTGAAGGAAAGGACAAAGACGAGATTGCTGTAGCTATTGGATATAGTGAGACTTCCAGGAGCTCTATTTATGACATGCGAAATAAGGCTATAAGGAAATTTGCGGTGGCCCTCTTTGGAATTGAAGCTTTAAAGGCAATATAGGAAACAAAATGGAAACACTTTTTTGACTTTAGCCGTGTTAATATGATATTAGGTTATCGAGTTGCTCCAGAAAGGGCGGCTTTTGGTATACAAAAAAAACAGCTGTTAAGGCTGTTTTTTTATAGGCTTTTTCTTAGCATGCAAACCGAGATGGTCTTTTAATGCAGATTGCAGTATTTTAGAGAAATTTACATTCTGCTTTTCTGCTATATCATTGAGATAGCGAGGAATAGTCAGCGTTTTCTTGACAGCGCGATTATCAAGTTCAGCCCGAATAGGCAGCATCCAGACTTCGACTAAACCGATTACTTCGCCTTCTTCTAATTCAATGCAATCAATAGAGGACGGTGCTGGAATATCATCACCATCGCGTTCCATGCCCCAAAGATGAAGCCCTAGTGCTTCTTTAGCCATTTCATGAGCATGCTGGAGGTTATCACCTATCGATATACACCCGGGAAGGTCTGGAAAGGAAACGCCGTATTTAGTTTGTATTGATTTCTCAAAGATTGCAGGGTAAATATAAGTATCTCGCACCACATAAACCTCCTTTTGCAAGCAGTGCTACTAAATAAGCCCTGCTTGTTTTAGTATTGATTTTTCTGTTCTAGGCGTTAGGTCATCGTTTTTACCATGAATGGGCACCGTGACTTTGCCTTTCTTAACAGGGTGCTTAAATTGCCGATGTGAGCCTTCCTGTTCCACTTCATACCATCCATCTTGTTTTAAGAGTTTAAGTATATCTCTAACTTTCATCGGCATTATACGAATCCCCTCCTGATAGTTTAACTATATCATACGTGTTAAATACGTGTCAAAGATAAATGTGAAATCAATATGTATATTGGAGTTGATAAAAATGCCAACAGTAAACTGTAACCGAATGGACTGCAGGTTTCTTGGTATCAGAGAACCAATTTGCATAGCCAAACGAACAAATACTGATCAGGCTGGTCGGTGTACTACATATGAGCAGTACCACGAATCATTTTCTCGCTTGATGACTACACCGGGGGCGGGGTGTCACAGAGAGAACCGGCGCTATAAGTCTAACCATAGCAGGACATATAAATGATACCGAAAAATAAAAGGATTAAAGATCCTAAACTACTCCGTGAACTTAAAGAAGAACTGGGCTGCTGCGAATTTTGCGGTAGCCCTTTTAATTTGGAATCAGCCCATATTATTGCCAAGGGTATGGGCGGGGCAAAAGGGCCAGATATCAGAGAGAATGTCGTTGTACTGTGTGGTCCTGCTCGATTTGGGGCGGGGTGTCATGGCGCTGAACATCGTGGACATATCTCTAAAGACGAACTGCGGGTCATAGTCGCCAGGCGCGAGAATATAACACCGGATGAATGTTATAAAAGAGTAAGGAGGGCCATGGGATACGATGTCAACTAAACTTACAGTACCTGATAATCCTACACCGGCACAATTACAGCATTTACTGTCTGTTTGCAGTAATGAAATTGCCAAATTAGCGGATTTAGTTGCAACATACAAGCAGGATGCAGCAATAAAAACTACGACTTATAAAAGAGCAATGGCCCGAGCCATTGTCAAAAATCAAGGCAAGGGCAATGTTTCGTTGGTTAAATCTTTGGCGGAGCTTGATGAGGAAGTAATTAAGGCAACTGATGAGGTTGATATGACGGAAGCTGTATATGCTCTTGCTAAAGCAGAGCTTGATGGGTATGATGCTTTGTTTGTAGCATTGAGAAAGATTGCCGAAATAAGGAAGACGGAAATGAATAGAATACATGGGTAAAATCACATATGTGAGAGGGCGGTCCTTTGTCACCTTGCAGGAAAGGGCTTCCATTTGACGAAGTATGTATAAAAAAGGTAAGGGGGACATAAAAGTGGATGATGTTACTATGCGTGAAATTGCTTTATTAACTTTGAGCAAAACTCAATATGCGGAGCGGGATAGTGTTAGTTTAGCAAAAAAAATGGCAACCGACTACCGGCGAGTTATGGCAGCTTTAACTGATTATGAGCAAACTCGACAACGCAACGAACCTGAACATGACCCGGAAATAATGAACAATATATTTAAATTAAATAGAGATTAGCATACTAGAGCCTTCGGGCTCTTTTTTCATGCCCAAAAATAGGAGAGGATATCATGTTAACCTGCTATGCCTTACATCCCTTTACTTTTATGCTGGGCTTTGCCTGGCATAATGATGAGCGAGCTATTGAATTGTTTATCGGACTGTTTGCAATTAGCTAATGCGGTCTGAATAAACAGGAGGTGTCAATGCGTGAGCGATAAACAAAAGCCTAAACCCATACCCACGCATACAGCCATAGTACATCCACCAGCGCCGTCAAGACCTAAGAAAGGGTTGACTGGACTGGGTACTCAAATAATTGCAGGAGGTAAGCCTAATGAACCAATACCGCTATGCTGTGGTAAACGGCCAGACAATCCCCTTTGATCAGATCAGGCAGGGCCAGCTGTTCTATCTGCATGAGCCTGACGGTACGCTGCTAGGCAAATACATAGCTGATTCGGACGCCTACATCAATCTGAATCGGGTGTGGCAGGTTGACTGCACCTCACAACCTCTGGGATAATCTGGGTCCTTACTGAGGGGTGCCTGGGGTACGGGTCTTGCGAGCCCCGAGCTTCTCCTAGCTGCAAATTCTTTTATACATTTACTTACTAAAAGAGGTGATTTTAGTGGAGCAAACCGTGAAGATTTCCAAGAACACAAAAACCACTGCGGATGGGCTTGCCGCCTGCTTTGGTCTTAGCCGGCCGCGCATTGTTCAGCTTGCCAATGAAGGGATACTGATCCGTGATGAAAACAGTAAATATTCCATATCAGATAATGTCCAGCGCTATATCAATTCAAAGGCTGGCGGTGACGGTGAACTATCGTTTGACGCCGAGCGTACCAAGCATGAAAAATTCAAGAGCCGGCTGACTGAATTGCGTCTGGAAAAAATGGAAGACCGCATGCATGACGCCAAAGATGTCGAGCGGGTCATGACGGAAGTGCTGACAAATCTGCGTATCCAATTACTGGGGCTGCCGTCACAACTTTCTGGGCAGCTGGCGAATCAGTCGCAAGAAATCGTTTACCAGATTATGACCAAAGCGATAGAAGAAAAATTATCGGAACTGGCCGACTACAACCCGGAACTTTTCCGAGGTGAAGACGATGATGAAGAAGACAGTTGACCTGTTCCGGCGGATTTGCCAAAAGGCATTTACGCCAATCCCCAAAACCTCAGTCAGCGAATGGGCGGATCAGTACCGCGTTTTATCATCGGAGTCGTCGGCCGAACCGGGGAAATGGCGAACAGAACGGGCACCGTATCAGCGCGAAATCATGAACGCCTTTACCCAGCCGGGAATCCATAAGGTTGTGGCCAAGACCGCCAGTCAGATTGGTAAATCAGATATCATGAATAATGTCATGGGCCGGTTTGCTCACCTTGACCCTGGACCGATCATGATGGTTCAGCCAACTATCTCCGATTCGGAAGACTTCTCCAAAAGCCGGATTGCGCCCATGATACGGGACACAAAAGCCTTAACCAGTTTGTTCTCAGACGTAAAATCCAGGGATACCAGTAACACCATTCTCAGCAAACTGTTTCCCGGCGGCCGGCTGATCATGTGTGGTGCTAACAGTCCAAACGGCTTGGCCGGTCGTCCGATTCGGATTGTCCTCGCCGATGAGATTAACCGTTTCCCGGACAGTGCCGGCACGGAAGGCGATCCGCTGGATATTGTCTTTAAGCGATTAACTACATTCTGGAATTGGGTAGCGGGGTTGTTTTCAACGCCCACCATAAAAGGTTCGTCCCGCATCGATACTGAGTATGTGGCAGGCACCCAGGAAGAGTGGCAGCACGAATGCCCCAACTGTACGGAAAATCACCTGATTACTCACCGGGACATGAAATATGAGTATACCGAGACAAAAAACGATGACGGTACAAAGTTTGTCATCGTGCATGGGGTGAAATGGCACTGCCCTGACTGTGGCTTTGAATTCGATGAACAAACAATGCGAGCGGCTCCGCAAAAATATGTTGTCCATAATCCGGACGCATTAAAAAATGGCGTTCGGAGCTTCTTTGTTAACTGCTTTGCATCTCCCTGGCTGAAATGGGCGGACATGATCCGCGAATACCTGGAAGCCAAGGGCGACCCCGAGCGGGAAAAAGTCGTATTTAATACCCGCTTTGGTGAGTCTTATGAACAAAAAGGCTCTTTTGAGGACGAAACCATTTTTCTTAAACGCCGTGAACCTTACCCCGCAGCCTTGCCTGACGGGGTTTTGTTATTGACGGCTGCCGTTGATACCCAGGACAACCGCCTGGAATATGAAATCTGCGGCTGGGGTGACGGGGAAGAAAACTGGGGCATAAAAAAAGGTATTGTCCTGGGGGTGCCGGATCGACAAGAAACCTGGGACGAGCTGGATCAGCAGTTGGACCGGGCCTATCGCTTTACTAACGGTACCGGCCTGGTTGTGGCCAGAACCTTTATTGACTCAGGCGGCCATTATACCAAGGAAGTATATAGATACTGCTATCGCAACATGCATAAAAACCGTTTTGCGATTAAAGGCATGCCCGGTGCCGGTGTGCCTCTAATCTATAAAATATCAGCGGCAAAGGAGTATGGCATCCCGCTGGTGCTGATCGGCGTCGACAGCGGCAAGCAATATGTATTTGACCGTCTGTCTATAGAGGAGCCGGGGCCGAAGTATTTTCATTTTCCATTAGATCAGGAAAAAGAAAATCTTGTTGCTATTGTTATTGAAAAAGCCGGACTGCACCTGCCGGAACTGCTGCTGATGCGCGGCTATGACCAAATTTATTTTAAGGGGCTTATAGCAGAAGAACTGGTACCAAAGAAAGAGCGCGGGCGGGTGGTATTTGTTTGGAAAAACATCGCTAAAGACAAACGTAATGAACCGCTTGACCTTCGGGTGTACAACCTGGCCTGCCTGCACAGCATCCATCCGGACTGGAATACCTATAAGCAATTAATTAATGGCGTAAAAAAAGAAGAAGTGCAACCGAAGAAGCAGAGAAGCCAGTCAGGAGCGGTTTCTTCTCAATATGGCTGTATTAAAAAAGGAGTGCGGTAAGATGGCCGGTAATGTCCAGGAAGAACGATTAAAAAACTACATTGAGGCCGAGCGTAAAACCCTACTTTCCCAGGAGTACCAGGAGGGTAGTAAGCGCAACCGGCGAGCGGATCTTAGCCGGATCAGCGAAGGCATTAACGAACTAATGGCCGGCGGTGTGGGCGTATCGCCGCAGCCTAGAGGACGATCCCGCAGAATAATCTTTAGAGATTGAGGTTTTGATATGACCAATAAGCGTAACCGGCAAAGCCGGCGTAATGCCCGATTGCCTACCGGGCGATCAATCCCGCAGACAGGTGCGCAGATCCTTCGGAAAATTGTCAATACCGGCTATTCGGAAAGTGGGGCCAGCTTTAAAAAGGGAACCATGGCAGGCTGGTGCCCCACACGGAGCAGTCCCCAGTCTGATATTGATATGAACCTGCCGACCCTTAGAGCCCGGTCTGCGGATGCCGTCATGAGCATACCGCTGGCTTCCAGTGCGATCAATACTTCCCGTACACATGTAATCGGTGCAGGCTTGAAACTGAGTCCGAAACCCAAGTATAAGCTGCTGGGGATCACCCCGGAGCAGGCAAAGGAATGGGCTCGGATTACTAAAGAAGAGTTTGATTTATGGGCCAATAGTGAGTTTTGCGACCTGCTAAAAAAGAACAATTGGTATGATATGCAGGATATCGCGTACCAATGCTGCATGATTGACGGCGATAGTTTTGCGGCTTTCAAGTACCGGGAACCCCTGCCGGGAATGCCATACATGCTGAGGGTGCAGTTGTTTGAAGCCAGCCGCGTTTGCAATCCCGGCTCCATGGGGCTCAACTCTCCCTGGACAGTCACAATTAAAAATCCGGACAACGGTAACCGTATCATTAACGGCGTGGAAGTGGATGATGACGGCGCCATCGTGGCCTATTGGATTTGCAACCGCTATCCTTACGATCCCACCAATATGCAAATCCCGCAATGGGTCAGGGTGGAAGTATTCGGCAAGACAACCGGACAGCTTAATATATTGCAGATTTGTCATGATGAGCGTCCCGAAACCTACCGGGGCGTTCCCTATTTGGCCCCGGTGCTGGAAGTCCTCAAACAAGTCGGCCGATATACGGAAGCAGAACTGACTGCGGCGATTATTAAATCGTTTTTTAGTCTGTTCTTTGAAGAAAGTTACGCCAATAACGGGAATTTTTTTCCCCTGCAGGACGCATTTAACCGCCAGGACCGGGTATCCTTGGACCCGAATGCCTTTGAACTTGGCTCCGGAACTATGAACGTGCTGCCGCCAGGCTACAAGGTGACGACGGTTGACACGAGCCGCAGCCTGTCCACGTATGAGGCGTTTAGCAACCAACTGATCCGGCAAATCGGCGCAACCCTGGAACAGCCGTATGAAGTGCTGCTAAAATCGTTTAACTCCAGCTATTCGGCTTCCCGGGCGGCCTTACTACAGGCCTGGGCGGCGTTCAAAATCCGGCGTATCTGGTTTGTGCGCGATTTTTGTCAGCCATCTTATGAAGTTTGGTTGACCGAGGCGGTTGCAATCGGCAGGGTGAAAGCGCCGGGATTTTTCACCGATCCGATCAAGCGCAAAGCCTGGGCGAACGCCGAATGGTACGGCCCGGTCATGGGCAGTGTCGATCCGGTGAAGGAAGTTAATGCGGCGGCTCTCCGTGTTAAATACGGCTTTAGTACCCGCGAAAAAGAAACGGCTGAAATGACCGGTACCAATTTTGATGAAAATGTGGAAAGCCTGGCCATTGAGGAACAGACCCTGCGGGATGCTGGACTAGCAGGGGGAATGGAGGTTGACGCTAGTAGTGACAAGGATTTGTTAGAACAAGAACAGCAGCAACAGAAAGGAGGGCATTGGATTTAATGCGATTCTGGAATTTCACCAACACTGCGGATGATGATGATATTGAATTAAGAATAGCCGGCGAGATAGTCGATGACGATAGCGCCTGGATTTACGAATGGTTTGGTATTGCCGCGGCCTCACCGAATTCTTTTCGTGAAGCGCTGAATGCCTATACCGACAAAAACATAACTGTGTGGATTGATAGTTGGGGCGGCGATGTGACAGCCGCTGCCGGCATTTACAATGCACTGAAAGAGCATAAGGGCAAAGTGACGGTAAAAATTGATGGCAAAGCGGTTTCTGCAGCATCGGTCATCGCTATGGCCGGGGATGAAATTATGATGTCGCCTGTCGGCGTAATGATGATCCATAATCCCTGGACCGGTGTCAGCGGGGAAGCGAAGGACTTGCGGCATATAGCGGACGTGCTTGATGTCATTAAGGACACGATCATGAATGCTTATCAGTTAAAAACCGGTAAGTCACGGGCCAAAATCTCGCAAATGATGGATGATGAGACATGGATGAGTGCCAAGACAGCGAAAACGGAGGGCTTTATTGACGGCATTTTGTACAGTGGCGCAGACCAGAGCGAGGTGGTAGAGAATTCATTCATGTTCAGCCATCTGGCCATTCAAAACAGTGCGTCAGCATCGATGCGAAATTTTATTGAGCAATACAAAAAAAATGCAACTAATAATGAGGAGGAAACGACAGTGGCCATTAATACAGTGGAGGATTTACGAAGGGAAAAACCCGACTTAGTTGATCAGGTGGTGCAAAACGCCGTTACTATCGAGCGGGAGCGCCTCGCCGCGTTGGATGCGTTGGATGATCCGCAAAATCCGGCCATTCATGATCTAATTGATGATGCCAAAAAAAGCGGTAAGTCGGCGGCAGACATACAACCGGTGGTTGACATTGTAAAAAAACATTCAGGGACTATGGCTGCAGCCGCTGAAAATGTAGCCGGGCAACAGTTTCTGGCCGGCATGATCAGCGACAACAAAAAGTCCGGTGTGGATGGGGCTAAGGCAACCGGCAGTGGCAGCCAGGCTGATGACAAGCAACAAGATGCGGCAGCGATCAACTTTATGGCTGGAGTCATTAACAAGAAAAACGGGAGGGTGAGCAAGTAATGGCTGAATTGGTGCGGGATATTAACGAATTTGAGTATGACGGGTTAATTGGCGGCGTACAGCCGGCGCTTTTTACTAAAAACGTCATTATTGCCAGCGGTGCCGGTAACCTGGCTCGCGGTACGGTGCTTGGACAAATCACAGCCAACAAGAAATACCAAACGGCGGACAGCGCCAGTGAAGACGGGAGTCAGGTGGCGAAAGCAGTGCTGGCTTACCCGGTGGATGCAACCAACGCCGATGTTGTTGGTACTGTGTACTGGTCAGGATCATTTGACCGGGAAAAACTGATTTTTGGGGGCGCAGATACCGCGGCAGCCCACGAAGATGCATTAAGAGACGTGAATATCATACTCACGTCTGCACAATAAGGAGGCTTATACTAATGGATATCAATAATACATATGCGCTACTGCAAGCATTGGCTCAGGCTTTTCCGCCGCAAACTTTATTCCGTGACACCTTCTTTCCGGACGTTAAGACCTTTGTAACCAAGACGGTATTAATGGACTACAAAAAAGGCAACCGCAAGATGGCACCTTTTGTATCCAAGGGCAGTGGTGGCGTCAATGTGGGCCGTTCCGGTTTCAGCACCAAGGAATATGAACCACCGATGATGGCTCCGCAGCGGCCGACGACCAATGAGGATGTGGAAAACCGAGCATTTGGTGAAAATGTGTTTTCAGCCATCACGCCGGAGCAACGGGCCCAGGAACTGCGGGCTCAGGATATGGCTGACTTAATTGACATGAATATCCGGCGTGTTGAATGGATGTGCAGCCAGTTGATGCTGCATGGCCAGTTTGAGGTTGCCGGCTATGCCGATGACGGCGAGACGGTGATCATTGATACGGTCACTTATCCTGACTGGACCCAAAAGCTAACACTAACTGGCCCCGACATGTGGACAAATCCCAACGCCGATATTTATGGTGTAATGGAAGATATGTCGCAAACGGTGTCACGAAATAGCGGCCGGGTGCCCGAGGTAGCGATTGGGAGCTACAAGACATGTCAAAAGATCATTCAAAATGCGAGTATTTTACAATACTTAATGATCCCGAATGCTCAAAACATGTCACTCATGAGCTTCCAGCCGCGTATCATTAGCCCTGGTGTAAGGCGCATGGGTTTTATCCAAAGCCTGAACCTGGAAATCTTTGCTTATGACGGGATATATGAGGATGCTGCCGGCAATACACCGCAATATATTCCTGATGGCTATTTCATCATGGGCGTTTCCGGCCGGGGCAGTCAGCTGTTTGGTGCCGTCAACCAACTGGAACAAGATGGCGTTCGCCGTACTTACCAGGGGGCCAATGTTCCTAAGGTCTGGAATGAAACGGGTAAAGACGTGCAGATGATTCGTGTGGCTAGTAAATGTGTACCTAAACCGGAATTTATCGATGACTGGTACACCTTAAAGGCTTATTAATTTTACTTTAAGGGGGATAAGCATTTTGGACTTGCATATTAAACAGTTTACCGTTCGCTACCAGGGCAAAGATTACGGTCCTGGTAGCGTTATTTATGATGTTGAGCAGGCAGTAGCTGAAAATTTGATTGCCGGCAGTAATGGGACAATTGCTGCTTTGCCTGGAAAAGAAGAGGCTGTATCCGGGCCGAAGGACAAAAAAACAAAATCAGCGGCAGATCCAGCGAATGGGGCTAAAGCGGTGGATTTAGGCGGCCTGCCGGCTGTTGATCCAACCAAAACCGTAAAATAGGAGAGGTCAACATGTCTCTAAAACAATTAATGATGGATGATATCGACGATGTTTTCCTTGATGCCGATGAATTTGCCGAACTGCACGACATTAACGGCGCACAGGTGCTGTGCGTGATTGACGAAGACATCTCCAAACAGCGCAGCGGCCGGCAAAGTGGCAACTATGACGGAATCCACATGCGGCAGCTCACCCTGTTTGTCAAGGAAACTGATTTAGGCTACCGGCCGGAGCGAGATCAGAAAATGACGGTAGACAGTGAATGGTATCTGGTCATTGACTGCACGGCAACGGCCGGCATGCTGGAAATTGAACTAGGGGCCAACCAGGTATGAGAGGTATAGTTGTTGTTAATGATGAGCAGATAGAACTGGCAAAGTTAATGCTGGGACATATCCCGGGAGCTGTACCAAAGGCGCTATCAAATGCGATTAACCGGTCAGTTGAGGGAGCGCAAACGGAAGCTACTCGAAAAGCTCCTGAAGAATACCATGTTCGCTCAAGAGATATATTGGCAAGCTGCTTTATTAAGCGATCAAGCCCCAGACGATTAATAGCATATTTAAAAGCAAGTGGAACAGCGCGACCGCTTAGTATTTTTAAAGTAAGCCCAAGTATGCCAGTATCATATTGGGATAGACCTAATATTCTTAAAGCCGCAACTCGCAAAGGAGAAGGATTGAAAGGCATTTCTAAAGCCTTTGTTGAATTTGGCCGAAAAACCGGGAATATGCATGTTTTACAAAGAACTGGGGATCGTGACGCGAATGGAAAAGAAGAGGTTCGCATCCTATACGGCCCATCTCTACCACAGATGTTGGGTAATGATCGAGTTCAAAGGGATATTACGCAGCGAGCAATGATAACTATGGATACTCGGCTTGATCATGAGATGAATCGTCTATTAGCGAGGTATGGCAAATGAGTACACCATTAATTCTGGTCGATGAATTGTGTAAGCTGATCACCGATGCTACGGCCGAGCTGGTTCTGGAGAAAAAGGCAGGAGAACCGCGGCCGCCATCCGTTGTGCCCGGTTTTTTGGATGATGATGAACCACGGCCAGGCAAGCCGCCGGATGATGAATTTGAAAAAGCCGTGCCGTTTGTTCTAGTCCGCTTTCTCAACGGTGAGGACAACCAGCAGGCCGGCACGGCTACCGTTCGGCTGATAGCCACAACCTATTCTAAACACGGTCAGGGCTGGCGCGATCCGCTGGAGGTGCTGGAACGAATCCGGCAGGCAATCCTGACCCACCGGCCGCTGGCCCAGCAGTTCGATTTGCAACTGCCGATAAAATGGGAAATGCCCGAAGAACAACCGTGGCCGTACTGGATTGCCTGGATGACAACCACCTGGGCCATCGGACGGCCGATTTTAACCGAATGGGAGGAATCTATGTATGGCGAAATCTGTCCCTAACAAACAAGCGCCCCTTAAGTCGGAGCGCTATATTTATTGCGGCCCATCCTTACCGGGTGGCTTGCTGCAGCAGCACACGATATATAAAAACGGCATTCCGGAGCATCTGAGTGTCGCTATTGAAAAATGCCCTGCGATAAAGGCGCTGTTTATAGCGCCAGCCAAACTGCAGGTCGTTACTGACGCCATTCAGTCAGCCGGATCGCTCGAAAACCTACGGTACAAGGAAATTCAAAAATTCATTCAGGAGGGGGGGCTAAAGCGTGGCAATTAAACATGGGGTTTATCCATCCGAGGTACCTACTTCCATAATTCCACCGATTGAATCGGAGTCCGGACTGCCGGTGGTATTTGGCACAGCGCCGCTGCACCTGGCCAGTGCCTCAGGCGGTGCCAATACCCCGGTGCTGGCCTATACCTATGCCGAAGCGGTGGCGGCATTCGGATATTCCGATGACTGGGAGAAATACACGCTCTGCGAATTTATGTATAGTCAGTTTTCTCTGTTCAATATGGCCCCAGTCGTTCTGGTGAACGTGCTGGACCCGGCGGTACACAAAGAGGCAGTGACCAATCAAACGGTCCAAATCGAGAATGGAACGGCCATTATTACCGGAGGAGTACCGGTGCTCCTGGATACATTGACGGTAAAGCTGGTGGAAGCGGGACAACCACTGATAAAAGGAACGGATTATGTGGCTGGCTATAACGATGATAAGAATGTAGTCATTACACCGATTGATGGCGGCGCTATTCCGGACAATCAGGCATCTTTGGTGATCAGCTATAGTAAGCTGAAACCGGAGATGGTGGGCAGTGATGATATTGTCGGCGGTATAGATATTACGACAGGCGAGCCGGAGGGGTTGGAATTGGTCTCCCGGGTGTATCCGCTGTTCCAACTGATTCCCGGGCAGATTCTGGCTCCCGGCTGGTCTACTGATCCGCTGGTGGCAGCTGTTATGAAGGCAAAAGCAAAGAGTATTAACGGCGTATTCCAGGCGATGGCATTGGCCGATATCCCCACTGCCGGCACGGAGGCTGCCGCACAATACACCCAGGCCCCGGCTTGGAAAACAAATAACAACTACATTGACCCGAAACTAATTGCCTGCTGGCCTAAAGTAAGTTTAAGCGGCAAGCAATTCCACCTCACTACTCAACTGGCCGGCATCTGCTGCCAGACGGATGCGGCGAACGACGATATTCCCTATAAGTCGCCGTCGAACAAATCCCTACAGGCCAATGCGGCGGTGACGGCCAATGGCAGCAAAGTGTATTTGGATCTAACCCAGGCCAACTATCTCAACGGCCAGGGCATCGTTACGGCCTTGAATTTTATTGGCGGCTGGAAGCTCTGGGGTAACCGTACCAGCGCTTATCCGGCAAGCAGTGATGTTAAAGACGTATTTATTCCGGTCAGGCGGATGTTTAACTGGATTGCCAATACTCTGGTGCTAACCCACTGGCAGAAAGTCGATGAACCAACCAACCGCCGGCTGGTGGAAACCCTGGTGGATAGCGCCAACATCTGGTTCAATGGATTGGCGGCCCGCGAGATGATTCTGGGCGGCCGGGTGGAATTCCGGAAGGATGAAAACCCGACAACCGATCTTTTAAACGGTGTGTTTCGCCTGCATTATTACGTGGCACCGCCACCCCCGGCCGAAGATATTGAGGAAGTCATCGAATATGACGTGTCTTATTTCAATACCCTGTTTGATTAATTAGGAAGGGAGGAATCATTGTGAACCCAATACCGGAGAGACTGATTGACTTTCGTGTGTATGAAAACAGTAATATTTTCATTGGGCTTGCTGACGCCGAGCTGCCAAGCCTGGAAGCAATGACGGAAACTGTGAGCGGTGCCGGCATTGCCGGTGAGTATGACAGTCCGTTGATAGGCCACTATCAGAGCATGACTTTGTCATTGAATTGGAGAACACCGACACCGAAACTGCTGGCCTTAGCTGCGCCCAAGATTCATCAATTGGATCTTCGGGGCGCGATTCAGATAAATGATGCAGCAAACGGCCGCTATCGATCTGTGCCGCTTCGTGTTCTTGTAAATGGCACGCCTAAAACGACCAATCCCGGGAAATTCGAGAAGAATGCTTCCATGGACAGTTCGAATGAACTGGAAGTAACCTATTTAAAAATCTGGTATGACGGCAAAGAGTATATTGAAATTGATAAACTGAATTACATCTGTAAAATTGACGGTGTGGATTACCTGGCCGAGGTGCGCCAGGCGCTTGGCGGGTAATAATAAAAGGCCGTACCTGGTAAAGGTACGGCCTGAATTATACAATTTATGCGGTTTTCGGTGGGGTAATACGGCCTTGAAAGTAGGCGCAGAACATAACTAAAACCAATCCACCTACCAGATAATAGCCAATTTCAGCCGGCAGGCCGATGGTCTCCAGTATGCGGCCGGCGGTATAACCCGGAATCAAAGCGGCCAATAGGCCAAAGGGTATAGAGATTGCGAGGACCACAACGCGCAAGATTATGTGCAGAATGTCCATGTATTCTCACCTCAATTTCAGTATATGAGAAATTTTGTAAAATAGCAAGGAGGAAATGAAATGGAAAACCAGGAAAGCACCGCGGGCATTACGATCCCGCTTAGAAAATCTTTTACTTTTGAAGGAAAAGAATACAAGGAAATCCGGCTTGATCTGGACGCCCTATCCGGCAAAGACGTGATCGACGCCGAGACCGAAGCGCGGTCATTGGGGGCGAGGGCCATCATGTTAGAATCATCCAAGGTATATCAGGCCATCCTGGCGGCCAAAGCGGCCGGGGTGCCGGTGGATCTGATCCAGGCACTGCCGGCCAAAGAGTTTAGTCGGGTGACAGGCGAAGTGCAGGGTTTTTTGCTCGAATAGGGCTTGGCTCTAAACCCGCTAAAGCCGTCCGCAGCCTTGCTTTGCGGCTCTCGCAGGAGACACAGGCACCGGTAACCTACTGGCTTACTGCTTCATTTACAGAACTGACCGAGTGGATCAGTACCATCCAGGAAGCGCAGCAAAGGAGGCGGAAATAATAATGAGCCGTATGTATGAAATTGCTTTCAACATCATGGCCAAGATGGGCTCGGGATTCAACCGCAGCTTCTCCTCCGCTTCCGATCAGCTGACACACCTTAATACCCGGGTGTCTGGCCTTAAGGGCCAAATGCGGGAACTGGATGCGCAGCAGCGCAAAGGGATTGTTACGGTTGCGGAATATTCGGCGGCCTATAGCCGGCTGGCTGCTCAGCTCTCTAAAGCCGAGCAGCGGCAGAAAAGCTATGCGAAGGCCTTTGCTTTACAAAACAAAGTCGATCAGTCCCGCAGCAATGCCAGGATGGGCATGGTCGGCGCGGTGGAAACGGCAGTTACCGTCGGCACGCCGGTGTATGCAGCCATCAATTTTGAGTCGGCCATGTCCGGTGTGGCGAAACAGGTGGACGGGGCCCGCAACGATGCCGGCCAGTTAACGGATGTGTATTATCAGGCCCAAGGCCAAGTGATGCAGGCAAGCCGGGACATGATGATTCTGCCGGACAATATGGCTAAAGCCTTTGCCATGGCGGCCAAGTCCGGCGTCCAGGGCATGGCGAACATTGATAAGTTTGCCCGCATGGGCATGATGATGGGCACTGCCTTTGAAGCCCCGGCCGAGCAGGTGACCGAGGATTTTGCCAAAATCGGCAGTGCCATGGGCATCAGCCTGCGGACCACGGAAGGCATTGCCCAGTTGGAAGCACTGGCTGACACGGTTAACTATTTAGATGACCGCTCCAACGCCGCCGGCGCGGATATTATTCAGGTGCTGAAGCGAACCAGCGGTACAGCCACTTCGCTGCTGCCGACACTATCCAGGACAACATTGGCCGGCATGTCTACAGCCATGCTGCAGATGGGCGAGACCGGCGAAACGGCCGGCACGGCGCTAAATGCGCTGTTTACCCGCGTGGCGGCGGCGCCCACCCAGTCCAAAGCGTTTCAGGGCGCACTGGCCCAGCTCGGACTGTCGGCAGAAGAACTGCAGTCGGGGGCGCTGCGGGATGCGGAAGGCACCATTATGAACCTGTTCGAGCGGATTGGCGGCTTAGATGCGGCCACTAAAAATAACGTATTGGCCGAGTTGTTTGGTGCCGAGCATATTGATAATCTCTCCAAGATCTCCGGCAACTACGAGGAATTCTTGCGGGTCATCAAAATGGGCAACTCCGAGGAAGCCAAGGGCAGTATGCTCAAGGAGTTTGCCATTCAGTCCCAAAATACGGAACGGCAGCTGGAAGGGCTCAAGGCCTCGGCGGCCCGGACAGCCATTAGCTTTGGCTCTGTGCTGCTGCCGGAGGTGAATGCTTTGGCCAAGGCCGTCAGCAACGGGGCCGAATGGTTTGTCAAGCTGAGTCAGGAGTATCCGAACCTGAGCAGCGGGGCAGTTAAGCTGACCGCCGCTGTATTAGGCGGGACAGTCGCCCTGTCTGCCCTGACCTGGGCCGGCTGGGCGGTCATCACCCCGTTTGTGAACATGTACGGCTTAATGACCAAAATCGGAGCGGCCCAATGGCTCTGGACCAAGGCGCAATGGGCATGGAACATTGCCCGGGGCGCCGGGGCCGGACTGCTATATATTGGCCGTATGACGGCGTTTCTCGGTCTCATGGGCGCCTCGGCCGTAGCCACCCGGTTAGCGGCCGGGGCCCAATGGGGCTGGAATACGGCAACGACCGTCGGTAAAGCGGCGATGGGAATCGGCCAGCTGATACTGCGGGCGACATGGACCGGCATTGTGACGGCGGCGACCTGGCTGTGGACCGGTGCCCAGTGGGCCTGGAATGCAGCCATGACGGCTAATCCAATCGGGATCTTGATTGTTGGTATCGGCGGATTAGTGGCAGCCGGATATTATCTGATCCAAAACTGGGACACTGTCAAAGGGTGGTGGACCCAGCTGTGGGATGATCCGGCCGCAGCCCTGCAGGCTTTTGTGGATGGAATCTACAACCGGTTTGGTCAGGCCTTTACCTGGCTGGGGGAAAAAGCAGCCTGGGTGAAAAATCTGTTTACCGGTGGCAGAGCTATTGCCGCCGGCGCGGATGTGTCTATGCAAATCCCCGCTTATGCCAATGGCACAATTGCCACCACGCCCCATGTCGGGCTATTCGCGGAAAAAGGACCGGAGGCGGTTATCCCCCTTGACGGCAGCTCCCGAGCCCTGTCGCTATGGGCAACTGCCGGCCAGATGTTGGGCTTTGGCGATCAATCCAGCATGTTTCAGGATTTTGTGGATACTCCGCCTAGCACTGGCGGTCACACCTTTGTATTTTCCCCGCAGGTAACCTTGAGCGGCGGTGATCCAGAGGTGGAAAGCAAGGTCCGACGCGTCATCCAGGAAGAAGCTGGTGATTTTGAAAGCCGCATGGATACCTGGGCAGAACAACAGCGGAGGTTAAGTTATGCGTGAATATGTAACGTCCCTGGGGGACACCTGGGATGGTATCGCCTATAAGATGTATGGGAATGAACGGCAGATGTCGGTGTTAATCCAGGCCAATCCGCAGCACCGGGAAACGGTAATTTTTTCGGCCGATGTGATGATTCAGGTTCCAGATGTAGCAGCGGCAACTTCTACAGCGCTGCCGCCATGGAAGAGGTGAGAGGATGCAAGCCCGGAGAGCAAGATTAAAGTTGCTTTATGATAACAAAGACATTTCAACTGACCTGGCCCCGTATTTGCTAAGTTTTTCTTACTCCGACCATGCCAGCGGTAAGGCGGATGACCTGCAAATTAGTCTGGAGGACCGTGAGGGCCTATGGCTGGGTGACTGGCTGCCGGACAAGGGGGCCACGCTCAAGGCCACGCTGGTCACGGAACACTGGACCGAGCAGGGGAAAATAGAGGAATTGCCGCTCGGCACGTTTGAGATTGATGCCATAGACGGCAAAAGCTCGCCATCCACCGTGACTATCAAGGCGCTGTCGGTCCCGGAATCGGCTTCGTTGCGTGGCGAGGAAAAAACACGATCCTGGGAAAAAGTAAAATTATCAACCATTGCCCGGGATATTGCCACCAATGCCGGCTTAACGCTGTTTTACGATACCGATGACGACCCGGAAGAAGACCGGGTGGAGCAAACCGAACAGTCCGACCTGGCGTTTTTGCAAAAGATCTGTGAGGATGCGGGGCTGTCGCTCAAGGTGTCCGATCAGCAGATTGTCATTTTTGACGAAGAAAAATATGAGGCCATGGAACCGGTACTGACCATCAAACGAGGACAATCATGGATACTGGACCATAGCTTTTCGACGACTACCCGGGACGTGTATTCGGCCTGCAAGGTGGAGTATCACGACCCCAAAGGCAAGACAAGCATATCGTATACCTACTGGGCGCCCAACAAGCCGGCAACCGGCAAAACCCTGGTCATTAACCAGCGGGTAAGCAGTATTGCCAAGGCGGAAAAGCTGGCCAAGAAGAAACTTCGGAAACAAAACCGGGGCGAAACCAAAATGTCCTTTTCCCTTTTGGGTGATATTCGTCTGCTGGCGGCCCGGACGGTACTGGTTGAGGGATACGGGAAGTTTGACGGCAAGTATTTTATTGAGGAAGCCGAGCATGCCGGCGCCGGCTATACGGTGAAAATCGACTTGCGCCAGGTGTTGGAGGGCTATTGACATGGATGCTGTTTTGAAAAATATGGTTCGGGTTGGCCGGATATCGTCTATCAACCCGGCAAATGGAACGGTCCGAGTAGTATTTGAGGACCGGAAGAATGATGTGTCCTATGATCTGCCGGTGCTTGTGCGGCAAAGTGTAAAGAATAAAGATTATTTTATGCCCGATGTGGGTGAACAAGCTGTATGCCTGTTTCTTCCCAACGGCAACGCCCAGGGCTTTTGCCTTGGGTCTTTTTATTCTGATGTTGACACGCCGCCGGCCAGTGATCCAAATAAACGTCATATTACATTTGAGGATGGTACCAGTATTGAATATGACCGGGGCACACATACGCTTACCATTCAGGCCCAGGGACCGGTCAACATTACTGCAGCCGGTAATGTGAATGTGACCGGTGATGTCATTGCCAATGGCGTAAGCCTTACTACCCATATTCACGGCGGCGTACAATCCGGCGCCAGCACAACCGGGCAGCCGGCCTAGGAGGGATTTTAGTTGGAAATCGAAATCACAGCGACCGCGAGTATGGTTGTCAATTTTGCACCAGCTACAACAATGGAAGAAATCTTGCAAAACGTCCAGACCATCCTGGCGACGCCGGTGTATTCGGTACCACTTGACCGGGCCATTGGCGTCAATGCCGAACTGCTGGATCTGCCTATGCCGGTATCCCAGGCCAGACTGGCGGCCGAGATTGTACAGGCCCTACAGAAATTTGAACCACGGGTGGAGGTTACCAAGGTCTTCTTTACCTGCGATGCCCTGAGCGGCAGACTGCAACCAACGGTCCGCCTGCGGCTAAAGGAGTGAGTTAGTTGTCAATCGGTACATTCGGGCCGGTTGCCTTTGAGGTTTCAACCGATAAAACCCGGACATTTGATGAGTTTAGCCGGAAAACTTCGGCCAAAATTCAACAGCATGATATTGTGGGTCTAAAACCTAAACTGGAATTCATTGCTCCCGGCCTGGATGAAATATCATTCCAGGTTATTTTTTCGGCCTTCCACGGATTGAATCCGCTCAATGAAGCCAATCAATTGCGTGAGATCGTACGGAAAGGCGAATATCATCCGTTAATTATCGGCAGCAAATCTCTAGGGAGCTTCATTATCGAATCTCTATCCGAGGTTTGGAAGCATGTAGATAATCGCGGGCTGGTGTTGTATATCGCGATTGATCTTAGTCTGCAGGAGTATACTCTGGAGGCAGCAGAAGCGCAGCGCATAAGTACAGATACCACTGTAGTGCAAGCGCAGAAGGTGGAGAAAGTAACACCGGCTATCAAAGAGCAGGCTAAAGAAACGGGATTATCCATGTCTGAAATAGCCAACCTGACGGCCATGGCCGTGAACGGCGTCCGTGATCCAGCGCTGGCTGTACCGGCAATCCAGTCTATTTTGACAGCGACACAGAAACAGCAGGGAGGGGAAACCTATTCGTCCCTGGGGCTAGATCTGGCGGGGTTGGCGGTGCAGTCTCGTACCAACCCATACGGGGCAATTACCGGCACACTGGATCGGTTGGCCAACACTACTGCCGACAAACCTACTGCGGCAAAAACAATATATGGCGCTAAAACAGCAGGCTCTGTCCTGCAGATTGCGCGCCAACTGAAGAGGTGAGCGGATGCTTGCAGATTTACCGTCCATCAGTTTTGTGGATACGGATGCCACCAATATTGAAGCATCGGTTATAACGATGTATGAAGCCATAGCCGACCGGACCCTCGCCCAGGGCGACCCGGTCCGGCTGTTTTTGCAATCCGTGGCGGCCATTATCATCCAGCAGCGGATTCTGATTGACTACAGCGCCAAAATGAACCTGCTGGCGTATGCCGAGGGCGACTATCTGGATCATCTGGGGATTCTGGTCGGCGTCACCCGGCTGCCGGCGGCCGCCGCAACGGTGACACTCCGGTTTACCCTGTCGGTGGCCCAGCCCCAAGTAGTGACCATTCCGGCCGGTATCCGGGCGACAACGCCGAACGGCATTATTTTTATGGTTACCAGCCCGGTCGATATCCCGGCCGGGGCCTTGGCGGCCGATGCACCGGCGGCTTGTACGGTGGCTGGCAGAGAAGGTAATGGCTATATGTCCGGCCAGGTCAATCAGTTTGTGGATCCTCTGCCTTGGGTGCAGGCGGTGACCAATGTTACTGAAAGCGCCGGTGGTGCCGATACCGAGGAGGATGAAAGCTTGCGCGCCCGTATCCAGCAAGCGCCGGAGAGTTTCAGCACAGCCGGCCCGGATGGGGCTTATGCGTTTTGGGCGAAAACGGCATCGGCCCTGATTGCTGACGTGGCCGTTTACAGCCCGGCCCCGGGTGAGGTGGAGCTACGGCCGCTGTTAATCGGTGGGGAACTGCCGAGGGAAGAGATTCTGCAAGCAGTTATGGAAGCCTGCAATGACAAAAAGGTCCGGCCGTTAACCGATAAAGTGACGGTGTTAGCCCCGGAGACAGTAGATTATGCGGTACAGCTGACCTATTACCTCAGCCGGGAGAATGCCGCTAGCAGCCTGGCCCTGCAGCAGGCAGTCAATCAGGCGGTGAATGACTATGTAACCTGGCAAAAGGCAAAGTTAGGCCGGGACATTAACCCGTCGGAACTGATCTGGCGGGTACGGGCCGCTGGGGCTAGCCGGGTAGAAGTGACCGCACCTGTGTATGCCGAGCTGCAGCCTTACCAGGTGGCGATGGCTAGCGCTGTTACTACCAATTTTGGAGGCCTCAATGATGGCTGATATCAGTAAGGTTGCCCTGCTGGACCTGGTGCCGGTCAGTATTAGGGGTGATCCCCAGGTGCAGGCAGCCGCGGCGGCCCTTGACCAGGAGCTGAAAGCCGTCACGGCCGCTATTCCTTCGACCCTGTTAATTTCCCGGATAGATGAGTTGCCGGAATCAGTCCTGGATCTGCTGGCCTGGCAGTTTCATGTGGATTTTTATGAGCCCGCCAGTCTGGACCTGGCCAAAAAGCGGGTCCTGGTCAAGCAGTCCATTGCCTGGCACCGGCGCAAGGGGACGCCGTCGGTGGTGGAGGAAATGGTGCAGGCGATTCTGGATAACGCGATTGTAGAGGAATGGCCGGAGTATGGCGGTGACCCGTATTATTTCCGGGTAGTAAAAATTGGCGGAGAGCTGGTGGATACAGAGGCGTATGTCCTGTTAAAGAAGGCCATTGATACCGTTAAAAACACCCGGTCCTGGCTGGAGGGCATTTCCCTGTTGCGCCAGATTGACAGCCGGATATATTTTGGGGTGCTGCAAAGCACCCATACCAAAGTGGATATTTTTCCGTCAGCCTTCCGGATGCCGGATATTAGCAGCAGCCTTTATTGCGGCGGGTTGATCCATGTACATAAAAGCGAGGTGATCCCATGCCAAACTGGTCAGGCGGTATCCTGACGGTCAGGGGCCAGGCGCTGCAGGCCAAAGTCGATGCCGGGCACGCCCTGACGCTGACTAAAATGAAAATTGGCTCCGGGGTGTTGCCAGCCGGGCAAAACCTGCAGGATCTGACAGACCTGGTGAGTCCAGAGAAGAACATTTCGATCAGCGGCATTGCCGCCAAGGACAACATCACTACCATTACCGGCGTAATTACTAACGGCGGCCTGGCGATCGGGTTTCATGTCCGGGAACTGGGGATTTTTGCCCAGGACCCGGACGTTGGCGAAATTTTATATTCGGTGACCGCCGATTCGGCCCCTGATTACTTACCGGCCGAAGGCGGCTCAGTGGCCGTGTCTCAGGAATTTAATTATCATATTGCAGTCAGTAATGCGGCCCAGGTGTCGGCGGTATTAAGCACCAGCGGCCTGGTCACCGTCGGCATGCTGCAGCAGCATACTCATGACGGCACCGGCAGCAATGGGCCAAAGATCAGTTACAACAATCTTGTAGACAAGCCGCCGGACCCGGTATTTTTCGGTTTGGAGGCCCCAACGGCGTTTAATCAGTCTACCCTATGGCTGCGTAATGTTGGCGGTGCACCAGACAGCAGTACCGGCAGCGGGGTGGTTATCGCCAATGCCACCACGTCCTCAACGCCGCCAGATCCCTCAAACTACTGGTTTGATGAACAAGAGTAACAATATAAAAGGAGATTGATATAAGATGGCAGATAAAAATATTCAGATTAAGCAGCGCAATACTGCTAATGACGGCTGGGACAACCTATATCCTAAAACCAAAGGCGCAATGGTCGAAACATCTACCGGTACCGTGGATGAGCATGTCTTGGATACGACTAAGCACATTACGGCAGCCGAGCGTACAGCCTGGAATGCCAAGCAGGCCGCATTAGGTTATACCGCTGAAAACACTGCCAAGAAAGGCGTAGCCAACGGGTACGCCGGTTTAGGTGCTGATGGTAAGATCCCGAACGATCAGCTGCCGGCACTTGCAATTACGGATACCTTCGTCGCTTCTTCGGAAGCGGCCATGCTGGCCTTAGCGGCTGAGGTCGGTGACGTGTGCGTCCGGACGGATCTGAGTAAATCTTTTATCCTTAAAACCACAGGGGCCGGTACGCTGGCCAACTGGCAGGAACTGCTGACGCCGCCGGCCGGGGTTTCCAGTGTCAATGGCAAGACCGGGGCTGTTACGTTGACGACTACGGACGTGTCCGAAGGGACCAATAAGTATTATACAGAGGCCCGGGTGAGTGCCAATGCCGATGTGGCAGCCGCCAAAACCCATGCCGGGACAGCGCATGCGCCGGCTACCGCTCAGAAAAACTCCGACATCACCAAAGCCGAGATTGAGGCCAAACTGACCGGTACGATCAGCAGCCATGGCCATGCGGCTGCCGCGATTACTCAGGATGCCAGTAATCGGTTTGTCACTGATGCGGAGAAAGCAACATGGAACACTCAGCAAAAAGCGATTACGGTTTCTACCACGGAGCCAACAGGGACAGCCGTGGGGGAACTTTATTTTGAGGTGATCTAATGGCTAATTACAATATTGAAATGAAAAAGAGAAATGCAGCGAATACCGGGTGGGATACACTCTACCCGGTAACGCTGCCAGGTAATGTGGATGGTCTTCAGGCTGCACTGGATGCCAAGCTGGATAAAACAGGGACGGCCGTAGCTGCTATTAAGTTAGCGACAGCCCGAACCATTGCCGTAACGGGAGCGGTAACCGGCAGCAGTAGCTTTGATGGCAGCGCCAATATATCGTTGGCAACGTCTATGGCTGCGGGGGCTGGTACCGATGCGGCCCTGGGCAACCGTACTATTACCGATACCGCTGCCCCTGCTGCGGATACGGCAGCCTTGACAACACTGCTGTCAAATCTGGGATATATGCTAAAAACCATTACCGGCAAAACAAGCTGGCGGACGGCACCGGCGATTACCTTAGAAAACGCATTACCTAAGGCTGGCGGCGCAATGACAGGTGCACTGACCCTGGCCGCTGATCCCACGGCTCCCTTGCAGGCAGCGACAAAGCAGTATACCGATGCAAAAGTGGCTTCTTTGGTAGCTTCAGCACCGGGGACCCTCGACACGCTAAATGAGCTGGCGGCAGCACTTAATGATGACCCGAATTTTGCGACCACGATAACAAATTTAATTGCTGGGAAACAGCCTCTTGATGCCACGCTTACCGCGTTGGCGGCACTGACTACAGCAGCGAATCAGATGGTGTATGCTACGGGTAGCGATACATTCGCAACCACGACCTTAAGCGCGTTTGCACGTACCTTGTTAGATGATGCGAGTGCTGCTGCAGCTCTTGCGACATTGGGGGCTGCCCCGATTGCATCTCCTGCACTGACCGGTACGCCGACAGCACCTACTGCAGTAGTGGGGACAAATACTACTCAGATAGCGTCAACGGCATTTGTACAGGCGGCAGTGAGCGCATCTAGTTCAGGAATTTCGGGATTCTCCAATCTAAAAATATTAGTAACTGGTAACAGTGCAGCGACTATTACAGCGGGTACCATTAGTTTACTTAATGCGGTCAAAAATCAATATATTGCGTCAGGTGTTAGTCTTGCTCTAAATACAGCAATAACAGGAGCAAATGGACGAGACACAGGATCACTAGCGGTGTCAACATGGTACTATCTGTACGTCATTTATAATCCAACAACGGCAACAGTGGCTTGTTTAATGTCAACTAATAGCACTACACCTACATTGCCAAGTGGCTATACTTATTTTGCCAGGGTTGGTGCCGTTCGTA
>NZ_DATMXX010000230.1:0-27948 GCF_035561255.1 Sporomusa sp. | reverse complement strand
GTATAGACAAATTCCTGCAAAAATTCACATTATTTTGAATTTCCCCTTGAGAGAAAAATGTTTGATAATGGTTTTTTTTACTAATTGCCTGCAGGATTTTATGGGTTACTGACGAATTACAATATTTCAACTGATACGGACAAGTAGACAACCGGATGAGGGAAGATGATGAAAATAATATTACAGAAAAACGATGCGATTCCGTTATATATTCAATTGGCGAAAATAATACGTGATGATATCTTAAACGGGACCTACAAAGAGGGTGACCTGATCCCGTCAGAAGCTCAGATGGCACAAAAGTATAAGATTACCAGAACGACAATTCGCCGGGCGATTGCTGATCTTGTTAATGAAGGCTTATTAAGTCAGGTTCATGGCAAGGGTACTTATGTGTGTTTTAAAGAGGTAAGCTATAATGTCTGGAACTTCGGTGGTTTTACCGACTATATTATGAGCCGGGCTGAAACCCCGCACTCTGTGGTATTGCGAAAAGATATTATCACTATAGACAAGAAAAAATATTTGGCGCTGGACAGAGTAAGAGGGGTAAAACAAGGAGAAAAGATTATTTTTTTAACAATTGATTATTCGCAGATTCCCTTGGACTTATTCCCTGGTCTGGAGCAGTATGATTTTAGTGTTAATTCTCTTTATAATCTCATGCGAACCGAATATCGTGTTTTTCCTAAACGAGCCGAACTGTCGATGAATGCAATGCTAGGGGACACAGTGATGAAAGAGACCTTTAAGTTAAAAAAGGATATTCCCCTTTTACTGGCATCAGGTCAAATATATGACCGGGAGAATCGCGAGATTGAGGTATTGCGTGTTGTTTATGGACCTAATATGCAGTTTAAAGTTGTCGCTAATATGGAAGTATAGCGCAGCCTCTATAAAGCAGGCCTTAGCGCGGTGGGTCACCGGATAAGGGTATAAAATGGAAATATCCAAGTATTTATTGGAGGGGGAAGAGGGTTAAGATGAACAAAAAGGGGTTTTTGAGAAAAGCAATGGTAACGCTGCTGGCCGGAGTCATGGTTGTAGGGGTTGCTGGTTGTGGTCTGAAGTCGAGTCAGCCGGAAGCAAGTAAAGAGACCAAAACGCTGGTGGTAGTCAACTGGAAAGATTATGGTTCCGATAAGGCCGAGGTCGTTAAACAATTTGAAGACAAATACAAATGCAAGGTAGTACATATTTATATGTCTTCGGAAGAGGAATTGCTAACAAAACTAAGAACCGATGGTGTGGGCAAAATTGATGTAGTATTGCCCAATGCGTCGGTGCTGCCGGTTGCAGAAAAAGAAAACTTGCTTGCTTCCATCGATACCGGAAAATTGGAGAACTATCAGCATATTGCCGATAAGTTCAAAAAATTGCCGGAGAACAGCATGGAAGGCAAGACTTACGCGATTCCCTGGGTTTGGGGGTCGACGGCTATTGCGTATAATAGCAATATGATCAAAGAGAATGTAGATAGTATTAATGTTTTATGGGATGCGAAATATAAAGGCCAGATTGGTTTTAGGGACGATTTTAATGATGCAGTAATGAATGCTGCCATCGTTTTAGGCCAGAATCCCAATAAACCGTCTGATTTAAAGGCTATAAAAACAAAGCTGCTGGAGCAAAAGCCACTCAATAAGACTTATTGGAAAACCGGTGACGAGTGGTCCAAACTCTTTGCCAATAATCAAATTGCTGTTGGTGTCATGTGGAGTGGACAAGCCGCTTTAATGAAGAAGGAAGGCCAACCGATCAGGTTTGTCATCCCGCGCGAAGGGGCTATTGGCTGGGTGGATAATTGGGCTATTGTTAAAAATGCACCTAATGAGGATTTGGCCTACAAGTTCATTGATTTTATGCTGAGCAAGGAGTTCCAGGAAAACTGGGCTAAATCCGGTGGTCCTGCTCCTGTTAACAAGCTGGCTACAGCAGCCCTTGACCCGCAACTGGTAAAGGATAATTGCATGGATGAAGCATCCCTGAATAAACTGTATTTTATCTCATATCAGACAGATGAAGTAAAAAAGGCCTGGAATGAATTATGGCAGGAAGTAAAAGCCCAGTAAGCTATTAACGGTAAAAAACAAGCCCAAAGGTGCTTTTGGGCTTGCTTTTTTCTCTTGGTCTACCAGAATTTATAGTGCAATTCTGTTGACATAAGAACGACTAAGGCTTCTGCCGACGTCCTAAAGGACTTGGCACAAGCCAAGTCTTTTCTTAAATATGAGGAAACGGCGCAGCGAGCAGCGTTTGACTGGAGGAAAAAATGCAAAGAAAAATTATGCTGATGAGTCCGGCGCTATTTATGCTTATTGCATTTGGCGTTGTCCCGCTTTTTATCATGCTTTATTTCAGCTTTTTAAGCAATGGGCCAAACGGTAGTTTTACTTTACAGAACTATACAGATTTCTTTTCAAAAGAACTATATTTGAAATTAACAGCTAAAACTGTTCAACTGAGTCTGATTGTTACTTTGCTTTGTCTGATCGTCGCCTATCCGATGGCTTACATTATGGCGAAGATTATCCGCAAAGGTAAAGGGCTGCTATTATTGCTGATCATTATTCCATTTTGGACCAGTGCCCTGGTCCGGGCATATTCCTGGGTCAATCTCCTGCGTGACGGCGGAATGCTGGAGATTCTTTTGCGCAATCTGAATCTTATTGAGGGTAGTCTGGGTATTTTATTTACCCAGGCCGCAGTAATTATCGGGTTAGTACATATTTATTTTCCTTACATGGTAATCACCATTTTCATGTCTTTGGAAAAGCTGGATGATGCCATTCTGGACGCAGCCCAGAGCTTAGGGGCTACGCCATTTACTACATTCCGGAGAATTACCCTCCCCCTGAGTAAAGTGGGAATATTGACAGGCTCAGTGCTGGTGTTTATACCCTGTCTGGGAAGCTTTGTTGAACCGCGAATTCTGGGAGGGGTTAATGGCTCGGTCATCGGTACCATTATCGAAGATCAATTTTTCGAAATCTATGGGTGGAATTTTGGGGCGGCAATTGCTTTTATCCTGCTGGCGATGGTATTGGCGTCAATGGGGCTTGTAGGCAAATTCAACAAGGAGGTCTGACAGAATGAAAAAACAAGTATTCGCCTGGCTGTACGCGGCTCTGATTTTTTCATTTTTGTACGTTCCGGTTTTTGTACTGGCGCTGATGTCCTTCAATCAGTCACGGTATAATACGTTGCCGTTTTCCTTTAGCACGCATTGGTATAGTGTGCTGTTTACTAATACTAAGCTAATGGATGCTGTCATAAACAGTGTCTATATTGCCACCATTACAGCCGTTATCTGTGTAGTGCTGGCAACCGCGTTGATGCTGGGTATGCCAGAAGGGCGGAGCAGGATTAAGAGGCTGGTTAATTCACTGGTGGTTATGCCCCTGACCATTCCCTGGCTGATTATGGGTTTATCGTTATTGCTGTTTTTAATGAAACTGGGGTTAAGTAAAAATCTCTTTATGTTGTTAATTGGACATGTGATTATCTCGTTGCCTTATGCAGTGCTGGTCATTGGTGCAAGGCTTGCTGATATGGATAAATCGATTGAGCAAGCTGCATACAGCCTGGGGGCCAATGAGTGGACAACCTTTTACCGGATCATTCTCCCGAATATCTGGTCGGCAATTATAGCCGGCGGCTTCCTGTCGTTTATGATATCCTTTGACAATTTTGTCATTTCCTATTTTCTTATACCTTCCGGGAGCAGTACGCTGCCGATTGAAATCTATTCATCTATAAAATTCGGCTTTACCCCGGAGATTAATGCAGTTGCAACCATCATCCTGGTGGTGACGATGGCTTTGATTATTTTGATTGCAGCGTTGATGCAGTCCTCAATTAAGAACGTCTTTGGGAGGTAATGCAGATGTCCTATTTTTCGCTTAACAATCTGACTAAACGCTATGACTCCAACCTGGTCTTGAATAATATCAATCTGAGTATTGAGCAAGGCACGTTTTTATCGCTGCTGGGGCCTTCTGGCTGCGGGAAGACAACAACATTAAAAATTGTTGCCGGCTTTGAAAGCCCGGACGCCGGGGAAGTATTCGTGGCCGGTGAGGTATATAATAATCTGCCGGTGTACCACCGCAATGTGGGAATGGTTTTTCAAAGCTATGCCCTGTTTCCCCATATGACAATTGAACAAAATATTGCTTTTGGGCTGGAGCAGCGAAAGATTGATCGGGTAACAATAAAAAAGCAGGTGGCTGAGGCTATTGACATGGTCCAGTTAACAGGGCTGGAAAAGAGAAAACCAAAACAGTTGTCCGGTGGACAACAACAACGGGTCGCTTTGGCCCGGGCATTGGTAATTAAACCCCGTCTGCTATTGCTGGATGAAAGCCTAAGCGCACTGGATAAAAAACTACGGGTGGATATGCAGGTGGAATTACGCCAGATTCAAAAGCGGGTAGGGATTACAACCATCTTTGTAACCCATGATCAGGAAGAGGCGTTAACCTTGTCAGATAAAATCGCTGTGATGAAAGATGGTAATATTGTTCAGCTGGATGCGCCGCACGTTGTTTATGAGCAACCCTGCAATATGTTTGTTGCCGGATTTTTGGGGCAATCTAACTTTTTTACAGGTGTTATTAAAGCTATTGATAACGGCAATTATTGTCTGGAATTGAAAAATGGCGATCATATCCAGATCGCGGCAGCAGCAGGTGCCGCGCGGCGGCCGGGACAAGCGTGTATTCTGGCGGTGCGGCCTGAACGAATCCGGCTGGAGGCTGAGCGACCTGAGGGTAAGCCCGGTTTGTGCGGGCGGATTAAGTTTATTACCTATGCCGGTAATATTTCGAATTTCCGGGTAGAGGTTATGGGGGCGGAAGTGATTGTTCAACTCCAGAATTCGTTTAGTGGTGAGCGCTTTAATACCGGCGATAAAGTGTATTTAACCTGGGATCAGGCGGGCAGTGTCCTGTTGGATGAGTAGGTGATGATGTGAGTATAACTGGTGTTATAAAAAATAAAGTACTGGTTTTGGGCGGGCTGATTGTTGATAAGTATCTATTGGTAGGCGAGTACCCGGAAAAAGGCGAAGATGTGCTCATCAACGAATCTTTTGAAAGGGTGGGCGGTTCGACAATTAATGTGGCCAGCACACTGTGGAATCTGGGTGTGACTGCTTATCCGGTTTCAACAGTGGGGGCTGATCAGGATGGTCAGGGGATAGACGCTTATTTAACAGCAGCCAAAATTCCCCGGGACTGTGTCAGGGTGCAGGCTGGTCAGCGTACCGGTTATTCACTGGTCATCGTGGACGCTTCCTCGGAACGGACGTTTATGACCTTTAAGGGGTGCGAGAGCAAGTTTTCATCTGATTTAGTTGCAACTTCATTAATGGCGTCAACCGCGCTTGTTTACCTGACCGGCTATTATCTCCTGGCTGAAAATGCCGGTGAGATTGTAGAGTTTGTCCGCAGAATAAAGAGTCAGGGCGCGGTTATCATGTTTGATCCGGGGCCGCTGGTGCATGAAATTAACCGTAACGTCTTGCTGGCGGTATTAGGGCTAAGTGATATCCTGATACCGAATGTAAAAGAGATCAATAAAATGAAGGACCGGCTGGGTATTACCGGCAATTTTGCGGACTGGACAACTGCCCAGGGGATTCAATATGTCATCATTAAGAATGGCCGTGAGGGTGTTACTGCTTATGTCGGGCAGAGAGAGTATTACATCCCGGCTTTTGCGGTCAAGGCTGTGGATACTACCGGAGCCGGTGACTGCTTTGCCGCCGGGTGCATCTATGGATTTTTGCATGAGCTGGCTATTGAAGATATATTAAGAATAGGCTCTGCCTGTGGCGCATTGAACACGACTTTTATTGGTCCAAACGGCAATTTTGGTTTGGACGATATAAAAAAATTAATCAAAGGGGATTAATAATTATGTTAGATCGTGCTTATGGATGTTTAATCGGGGCAGCTATTGGTGATGCAATGGGAATGCCGGCCTCATTTATGACGCCGCAGCAAATAGAAAAGTCTTACGGGCGGATTATTGGGTTTAATAAGCCGTCAGTAGAACAAGTCGCACACGGCATGTTAACAGAGGGGGCCATAACCGATGATACGGAAGAAAGTCTTATTATTGCCGGTGTCTTAATTGAACACGCCGGTTTTAGCAGGGAGTTATTTGTCGCTAAAATGAAAGAATGGGCGATTAAGAATAAAATGCTGGCTTCAACGGTGATTGGACCAAGTACCCGCAGATTTCTAACTGCCATTACCGAAGGCGGTGATTATATTGAGGCTGCAAAAATCGGCGATACTAACGGCGGTGCTATGCGGGTTGCGCCGATCGGTATTTATTATCATGGTGATATAAAACAAGCGGTCCAGGCGGCTTGTGAATCAGCGCTTGTGTCTCATGGCAGTAAACCAGGTGTTGGCTCAACCTGTGCAGTAGCAGCAGCGGTAGCCTGCGCCATGGCAGGTGGCAAAAACATCACAGCGGTTATGGACGCTGCTATTTATGGCGCGCGGTTCGGTGAGGAGCAAGGCCATGACATTCCGGCGCCTTCAGTAGAAGAACGAATCAAGCTGGTGGTAGAAATGGTGGATCGTCATGCCGGTAAGAGTTTGGCTGAGCTTGGCAACATATTATACCGGCTGATTGGTGCCGGTATGAAAAGCTACGAATCAATTCCGCTCAGCCTGGGGATCTTCTACGCTGGTAAAGGGCAGTTTGAGGACTGCTTAACCTCAATTATTAATATTGGTGATGATGCCGACACCAATGGTGCCATTGTTGGTGCATTATGCGGCGCTTTTGGCGGTGCAGCGGCAATCAAATCAGAATGGAAGCGGCATATCCAGGAGGTTAATAACATTGACCTGGAGAAATTGGCAGCACAACTTATCCACCGCGAATGATGAAGTATTTAACCGGCCACTGGCCGGTTTCTTTATAAAGACTCGGGGACGGTGGTTGTGTCTTTTGAAAAATGTTATGGTATAAGTGTTAGGTTTGCTATAATAAACAAAAGGAAAGTGAATATACACTGTAGTTTTGGCTACTACGGTACTGAATAAAGAGGTGCTTTATGAAGCTTGCAATACTAGTCCGGGAAGAGACCATGTTGCGTTGTACCGGCAAAGGCTGTCTTAACGCTTTTTTTCAGCGAAAAGATGCTTTTGAGAGATATACGGATGAAATAGAGCTTATTACTTTTTCTCACGCTGGCGGTGATATTGAGCGAAAGATTGAGATGATGGTGAAAAATGGTGTGGATGTGGTGCACTTATCATCCTGTATGCGGGGGAAAGCACACAACTATGAAGCTTTGGCAAAGCGCCTTGGCGAATATTTTGATGTGGTTGGCTATACCCATGGATCACCAGAGGGCAAGGAACAAGCTACAATAACTATAAAAAAGGGTTAAAACATGAAGTTCATACCAGCAAAAACAATACTATCCGGCTACGAGACCTGTAACGCCTGGTTTGGCAAGAATTATAATATGAACATTTATAAAGGCTGTTGTCATGGTTGTATCTACTGTGACAGCCGCAGTGAATGCTATCGGGTAGAAAATTTTGACGAGGTAAGGGCAAAAGAGAATGCTCTCGCCTTACTTGCACGTGAGCTTACAGCAAAGCGCCGGACCGGTGTAATCGGAACAGGTGCAATGAGTGATCCCTACAATCCTTTTGAGAAAGAATACTGTTTAACCAGAGGCGCATTAGAATTAATTAATGCCCACCGGTTTGGCATCACCATTGCTACCAAAAGTGATTTGATCACAAGAGATATTGATGTACTGCAGCTGATCAAAAAGCATTCACCGGTACTTATAAAGATTACTATTACTACAGCAGATGACGCGCAGTGCAAGAAGATAGAGCCTTATGTCGCAGAAGCTTCAAAACGGTTTTCGGCGATTAGAAAGTTCTCAGAGAATGGGATTTTTACTGGGATTCTGCTTATGCCGGTACTGCCTTTTCTAGAGGATAATGACAGTAATATCAGTAGAATCATTCATTTGGCAGCTGAAAATGGTGCCAGGTTTATCTATCCGGCATTTGGTGTAACCTTGCGGCAAAATCAAAGAGAATGGTATTATAAAAAGCTTGACGAGCATTTTCCGGCTCTTAAGCAAAAATACATAACTCAATTTGGCAATGACTATGAGTGCCCTTCACCAAACGCAAAGCGGCTGTGGCAGTTATTTCAAGCAGAATGTGACAGAAAGGGTATTCTTTATAAAATGAAGGATATTATTAATGGCTATAGGCAAGGTTACGGCGACAATCAGCTTTCCTTGTTTTAATATGTATCAATCGTTAGCGTAGGAGTGTTAAACAATGCTGTCAAAACGAGAAAATGCAATTTTAACATATAGTAATACTTTATTCTATCCGCTTGCCCCCCGGGCGGAAGAAGTAGCTATACAGGATATCGCCCATGCTTTATCCCAAATGTGCAGGGCAAATGGACACTTTAAAACCTTTTACAGCGTTGCTCAGCATTCGATTAATTGTGCACGCGAAGCCGCTCAAAGAGGTTACACGGCTAAGGTTCAACTGGCTTGTCTGCTGCATGATGCCAGTGAGGCTTATATTTCGGACATAACCAGACCGGTTAAATATTACCTGGACGATTACAAAAAAATAGAACAAAATTTACAAAAGGTTATCTATGAGAAGTTTGAAATTGCAGATTTGACTGCCGATGAATGCGGGCAGGTTGGCGATATAGATAATACGTTGCTTCATCATGAATTTGAGCATTTGCATTACCGGGGTATTTTTGATGTTGCGCCACCCTTGTATTCGGCGGCTGATTTTGCTGAAAGAAGTATGGTTACTGTAGAGGCGGAATTCCTTACGTTGGCCCGCAGCCTGTTGAATCACCCTGAGGGTATCAGGAAAAGCTGCAAGTGTGTTGGGATTGACAGCTGCAAAAAAACGGGAAAGCATTATGGTTGGGCAGTTTTTTGGATCGAAGGTGATGGTGGTTACGGCTTTGGTGTCTATCCTGCGATTGCCGATATTATGGCAGAACATCATGATGCCGCCTGCATACTTATTGATATTCCTATTGGTTTGCCTGAGACTGAGGCAGAAAACCGGCTAAGGCCTGATCGTGAACTGCGCGGCCGGTTGAAAGGAAAATCATCAAGCGTATTTAACACACCCTGCCGGCAAGCTGTTTATAGCCAGGATAAGCTTGAAGCAAAAGCAGTTAACCTGACGATTACAAACAAGAGTTTGTCAGAGCAGTCATTGGGTTTTTCCCAAAAGATACGCGAGGTGGATGAATTTTTGCAAGTAAACCCGCAATATATAGGTTGTCTTCGTGAATCTCATCCTGAATACGGGTTTGCTTTATTGACTGGTGGCAGGCCGCTAATCAGCAGAAAAACAGAGGATAGTGGTTTTGTTGAGCGCCGGGAGGTCCTTAAGCAGCATTTTGCAGATACCGAAAATGCCCTAAATAGAATTATGTCCCAGTATCCTAAGCGCCTGCTTGACGATTTTGTTGATGCTATGGTTTTGGCGGTTGTGGGGATTGGCGGGATGCAGCGTGGTTTTGCTACAATTCCAGGGCAACCGGCAAAGGACAGCAGGGGACTGCCTATGGAAATTGTTTATGTCAGAATGTAGTTAGACAACCTGATTTGTTGATTTTAAAATCAAGGGTATATAGGTGCCCTTGATTGAATTTTCTTGACAAAGGAACCTTGTTGGAATAAACTTTAATTAATCGATTGATTAATTAAAAAGGAGTAGATCTGTGGAAAAAGATGCAAAGGAAAAGCTGATTGAGGCGGGAGAAAGGCTATTTGCGGAAAAAGGTTTAGCAGGTGTGTCAATTAGAGAGCTTTCAAAAGCAGCCGGTGCCAACAGCGCCTTAATTTCCTATTATTTTGGCGGTAAGGAAGGCCTCTATGCAGCGATTCTTGAGAAACAATTTGCACCAATTGGTGAATTGCTGGATGCGGTAAAGGGGATACAAACTTCTCCAACTGAAAAAATTATGGGTTATGCCCATAATGTGGTGCTCATACACAAGAAGATGCCGTTTCTTACCAAGTTCTTGATGGGAGAGCTACTAAATCCCTCAAAGTTTTTTGACCCTATTATCCGTAAATACATTGAACGTATTTATCATTTTATGACTGAAACCTTAAATGAGGGGATTGCCTGTGGTGAGTTCCGTGAGGAGTTGGATGTGAATACTGCAACATTGGCTTTGGCTGGCATGATGAATTTTTATTTTATTACCCGCCCGATAACCCGCCATTTTGCGTTAAGCAATTCTGATCAGGATGCACAATATGCCATTAATGCTATAGAGATTTTTTTGAGTGGGGTGAAAAATCATGATGGTTAATAAAAAGTTATTAGCTGGAATCATTGTTATTATTGTTGTGTCCGGGGTAGTTGGCTATAACTATCTTAGGCCAACAAAAACCGGTATTACAGCTACAGGCACTATTGAGGTAACCAGAGCCGATATTATGGCAAAGGTTAACGGTTATTTGACAGGGCTGGAGAGCAAGGTTGGTGACACGGTAAGATCCGGGCAAAAAATTGCCAGGGTAACACGAGCCGATTTAGAAGCCCAGGTGATCAGGGATGAGGCGGCGCTAGCCAAAGCTGCTGCTCAGCTTCGAGACCTGGAGGCCGGTCCGCGTAATCAGGAACGACAGGAACTGGGGGCGTTGCTGGCCTCCTCACGCTCGGTATATGATAAGGCCAAGCAGGACTATGTGCGGTATCAAAGTCTATATAGTGCCGGGGCTATCTCGGCACAACAACTGGATACTGCCAGTTCAAATATGGATGTTGCCTATAACGCGATGGTGGCAGCTACTCAACGGTATGCGCTGGGAGATGAAGGAAGCCGGCCGGAAGCCATTGAGGCACAGCGGCTTGAGGTAGAACGCAGCAAGGCGGTTTTGGCGGCAAGTAAGACGCTGGTAGAGGACACTGCGGTGATCAGTCCGATCAACGGACTGATACTCTCTAAAAATTTTGAGAATGGAGAGTATGTTAATCCCGGCGCAGCGATTCTTACGGTAGGCGATATGAGTGATTGCTGGCTTAAGGTCTATGTGCCGTCAACCCAGTTAGGGCTGATTGCTGTTGGGCAAGAAGCCCAGGTTAAGGTCGACTCTTTCCCCGGGCGGGTATTTAGAGGCGAGATTAAGGAAATCAGTCAGAATGCGGAGTTCACCCCGCGCCAGAGCATTACACAAAGCGAGCGGGCCAATTTAGTGTTTGCGGTCAAAGTGAAGATCGACAATATGGAAGGAATTTTAAAACCAGGGATGCCCGCCGATGTGGTGTTAAGATGATCTCCCTTATCGGGTTAACCCGGCGATTTGGCACTCTGACGGCGGTGGATAATCTTAACCTGGAGGTTAAAGCCGGCAGTATTTTCGGGTTGGTTGGGCCGGATGGGGCTGGAAAGACTACTACGATCCGAATGATCACAGGCATTATGGCTCCCACGTCTGGCAAAATAAGTTTGCTGGGCAGCGACAACACAGAATCTGTAAAAAATCAGATTGGCTATGTACCTCAAAAATTCAGTCTGTATGGTGATCTCACGGTTATGGAGAATATTCAGGTGATTGGCGCGTTATATGGGGCTAATAGCAAGCGGGTTAAGGAATTGGGGACAGAGATTCTGGACTTCACCAATCTGCTGCCGTTTAAAGACCGTCTGGCCGATAATCTTTCCGGCGGCATGAAGCAAAAACTGGCGCTGGCGGCCGGCCTGATGCACCGTCCTAAAATATTTTTTCTGGATGAACCAACTACTGGTGTTGACCCTGTGTCACGGCGGGAATTCTGGCAGATGTTATACCGTCTTAATAAAGAAGGCACGACAATATTTGTATCCACTCCTTATATGGATGAAGCTGAGTTGTGTACGTGCGTAGCCTTTATGAATCAGGGGCGGATTGTGGCTTGTGATTCACCCCAAAACCTAAAAGCTGCCTATCCTTTCCGAGTATTGGAGTTAATGACTGAGAGTAAAGCCATAAAGAGTGTGCTGACCAAGTGCCCGGTACTTGATGTAAACGCTTTTGGTGATCGATATCATCTGGTTACTGAATATAGTCCGGAGGTTATTCTTAAGGTCGAAACAGCATTGCATTCAGCCGGGATAACAGATTATTCATTGCAGGGGATCCCGCCCACCTTAGAAGATATTTTTGTACACCTTGCCGGACAAGGAGGTGCAGCATGTACGCCGTAGAGACAGAAAACCTTACCCGGGTGTTTGGTGACTTTATTGCTGTCAATCAAGTTAATTTGAAGATCCCTCAAGGTAGTATTTATGGCTTTCTGGGCCCAAATGGTTCCGGAAAATCGACTACAATCCGGATGTTGTGCGGAATTCTCACACCTACACGCGGCAATGGCCGTCTGCTTGGTCTTGATTTGGCGACCGAGGGGGAAACCATCAAGGAAAAAATTGGCTATATGTCCCAGAAGTTCAGTCTATATGAGGATCTTACTGTTTTACAAAACCTTGAGTTCTATGCCGGACTTTACAGCCTCACTGGCTCCAGACGGCAAGAACGGATCGAGGCAATGCTGGCTATGGCAGGCCTTCAGCAGCGGCGTGATGATCTTACAGCTAATCTGTCCGGCGGGTGGAAGCAGCGGTTAGCTTTAGGCTGCTCAATTCTCCACAACCCGCCGCTGCTTTTCCTTGATGAACCCACCGGGGGGGTTGATCCTATGTCCCGCCGCATGTTTTGGGATATTATTTACCAACTGGCTCATCAGGGAACAACAGTGATGGTGACTACCCACTTCATGGATGAGGCTGAACACTGTGATGCAATCGGCTTTATTTACGAGGGAACGCTGATTGCCGATGATACGCCGGCCAACCTTAAGCGAAACCTGCCTGGCCTGCTTTTGGAAATTCCCACAGAGGATCCGATGGGGATGTTTACTGTATTAGCGGCACAGCAAAGGGATGTTCTTGATATTTATCCCTATGGAACCAGCGTCCATGTTCTCATCCATGAAGAGCGGCTGGTTGACTATAAGGAGTATGCTTATCGAATAATTAGACCATCGCTTGAAGATGTTTTTGTTTATTATGTTAAATCAAAGCGCAAGGAGATGGTTGTGTGATTCGTCTGAAGGCCTTGCTAATTAAAGAGTTTATCCAAATGCGACGAGATCGCCTGACTTTTGGGATGATGGTCGGACTCCCTATTATTCAGCTTCTGTTGTTTGGCTTTGCCATCAATACTGATGTAAAACATCTCTCGACAATTGTTTTCGATCAGTCACTTCAGCAGGAAGGTCGCGACTTGTTGTCTGCCTTTCAGGCCAGCGAATATTTTAATATTAAATATGTCGCAACAGATTATCAAGAGGTGACTGAAGCCATTGAAAGTGGAAAAACCAAGGTTGGGATTATTATTCCCCCGGATTATACCGAAAATATTAAGCATGGCCGCAGTGCGGCCGTGCAGGTTATTGTTGATGCTTCAGACTCGATGACCGCCTCTTCAGCAATCACATCTGCCCAGTTAATCGGGCAAATCCGTTCGCAGGAAATACTTACCCAACGCTTGCAGGGAACGCAGGGCAAGCAGGTGGCTTTGCCGATTGATATCCGCATTCGCCCCTGGTATAATCCGGACTTCATCTCGCCCTTTTATATGGTCCCGGGGATTTTAGGTATTGTGCTTACAATGACAATGGTCATGATCACCTCGATGGCTATAGTTCGTGAACGGGAAAGGGGCACATTGGAGCAGCTTATTGTTACCCCCATGAAGTCACACGAGTTAATGCTGGGGAAAATTATTCCCTATATTTTCGTGGGCTATGTCCAGGCGACGCTGGCGCTGGCTGTTGGTGTACTTGTCTTTGATGTACCGTTAAGGGGCAGTATCGGACTGCTCTATGGCTTAACCACTCTGTTTATCATTGCTTCCTTATCGCTGGGGGTTCTTATCTCCACAATAGCAAAAACACAGATGCAGGCAATGCAGATGTCTTTCTTTATATTTCTACCCAGCGTGCTATTATCTGGTTTTATGTTTCCCAGAGAGGCGATGCCGCAGCTTTTTTACCAACTAGGCCATTTGTTGCCGCTGACTTTTTACCTGGAAATCTTACGGGGGATTGTGCTTAAAGGAATCGGTATCAATTTCTTATGGTCACAGGTATTTGCATTAATTGTCTATATTGTGGCAGCACTGACCATCAGTATTATGAAATTTCAAAAGAAAATTGCTTAGCAATTATACGAGAAAAGCCGCGTCCAATCAAAGGACGCGACTTTTTAATAGCTGCAGACTATTGCACAGCGCCGATTCGTTGTAAAGCCTCTTTAACTAATGCTTTTTTCGCTTCAGTCAGGGGTGCAGCCGGCGGCAGAACATATGTAGAGATATCAATACCACTCATTTTTACAGCTTCTTTAACGACACTGTAGAAAGGAGACTCTAAAGAGAAAATTGGCGGGATATATGACAGGAGTTTCTGCAATTCAATGAGGCGGTTGCCATCTTGCTCCTGGAACGCGCGGTAAATACCTTTGGTAAGGTAGGGGGCAAAGTTTGCACTGGAGGGAAAACCACCATCACCGCCGATAATCAGCGTGTCAAGCAGGTATTCATCAAAGCCGGCATATACGGCAAAATCCGGACGGACAGGCTTGACTGCCAGGATAATGTCCCGAATATGCCGCATAGAATCGACAGTATCCTTAATTCCCACAATAGAGGGGAATTCAAGAGCCAGTCTTTTCACCAGGGCCGGGCTTAGATCCTGGCCAGTAAGGGCCGGGAAATTGTAGAGAATGATCGGCAATTCCACTTCCCCGGCTACGCTTTTGTAGTAATTGTAAATGTTTTCTTCGGTTAAGATGGCGTAATACGGATTGACTAAGACGGTCCCGGCCGCGCCAATGGCTTTGGCATGATGACCGAAATGAATCGTTTCCTCAGTACCAGGCGCAGCAATGCCTATTAGTGTCGGTAGACGGTGATTTGTATATTTTACGCAGAATTCGGCTACCTCTTTGCGCATATCTGCAGACATCTGACTAAATTCACCGGCGCTGCCCAGAAAAAACAGGACATCGACCTTGCTGGCAATTAGGTGGTCAATTATTCGTCCCATGCCGGACTTGTCCAATTTGCCTTCCTGGTTCAAGATCGTTGGAACCGGTGGGATAATTCCTTTAAATAAGGGGATAGTCACAGTCATTCCTCCCATGATGTTGATGATTATTAATTATACCATGAGTTTGAGGATTATGATGTTGAAGAGTTAGTGTGATGCCTTTTATTAGGCACAGTAATGCACTTATGTAAGAAAAGATTGACAATTTCCAGAAAGTATGTTAAATTTTTAACAAAGTCAGGCGTCAGTTTGACCGTTATAATGATGGCCAGAGCATCAGAGAGGCGCAAACTTAAAAGGGAATTAAATTCCTGTAAGTTTTGCGCCTTTTTCTATCTTTTGGTGTTAAGTACTGACTTTTGCGAAAGGAGGTGGTAGGTGATGAGTCAAACAATGGGTATTGAGGCTGCCTTACTGTGGTTTTTGTTTGGTTCGTTCTTTCTTTGCCGGGCTTTTTGTTTAGTGGCAACCTTACAGGACAATTGGAAACATTCATAATGGTTGGCTGAACAGAGCTCTTTTGTTTTTTATCCCGCAATGGATGAATAACAAAAGGGTTTTTGTTTTTTAATCAAAAAAGTGAGAGCATAGTCTATATGCTCTCACTTAAAACTTTTAACTTATTTGCTGTATGTTAGTAGATAGTTTTGCCCCAATTGTTCGTACATCTCTAAGTGTTGGACGACCGCAACTTCTTGTGTTTTACTCAAGTTGTTGACGAACGTGCTTCCAATTGCTTCTTTGACGATACTTTCAATTTCAAAGGTACAATAGCCTAAAAAGGCTAAGCGTTTTATTAACAGCAAAATACGCTGTTTCATATTCATACCGATTCCTCCATTATTGTAAATTTTAAATTGGTAATTCATTACGTTCCTTGAACGTAATCAGCCGCAATTACCCTCGACTACTACCAATTGCTATAAGAACAAAGAGAAATTCGGAGAATTACTTTTTCTAAATAGAGGTTTTAAACCAGATGGCCAATAATCTTACTTATCATATCATGATGCGGGTACAGAGTCAAGCGTTAATTTAATTACTCACTATTTGCTAACCTTGGCTAAGCCTGCTTGACAGCAAGAATAATCCTAATATTACTGGCAGATAAGAGATATTGTCTTAGTCGGTAATTAAGGGCTAAGGGAAGATATCGTACATGTTTTTCATTGGAGAGGTTATACTATGACCGGAGGCGAGGAGCTGTGAAAAACGAGTTTGGTCAGGTTATTCCCATGTCTGCTTGGCGCTCGTCCGGTGGTTTTCCGTCTGCTGTGAACCGACCGGCTGCAGAGCAAACGGTGAAGGCGCTGGTTTATCCGGAAGACGGCGAATATATTGTGGTTTTTGGACAGCCGCCATATATGTGGCGCAGGCATAGATCCCTTACAGAGGTAGAGCAAACGTACTTTTATTTTGATTGGTCTGTGCCGCAGGAGGTTCAGACCGTTGGTAATCCCGGTACTTGTTGGTAAGCTATAAGTGTATGGATAAAAACTCCCAGGTTATGAAGTGATCCCAAAAAGTTAGATAAAATTTTAGTTAAGCAGCCGAGAGGGTTTGCTGCCTGTGTAAAGCGGGCGGCAAGCCCTTTAGCTTTATCTTGATACGACGATTATTGTAGTAATGGAGATAATTAATAAGTTCCTGCTCGAAATGCTCCATTGATTCAAAGTCTTGTAGATATAACAATTCGGTCTTAAGCAAGCCAAAGAAGTTTTCCATAACTGCATTATCAAGACAGTTCCCCTTACGGCTCATGCTTTGTCGGATACCCTTTGCCGCTAACATGCGCTGATACGGTTTCATTTGATAGTGCCAACCCTGATCAGAGTGAAGAACTAGATTTGAATTGTCCGGTATTCTCTGAAATGCTTGCTCCAGCATGTCTGTCACCAGCGAAAAACGTGGGTGTTTACTAATGGCATAGCTAACAATATCTCGACTACACAAATCCAAAATGGGAGACAGATAGAGCTTCTGTCCGAATAGCGAGAACTCTGTTATATCCGTAACCCATTTTTGATTTGGCTTATCGGCCTCAAAATTGCGTTCTAATATGTTTGGAGCAGTTTTTCCTACTTCTCCACGGTATGAATTGTATTTCTTCATCCGTACCCGGCAGAATAGTCCAAGCTGTTTCATAAGTCGCTGTACAGTCTTGTGGTTGATGATGATTCCTTTGTTTTTTAGTTCCAGTGTAATACGGCGATAGACGACGCGCTGCTTGTTTTCGGTATAGATCAATGTTATCGTATCTTTGATCTCATTATATTTGTCCGGCATCGCCAGTCTCTTATGATGATAGTAATACGTAGCACGCGGCAGTTTTGACACAGCGAGGAGTACATCGAGCCTGTGTTTATGCCTTAGTTCCGTCACGACTTGTGCTTTTTCTCTCGCTGTACCCTCTCGGTCACTAAGGCATTCAATTTTTTTAGGTAGTCAATCTCTGCCCGCAGTCGCTGGTTTTCGGCGATTAAATCTTCTTCTACCTTCTTGTTCAGTTTTGGCTTGCGTCCTTTTCGGGTGCCGTTGTCGGCACTGGCACGACCACGCCGTTCAACGAACAGTCCTTCAGGACCTTCTTCTAGGTAAATACGTTCCCATTTTCTAATTACTCCATGGTCTGGAATCCCGAATTTCCTCGCTGCTTCGCGATACGCTAGGCTATCTGCTCGCATATCCTCGATTACTTTTTGCTTAAACTCCCCGGTGAAAGGTATCCCTTTTGGCATGAAAACACCCCCAATTTTATCCAGTATATCATACTGTCTAACTTTGGGGGTGCAGTTCAGTTAGCCTGGGGGTTTCTTTATTTTATAATATGAAACAAGAATGTATTGATTGGCTGGAATATGTTGAATCACGGAATTTTTAACAGTTGTCGCCAGTAAACTTACAATAGGGAGTTTATCTGGAAACCAAAATTCCAAAAAATCCAGACTATAGTCGTGCTATTGGTTTTGAGTGGGTAACCGTGTTATAATAGGTGCGTTAACGTGTTTAAAGGAGCTAAAAGGGTGACCATGACTAGCATAAAAAATGTCTATGATGAAGTCCGTGTTTTTTTTGATGAAGAATCGGAATGGGACGTAGCGATAAAACGTGAATGGATTGAAGGTTTCTTGCGGCAAAAAGCCTGGCAGGGAGCTAATGATGAGGCACTAAGGGATACATGGCGCAATCTTCATATGTTTGTATTATATTTAGCTTATTCAGGTGAAACTGTCGTCGATGAGATGACGGCTTCTGAATATAGTTTGGCTATCGAATGGATGATTGTACAAATAGAGGATTTTAAGCCTAATGTCAAGACTGTACGACATCTGTTTGACGTGTTGCTGGAGTTTTATGAATTTCTGGCTACCAAAAAGATAGTTGCGGAAACAGCAGGGTTGCAGCAGGCAAAGGAGTATATGACTGGCGGCAAACGGCTTAAATTTATCGAAGCGGATAGCGAACAGGATGAATTGCAGCTATTTGAGGAAGGAGCGAGTTCATCATCTAAATCATTGCTGACGATGCCTAAGGATTTAGGGCGAATTGTTGGTGAGGCAGTTGAACGGCTGATGATTAAGTTTAGTGCTTATTTCCAGCAGGAGAATTTTGTCGATGACTTCGACCGGGCGCTAATGCTTTATCTTGGTCCTTTAAATCAAATGCCGGAAGACGAAGATGACGATGAGTTTTGGTTGGGGTTCTGGGACTATTTTCTATTTGACTATCATCTGCTTTCTAATGATAAAACGCCGTTGGTTCAGTTTAATATGGATTATAGTGAACGCCTGGCTAGTGAAGAACGGAAGATATTGCAAGAGCTTATGGGTGCAAAATTCACCGTGTTTTATGTTGAAAGCGTAATTAATCAGGATTGGGTTGAGTGTATTAACCTACTAACAGAAGAAAAATTCCGTCTTCCTAACCCTAATTTCGATTATAAGCTTGTGAAAAAGCTGCTGTTTTATGGCCATGTTTTCTTGCAACAGGAAGAAAAGGAACTGGTTATGATCAATTTCATTACTAGTGTTGAAATAAGCAGCAATTTGCGCAGACGGATTAAAGAAGAAATTATCCGCCAGAAAGTCATGCTGCAGATTCAGCAACCGGATGCGACCTGGAATGATTTTGTGCAGCGCCATGCTAATGCAGTGCGGCATACCATTGATCTTTTAGCTACATGGGCCAGGGTCAATGTTACCTCATATGCCCAGGTTGAGCGTAGTTTCCCACATCCTGCCAATCATGATAAAACCAGTATTGTTAATAGTGAGGTTTTAGAGCTAATCGAGAGGTTTATGCCTAAATTTGGCTATTCCCACCATGATGCTGTACTGGCGCAGAAATTGTGGCAAGATTTTTCTTATGCAGGAACTGTTAATGTTCGTAAGCCTGCCGCCTGGGCATCTGCCGTTATTTTTGCTTATTCTCAGATTAATACTGGTGATGCCGAGGTGCCGGCTGAGACATTGGCCGAAGAAATGGCCATAAGCAAATCCAGCATTAGTGTAAACCGCGCTAAAATGTTTGAAGTACTAAAACTGGAACGTTATGACCTCCGTTATCTAAGTGAAGAGGGCATGATTTCGTTGTTATACGATTTGCAGTAAATGTTAGGAGGGATGGAGAATGGAATGTCCTAACTGCAGTGCACACATTGAATCTGGAGCTAGTTCGTGCCCGAATTGCGGACATGAACTGGCAGTTAAGGTGCTCAGCCGTCAGGAGCGGGATAATTTCGATGGGGTTACTATTGAAGAAAAAAATGATGGTGACAGTCGGCGCCGGTACAGTAGTTATGAATCCAGCGATAGGGCGCGGGTTAAAGGCATTAATCTTGTTTTTGATTCCTCCGGCTGGATGGGAAAATTAATTGTTGCTGCTATATTTGCAGTATTGGTGTTCTTTTTCCTGCCACTGCTGTTATTTATTTTGCTGGCAGTTGGTGCGGTGCTTGTTACTGTCTGGTTATTACGGATGTTTAGAAGATAAGAAAAGAATAAAAACGCGGACGCAATTGCGTCCGCGTTTTTTAGTAAGCGAGAAAGCCCTAACTAATGTTAATCCATTAAGTTATGATGCAGTTTCAGTGTTTTTCAGATAATAACTGATTTTTTAATGCCTGATATTCTTGAGTAAAATATACGCTATTTTGCGCTTCGCGATGATCAAACCCATAGGCGCGGCGGCTGACGGCCAGGACGGGTGGTGCTTGAATCCGTTTAGCGACTGCCATGCCGGTATAAAGGCGCCACCAGCGCTCAAGATCTTCAATAAATTCACGCGGTCCGGGGAAAAGCTTGTTTACTAAGCCGGGCTCGCAGCCCAGTTTTTGCTCAAGAACATCTATGCCCTGAGTATACCATAGTAAAACATCTTCCGGGGTCACCCTGTTCCAATACTCCATAAAGGCCCGAAATAAAAAATCATGGTAGGGGTAGATAATTGGATCACCCTTGCCTTCATCGACCGATTGATCAAATGAAAGTTCGGCGCTTGGCACCAGATTAATCATAGCCTGGGGAATTATTTCACAGCCATAAACCTGCGTGTTTAAATAATGTGCCAACTGATAGACCTGATGTTTCCATAAATCAGCCAAAGCGGCTAAGAAGCCGGCTTGGTCGCCATACAGTGTAGCGTAGCCAACAGTAAGCTCGCTCTTGTTAGCATTACAGGTAAACCCGCCGCCAAAGGCAGCGGCAATGCCTGAGAGCAGCCGGGCTGACCGGTCACGGGCCTGGATATTCTCCAACACAAAGGATGATACTGACAGATTGCTTTGCAGGCCGCTCCCGAGATGGTTTATAGGGGTATCGCTTATTTGGGCGGCTGTATGTTCCACTGCTTGTTCGATAGGCATAACAGTATACAAACAACCAAGATTACGGGATAACTGTTCAGCCAAATCTTTGGTTGTTTTTGAGTTGAATTTACTGGGCATGTTTACCAGAAGAATATTGTCGGGTTTTAAAACACGGGCATACAGCGCAGCAGCCACTGCCGAGTCGATGCCGCCTGATACCCCGATCACTATCTTGGTCATGCCAATTGACTGCAGGAATTGCTTAATACCGTAGCAGATTGCCTGGTATAGGCTGTCAATGGTGAAGTCATCAGGTACACCGACAGGTGTAAGATTTTGTCCGCCGGAGCTAACGTCCAGCTCAAGATAATCAAGTGTTTCTGTGAAGGGCTGACAATATGCGATAATTTGACCGGAACTACTATATACGGTGCTGAATCCATCAAAGGTGTAGACAGTTTTACCGTTGTTTTGCAAGCCGGTATTGTTAACGTAGAGCAGGGGGGTGCCTGTATCCCGGGCCTGTTTGGAAAAAATTCTGTTGCGTTTATTGTTTTTGCCCAGCGTAAACGGTGAGCTCGAAATATTAATGATTAAGTCTAACGGGCCGTTGGCAGATAAAGCAGCAATCGGATCAACGCTGTAATCATCATTCCAGCCGTCCTCGCAAATAATGCAGCCCAGCTGATATTCTCTGCCCTTAATTGATAGTTTTACAGGCGTTAATAATGTCTCTACATCCTGTCTAAGTTCAAGTGCCAGCTTGCGTAAGCTGACAAAATGCCGCGTATCGTCAAATTCCCGGTAATTTGGATGTAATGTTTTGATACGGGTGGCGGTTAATTGACCATTGTTGGCAACAAAGCAGGCATTATGCTTGCGTACCCGGCCATCGTCACCATGCTTGTCCCATTGAACTGCTACATTACCAAAGATGATGCAGATATCCTGAGCAGCAGCGATTATCCTCCGGCCAAAAGCCTCACAATCGCGCAAATAGGCCTGCTGTTCCCAGGTATCGCCCAACAAATAACCGGGAATAGCCATCTCCGGGAAGATAATGATATCAGCTTGGTGGTTACGGGCATCGTTAATCATGGTTAACATCTTGGCGGTATTTAAATCCGGCCTGCCAGGAATAACTTCCATCTGGCCTAAAGCTATTTTGAGCAAAAAAATTTCACCTCAAATCGTACAAATGACATGCAGTGTACTTTTTCGCTGCCAGGCAGCGCTTGTCCTTCAAAACAATGCTAATATGTTATTATTTGTAGCTTTGTTAGGTTTAGACGTCACATTGTGTTTTTTTAGCTAAATATGAGAGCCGCCAGGAATGAATGGCGGCTTAATTAACTAACGCACAACATAATGAATACTGACTTCCGACTGTTCTGAGAGATCGACTACTGACTGGTCATCAAACTGGACCATAGACAGTGAGGGTTTCTCCTTGTTTATAAATACGACCCGTCCCTCGCGACCATCAGTAAGTGCTACCCTGTTACCTGAGAGAAAATTGGACATACTGTCAATAAAGGTTATACACACTTTCGGGTCAAGCCTGTAAACCTCATCTCGCAGCTTTTGCAGACTCAAATAAGGGCTCAGTTTTGATTGTGGATCTTCCCGGTTGATAGTGAGGCTTTCGTCATATAAATCAGCTACAGCAATAATCTTTGCATATGGATGAATGTAATAATCAGTGATTCCACCGGGATAACCGCTGCCGTCCCGCCGCTCATGATGCTGAAAGACGGCTGCAGTAATGCTCTGAGAGATAGCGGAGATTTTGCTGACAAGTTCATATCCATAGGAAACATGTTTTCTGTATTGCTCATACGCTTCCGGCAGCAGTTTAAAAGGCCTATGTAACAATTCAGGTGCTAAGCGGGACTTGCCGACGTCATGCAATAGGCCAGCCAGGGAAATAGCGCTAATTTGTTCTGGCGGATATTTCAGCCAGGTGGCAATAAGGGCTGAGATTGCGCTGACATTAACGCTATGATACATTGTATAATCATCGCATGGCGGCAGATTATAGAGACGGTCAATCACATTGCCGGCCTCGGCGACATTGGCGGCAATATCCGCAGCTGTGGTGGTAAAGGCTTCGAGTGGAATTTCCTGGGTAGCTCTGATATCATCAAATGCTTTTTGCACGACCAGGACTGATTTGTTATACGTATTAAGGAATTTCTGTATCTTGGGATCGAGAAGCGGATTGGCTGAAGATATTTCGCTATAAATAAAAACTTTGGGGACCTGCCAGTTACCCAGTTTTTGAATATTGTGCTGGCTGAGGATACTGTTCTTAGCAAACAGTATTTTCCCATCATCTGAACAGACATCGTGAGATAACTCCATCCCAGGAACCAGAAACTCAGTCTGATGCTCAATAATCTTACGTTTTTCATCGCCGGCTTCGCTCATAAGCACCTCTCAGTAAAGCGTTACACATACAGGGATAAAGATAGACTTAGTCGCTCTTAGCCCACGTGTAGCAGTAGAGGGTCTAGAGCGACCTGAAGATTCCATAAATGGACAAATATAGATAATAATTTCGACATCAGAAAAAAGAATCCTCCACTAACCTTTAATATATTAGCAGGAAAAATTTGCTGATTTATTAGCAGGAATTTTATAATTAGTGGATAAGTAATATACGAGTATATTTATGGAGGTGTTACAATGTCCGATTGTTCGACAATTATGGCGATTATCCAGGCCAACCGGGTAGAAACAGCTGTAAAAGTTCAAGATGTGCTAACGAAATATGGCTGTCATATTCGGGTACGGCTGGGACTGCATGATGCAGCGGTTGGTGGCTGTACTAACAGTGGCATCATATTACTGCAGTTATGTGGTGAGGATGTACCGGTTGATCAGATTGAACAGGAACTAAAAGTAATACCTGATGTAAAAGTTAAGTATATGACATTAGAATAAGAAAGCACGAGCGCGGTAACCCGCGCTCGTACTGTTTATTGACAAATTGAGGGAACAATTATATACTGTGAAAAAAATGCAAAAGCTATGGACAAGAATTCTGATTGGAGGGACTACTCTTGCCAGCAAATGTATATTTTATTCCGGTGGCTGATGCTCTGCCGCCAAATGAACAAGCTAAGGTAATGGCCAACATATTCGAGTCTTCCGGTGCTGCTCGGACTGTTGGCAGTAATGATTTAGTTGCGATAAAAGTTCATGTTGGTGAAAAGAAAAATACAACCCATGTCAAGCCTGAATTAGTGAGGGAATTGGTGCAAAAAACTAAAATCTTAGGCGGTCAGCCATTCCTTACTGAAACCTCTACATTATACAAGGGCGAGCGTGAAAATGCTGTAAAACATATTCTTCACGCCCACAAACATGGTTTTAGTATCGAAAATACAGGTGCGCCATTCATTCTGGCTGATGGTTTGGCAGGCAATACTGAGCATGAAGTTGTTGTTAACGGTGAGCTACATAAATCTGTCAAAGTTGCCAGAGAAATCTTAACAGCCGATTGTTTGCTGGTTGTTTCGCATCCAACCGGGCATCCTGCTGCCGGCCTGGGCGCTTGCATCAAAAATCTTGGTATGGGGCTAGCCAGCCGCATGGGCAAAATGCGCCAGCACTCGGCCATGTTGCCTGAGGTCAGCAATAAGGCATGCCAGTTTTGCCAAAAATGTATTAAATGGTGTCCTCAGGATGCCATTGTTGAACAAGCCGGTAAAGCATATATTGTTACTGAGAAATGTATTGGATGTGGTGAATGTCTGGCTGTGTGCCGGTTTGATGCTGTAAAATATGACTGGAATGCAGAGTCTGGATTCATGCAGCGGAGTATGGCCGAACATGCCTATGGGACAGTATTTGATAAACAGGGGAAATGTTTCTTCTTCAATGTGCTTATCGATATGACCAAAGACTGCGACTGCTTTAGTGTAAAACAGTCCAAACTTATTCCAGATATCGGTATTTTAGCTTCCAGTGATCCTGTAGCTATTGATAAGGCCACTCTTGATCTGACGGCTAAGGCGCACGGAAAAACTCTGGCTGAAATGTCATATGCTCATCATGATGCGATGATTCAAATAGAACATGCTGCAAAAGTTGGTATGGGGTCACTGGAATATCAGCTAATCACAGTTAAATAAGCTGTAAAAACAGCCTACTATTAAAATAGACCAGTAGTTACTAATGGTAGGTAAGGGAGATGCGGGTACGATGAAGACGAATGCCGCCAGAATATTAGATGGTCTTAAGATTGTATATGAACTAAGAGAATATAAAGTAGATGAAAATGATTTAAGCGCGCAACATGTCGCAGATAAAGTCGGGATGCCGCATGCTCAGGTGTTCAAAACATTAGTAGCCAGTGGCGATAAGACTGGTGTGATTATGGCCTGTATTCCTGGTGATGCCGAGCTTGACCTTAAGGCTTTGGCAGCCGCGAGCGGCAATAAAAAAGTAGAAATGGTGCCGTTAAAAGAGGTTCAACCGCTGACTGGTTATATAAGAGGTGGTGTGTCACCACTTGGTCCCAAGAAACGCTATCCTGTATTTCTGGATGCAAGTGCCGGTAAGTGGCCGGCAATTGCAGTCAGTGCCGGGATACGGGGATGCCAGCTTGTTGTTGCTCCTGATAAGCTGGCACAGGCCATAAATGCTACATTATGTCAGATTTCCCGTAACTGCTAGGGGTTGATTTTTCAAATGTCCGGGGAGGAGTTTTCTTACTATGGAAATCACTATTCATAACAGTATAAGCAATGTTGTTCCCAATGGTCGGTTAGGTTATCTAACTATCCAGAATGTTGTCGTCCGGGGGACACCGCCAGGTTTGAGCCAGGAGTTTACTCAACTGCAAGCAGAAGTAGCCAAGGCATATAATCTGGATATACTTCCAAAGCATCCTCGGATTTTGTCAGTCCGTAATATGTATAAAAAGCTTGATTTTGATCCGTCACGCTATCGTCCGGCGTCTGAAGCACTGGTGCGGCGGGTGCTGCAAAAGAAAGACTTATACTTTGTGAACAGTGCGGTAGATGTTAATAATTATTGCTCTATCAAATATTTATTGCCGTTTGGCCTATATGACTTAGATCAGATAAGCAGTAATATTGTTTATCAACGAGCCAATGAAGGCAGCTATCTTAATATAGCTGGCAATGTAGTTTCTACTGAAAACAAACCCTTTTTAACAGACAATAACGGCGTGTTTGGCAATCCTACCTCGGATGCGCGCCGGACTGCCGTTACGCTGACAACCCGGAATCTCTTGGCTGTTGTCTACGCTGATGAATGTACCGGCACCGATGAATTGCAGGAGATCCTTAATTTTGCCGGAGAGATGTTTGTTTGTTATAATGGCGGAACGGTGGCAGAAAAAAATATTGCTCATACAAAATAAGTTAGGCTATTGGGAGGAGTATATTGATTATGTATGTTAGTACACGCGGTGCAGCCGCAAAGCTAACGGCGGCTCAGGCCATTGCTCAGGGGATTGCCCCTGACGGCGGTTTGTTTGTGCCGGAGGCCATACCGTCGATAGACGGGCAGTTTTTGACCAGTCTGCTCCCGCTCACTTATCAAGAGCGGGCAACAGCCATTTTGCGGTTGTTTTTGACTGATTATACTGAGGTTGAGCTAACTGAATGTGTGGCAGGTGCTTATGGCGGTGGGAAGTTTTCGAATACTGCTGTAGCCCCTGTTGCCAAGGTAGCTGATGGAATATTTGCGTTGGAACTATGGCATGGGCCGACCAGTGCCTTTAAGGATATGGCACTGCAGCTATTGCCCAGGCTCCTGGTTTGCGCTCTCAAAAAAATTGGCGAGCAGGCCGAGATTGTTATTTTAGTTGCGACATCAGGCGATACCGGCAAGGCGGCACTTGAGGGTTTTAAAGATGTTGAGCAGACGCGGGTTATCGTGTTTTACCCTGAGGATGGCGTTAGCCAGATTCAACGACTGCAGATGGTTACCCAAGAAGGCGATAATCTTAGGGTAATCGCAGTTAAAGGTAATTTCGATGATGCCCAGACGGGTGTTAAACAGATCTTTAGTGACAATGATTATAACGCCGAGCTTGCTGAACACGGATTTAAGCTGTCATCAGCTAATTCAATAAACTGGGGCCGGCTTGTACCACAAATTGTATATTACTTCAGTGCCTACGCCGATTTGGTGAAAGAGAAGCACATCACAGCTGGTACTTTCGTCAACTTTGTTGTGCCGACAGGTAATTTCGGTAACATATTGGCCGGTTATTATGCCAAGCTGATGGGATTACCTATTAATAAGCTGATATGTGCGTCAAATAGCAATAATGTACTGACAGACTTTCTTACAACAGGCATTTATAGTCGCAATCGTCAGTTCCATAAAACATATTCACCTTCAATGGACATTCTTATTTCAAGTAACCTGGAACGGTTGCTTTATCATATAACAGGCGGTAATTCGGCACAAGTCAGTCAATGGATGACAGAACTCAATACTACCGGGCAATATAAAATTGCCGATGAGTACCTGACCGCTATCCAAGCTGTATTTCCGGCAGCCTGGGTAAGTGATGAAGCCACATCGGCAACAATCGGCCAGGTACATAAAGAGTATGGCTATCCACTTGATCCCCATACGGCAGTTGCGTGGCAGGTTGCTGAAAATTACCAACGCCAATCGGGCGACACTACCCCTGCTGTCATTGTTTCTACGGCTAGCCCATTTAAGTTTAATGAAACAGTCCTTGCTGCTTTAACCGACAGTAACAGCCTTAGGGACAAAACTGAATTTGTTGTCTTACAGGATTTGGCTCAGATAATTGGCATACCGGTACCATTGGCACTTGCTGAACTTGAGGGTAAGTCTGTTCGGCATACTGCTGTATGTGAAAAACAAGATATGCCTGCTGTAGTAAAAGCTCAATTGCGGGTAAAGTAATCCAATATAAAGCATAAATGCCACATAACTTTAGGTTATGTGGCATTTATGCTTTTGATGTTATAC
>NZ_DATMXX010000229.1:0-20197 GCF_035561255.1 Sporomusa sp. | reverse complement strand
TTGTAATTTAGTTTAATTAAATAAAGATGGAAAGTGTTAAAGAAGGAAAATCCAGGTTACTATCGAAATATAATGTCAGTAAGCAAGTATTACAGGGAGGCGTAGTAGCATGCCGGTAAATCCCAAATTGAAAGATGGGCTAACAGATCAGTTATTTAAGGGCATTTTGTCGCTTCAGAATGAGGAAGAATGTTATCAGTTTTTTGAGGATGTATGCACAATCGGTGAGATCAAAGCGATGGCCCAGCGTCTGGAAGTTGCGCGTCTGCTGAAAGCGGGGGTTATTTATGATGATATTGTTGCGTCTACCGGTGCCAGTACAGCGACAATCAGCCGGGTGAAGCGCTGTCTTTATTACGGCGCTGACGGTTATAAAGCAGTACTGGGTCATTTTGAGGAAAATAAGGCCGACTAGTTGAATGGGGTGTAGATAATGAACAAAAATCAGTTTGTACCGCAGATTCCTTATGGTACACGGGACCTGCTGCTGCGGGAAGCCAAGCAGAAACGTATCGTTGAAGGTTCACTTGCTGAACTATTCTCCCGTTGGGGTTATGATGAAGTGGTAACACCGACATTTGAGTATATCGAAACGCTCACAGTAGGTACTGGCAGCGACATGCACCAACACGTGTTCAAGTTTTTTGACAAAAACAACCGTATCCTGGTGCTTAAGCCGGATATGACTACACCAATTGCCCGGGTGGCGGCTACTAGGCTAAAGGAAGCGCAGCTGCCGCTGAGGCTCTTTTATCTTACCAATGTATTCCGGCATGAGCAGGCCCAGGCAGGCCGGCAGTGCGAATTCTATCAGGCAGGTGTTGAACTCTTAGGTGCGCCCGGACCGGTGGCTGACGCCGAGGTTGTGGCCTTGGCAGTAGAGACTATGTTGGAGTCGGGCCTGGCTAATTTTCAAATCAGCTTAGGCCAAGTCGATTTTATCAATGGCCTTATGGGCGAGAGCGGGTTAACGCCACAGTGTCAGCAACAGGTTAAATCCGCTATGGTTTCGAGGGATTTGGTAGGACTGGGGGAAATTCTGGCCCAAAGCGGTCTCAGCCGGGCGGCCCAGGAGCTGTTGCAACAAATCCCCCTGCTGCACGGCCAGGAAGACATGCTTAATAAGGCTTACCGGCTGGTGAGCAATGAGCTTAGCCGCAAAGCCCTGGATAATCTGGCTGATATCCGCAGGCTGCTGGCAGGTTATGGTGTTGACCGCTATGTTAATTTTGACCTGGGGATTATCCGTGACTTTGATTATTACACCGGCATGGTGATTGAGGGGTATACACCAGGATTAGGGTTCCCGCTCTGTGGTGGCGGGCGCTACGATAATATGCTGGCTTCTTTTGGTGTTGCCAATCCGGCCACCGGTTTTGCACTAGGCATTGAGCGGGTGCTGCTGGCTATGGAACGGCAGGGTATTAGTGTCAGCGTACGTGGCAAAGAGGTATATATTGCCTGGGCTGATGGCCAGCTATCGCTGGCGATTGAGGCGGCCAATAAATGCCGTAAAGAAGGCCGGCGGGCTAAACTGGCGCTTGTACCTGAATCGAGAACCACCGCCGAGAATCAGGTTGTTGAGCAAGGCTACGAGGAACTGATTTATATTGAGTAAGCGGGTTAAGCAGCTAGTTGCGGCGTTATCAGCCAGGATTACCAAGCAGGACCGGGAATTTATCGCCCGCCATTTAGATGTCGCCCAGGCGGTGCTTTTTTGGCAGATGAATCTGCCTGACCAGCGGCATGCCTTGAATGTTGCCTATACCGCGTCAGAGCTTAGTGCCGGTGATGGTACAATTAACCAGGAACTGTTGCTACAGTGCGCACTGTTACACGATGTCGGCAAGGTACAGGGGGATGTAAGCACTTTTGATAAAATTTTTACAGTAATCATAGATAAGTGTGCTGCTGATTGGGCCAGACGCTGGGGGCGCCTGGGACGGGGCAGCAAAGTAGCCAATCTGCGCCATGCCGTGTATATCTATTATCATCACGCGGCCCGGGGGGCCGCCATGCTGCAGGCGATTGGCGCCTCCCCGCAGATGGTCGATATTGTGGCGCGGCACCATGAGGCCCCGGCCGCCGGCGAGCAGCCGGAGCTTACTCTATTGCGGACGGCTGACAGCCTGCATTAATAACCTTTCACTTTATCAACAATGTTAATCATATCCCGACCCTGGACAAAACGGGTAAGATTATCGGCACATAGTTTAATAGCCCGGTCCAGATACGCAGGTGACAAGGCTGCCACATGTGGTGTGATAATGACGTTAGGCATGTTCCAGAGCGGGTTGTCTTCCGGTAAAGGCTCGGTGACAAAGACATCCAGGCCGGCGCCCTTAATTAACCCCTGTTCTAAAGCCGCAATCAGGTCTGCTTCATTGATGATCGTACCCCTGGCAATATTGAAGAGGTAAGCCGTACGTTTCATAGCCGAGAAATGGGGTAGTCCGATCATGTTTTGGGTATGTTCGGTGAGTGGTAAGGCGACGACGACAAAATCAGCCTGGCCTAACATCTCCAATAGGCTGTCATTATCTGGCGGATAGAGCTTGTCGACAAACAACTCGGTTGTAACCTCCCGCTTGCTGGCAAGTACTCTCATCCCCAGAGCTTTAGCTTTTTTTGCTATTTCCCGGCCAATTGAGCCTAAACCGACAATCGCAATGGTTTGGTCGTGCATTTCACTTGTAGGCATTCGTTGCCACTTTTTCGCATCCTGCTGGCGAATACTGGTGGGAAGGCCGCGGCTAAAAGCCAGCATCATGGCTAATACATGTTCAGATACGGGGATGCCGTGGATGCCCTTGGAATTAGTCAGGATGGTGTCTGATGTCTGAATCTCGGGGAAAATAAGTTTTTCCACACCGGCGCTTAACGCATGAATCCATTCGAGGTGCGGGGCCGCCAGATACAGTGATCTGGTCTCGGCCCACCCCCAGGTTACTAGAATATGGCAACCTGGCATCTGTTCGAGGGCATTCTTTTCATCGGTGACAATTATATTGATATCAGGATCAACTGCCTGAAGGACCTCTTGATGACGGTCAGCAAGCGGGTTGATCACTACAATATTAAGTACAGGCATATGAGAACCTCCTTATCTGGTTTATTATCCTGCCATTTAGTTCTACATATGCAAACAGTTTTCCTACCTGGAGAAAATGTAAAGGGCGAAGTTGCAATACTTAAAAAAACGCAAATAGGGTATTGACGCCTGATGTTACATGATGCTAATATATTATTACGTTAATACTTTAATTAGATAAAGAAAAAGGGAGGCATGACATGACCTCAAATGATATGGATTATTTAACAATAGCCCTGCCAAAAGGCAAGTTATTTGATCTTTCGGCAAGCCGGCTGGGTAAACTGGGCTATACTGCTGAAGGCCTTAGCGAGAACTCACGTAAACTGGTTATTGCAAACGAGAGCGAGAAAATCCGGTTTATCATTACTAAAACGGCTGATCTGCCTACCTATGTTGAATATGGTGCGGCTGATGTCGGGATTATTGGTAAAGATGTGCTGTTGGAAGAAAACAAAGATGTCTACGAACTACTGGACCTGAAGTTTGGGTTTTGCCGGATGATGGTGGCTGTACCCCAGGCGCTCAAACAGGAAAAACTAAGCGACTATGCTCATATGCGGGTGGCTACTAAGTATCCCCGGGTGGCAGAAAGCTTTTTTCATAGCAGCGGCATCCAAATGGAGATTATTAAGCTGAACGGTTCAATTGAATTAGCACCTATGGTTGGATTGGCTGAGATTATCGTAGACCTGGTGGAAACAGGCCGCACTCTTAAAGAGAATAATCTGGTGGAAGTGGCGCAGATTCACCCGGCAACAGCCAGATTTATTGCCAATCGGGTTAGTTTCAAAATGAAGTTTGACCGGATCAACAAAATGGTGGAAGGCTTAAAAGCTCTGGTGGAAAGTGAGGGTAAAGTATGAAGCAGATCTACAGCAGCTATTTGAGTAAAGAAGAGCTCGCAGAGATTATGGAAAAACCAGCTTTCGATAAGGTGGTACTTGGTGCGGGAGCCAAGGCCAAGGTAAAAGCCCTGTTTGGCGAAGAGCTTTCAGCACAGCAGGTTGTGGAACGCATTGTCACAGATGTGCGGAATCAGGGCAATGAGGCTGTGCTAACATATACCAGATCAATCGATGGCGCAGATTTTACGGCCGATACCCTGGAGGTAACACAGGCTGAGATTGATCGTGCAGTAGCTGGTATTGATCAAGAGGTGCTTGCTGCACTAAAGGCCGCCGCTGCGAATATTAAACAGTTTCATGCTGAAAAAGTGCCTGAATCATGGTTTACGGAACGCGAGCACGGGGCAATTCTTGGACAAAAATGTACGCCGCTTGACCGGGTAGGTATTTATGTCCCTGGCGGTACTGCTGCCTATCCGTCTTCTGTCCTGATGAATGCTGTGCCGGCCGCTGTGGCTGGGGTACAAGAGATTATCATGGTTGTGCCGCCTGACCGCGAGGGCCGGGTTAATCCCTACGTCCTGGCAGCAGCTAAGCTAGCCGGGGTTACCAGGATATTTAAGGTGGGCGGGGCTCAGGCTGTGGCTGCACTGGCTTTTGGGACTGAGACCATTCCTAAGGTGGATAAGATTACCGGCCCTGGCAATATTTTTGTAACTTTGGCCAAAAAAGCCATATACGGCCATGTCGACATTGACATGCTGGCAGGGCCCAGTGAGATTTTGATTATTGCTGACAGCACGGCTGATCCCCGGTATGTGGCGGCAGACATGCTAAGTCAGGCCGAACATGACGTGTTAGCCTCAAGTATTCTTATTACCGACAGTGCCTCGTTAGCCGGTAAGGTGGCTAAAGAGGTGGAAAGTCAATTAGCCGTACTGCCGCGTAAGGATATTGCGGCCCAGTCTATTGAAGATAACGGCCTGATTATTATTACGAAAGATATTACCGAAGCTGTTGAACTGGCCAATCTTTCGGCACCTGAACATTTAGAATTGTTAACAGCTGAGCCCTTTAAGCTATTGCCCTTCGTGCGGCACGCCGGTGCCATATTTATGGGGCCTTATTCGCCCGAACCGCTGGGCGACTATTTTGCCGGCCCCAACCACGTACTGCCAACCGGCGGTACAGCCCGTTTTTATTCTGTGCTCAATGTGGATACTTTTATGAAAAAGACCAGCGTTATCGCCTATACTCAGGCAGCGTTAGCCGCTGTCAGCAGCCAGGTGATTAAGCTGGCCGAAGCCGAGGGGCTTGATGCGCATGCCAATGCGATCAGGGTGAGGGGGAATTAGGATGTTTATACCTCGTTCCGGTCTGGAATCATTACAACCATACTCTGTTGCCGAGGTAAACTGGTCTACAAGGCTTGATGCCAATGAACGGCCGACTGATCTGCCACCGGCGGTTAAAGCCAAGGTGATTGAAAGGCTGAGAGCACTGCCGTTCAACCGTTATCCTGAGATCAGTGCCCAGTCGTTAAAAGCAGTAATTGCTGCTGATTTTGGGCTGACAGCGTCCAATGTACTGATTGGCAATGGTTCAAGTGAAATATTAGAGGCCCTGTGTTATGCCTATGGTGGTGCCGGACGCAGCATTGTGTATCCAAGCCCGTCGTTCTCTATGTACGGAATCTACGCCAAACTCGCTGATAGTCAGCCTGTACCTGTCGCTCTCAATACTGATTATACGCTGGATGCCGACAAGATGCTGGCAGCGGCGAAACAGGCAGCAGCAGGCGTTATTCTGCTTTGTAATCCTAACAACCCGACAGGCATAGTTATGCCACCGGAGCAGGTTGAATATATTGCTGCTAACACCAGGAGTCTTGTGGTCGTTGATGAGGCCTACCATGAGTTTTACGGCAAGACCTCAGTGGCTTTGCTGAGCAAATACCCGCATGTTGCTATTGCCCGTACCTTCTCTAAAGCCTATGGCCTGGCAGCAGCCCGGGTTGGTTATCTCTTAGCCAATGCGGAGATTGCCGGCACCATCGGTAAAGTGCTCTTACCCTATAACGTAAACGCGCTAACGCTTATTACCGCTGAGACGGTGTTTGGTATGCGCCAGGAGTTTGCCGGCAGCCTGGCAGAAAACAGCAGTGAGCGGGAACGAATGACAGCCGCACTTGGCGCTGTTGCCGGTTTGACCGTGTATCCTTCACAAACCAATTTCCTGCTTGTTAAGAGTGACAACGCAGCGGCACTGGCAGCACGCCTTAGCGCCAGCGGGATCGGTGTGCGCGACTTCAGTACCGCCCCCGGGCTGACCGGCTGTATTAGGATTGGCATTGGTACACCGGCTGAAAACAATGCCGTATTGGAGGCTGTTACCACATGAACCGCACTACAGTAATTGAACGGGTAACCGGGGAAACCGCTATAACTGTTTCCCTAAATCTTGACGGCAGCGGCCAAACTAAGGCCGCAACCGGGATTGGTTTCTTCAACCATATGCTGATATTGCTCGGTAAACACGGATTATTTGACCTGGTTGTTGAAGCCAAAGGCGATATTGAGGTTGACGGGCATCATACTGTGGAAGACACCGGTATTGTCCTGGGGCAGGCTTTGGCTAAGGCCTTAGGTGACAAGGCTGGAATCAAGCGCTACGGTACAGCCTTTGTGCCGATGGATGAGGCCCTGGCCATGGTGTCGCTGGATATCAGCGGACGGCCGTACCTGGTATTTGATGCTACACTGCCTGGGGAGCAGGTCGGGCAGTTTGACAGTGAGCTTACAGAAGAATTCTTGCGGGCACTTAGTGTCCATGCCGGACTTACCCTGCATGTGCGGCTATTATCAGGCAAGAATACCCACCACATGATTGAGGCTGTTTTTAAGGCTTTAGGACGGGCACTTGATGAAGCCACTCGCAAAGATGAGCGGATACAAGGCGTTATGTCTAGTAAGGGAATGTTATAAGGAGGCTTAGCGATGGCGCTCGAGACCTTAGCAATTATTGATTACGGTATGGGCAATCTACATAGCGTGTCCAAAGCGTTTGCAAAATTAAATGATGAGAATGGCAGCAACTACAATATCATTGTCACCAGCGACCCGGTGGTGATCAGCAGCGCGGCCAAGGTCGTGCTGCCCGGGGTCGGAGCGTTTGGCGACTGTATGGCTAACCTGAACAGCTATGGCCTTGTTGACAGTATTAAAGAGGTGGCCGGACAGGGTACACCTTTTCTGGGAATTTGTCTGGGTTTGCAGCTTTTATTTGAGGGTAGTGAAGAAGACCCCGGTGTGCCGGGGCTGGGAATCTTACCAGGGATGGTCCGCAAGCTGATTGCCCCGGGGTTAAAAATTCCTCATATGGGCTGGAACAGCCTTGAGATGAAGACCCCCAGTCACCTCTTTGCCGCACTGCCGTCTGTTCCGTATGTTTATTTTGTGCATAGCTATCATGCTGTACCTGAGAATAGCCAGCTGGTAACAGCGGTCACTGGGTATGGTGGTGCTGTTACGGCCGCGGTAGGCCGTGATAATGTGCAGGCCGTGCAGTTTCATCCCGAGAAATCCAGCGCTGCCGGTCTGGCAATCTTAGCTAACTTTTTAAGGGGTTGAACAATTCATGATTATATATCCGGCAATAGATATCCGCGGTGGACGCTGTGTCCGCCTGACTGAAGGCCGTTTTGATCAAGAGACAGTATTTGCCGATAATCCGGCTGAAATGTCGCTCAAATGGGCGACTGCCGGGGCTGAGTACCTGCATGTTGTTGATTTGGATGGCGCACTAGCCGGGAAGCCGGTAAACCTTGAGGTTGTGCGCGCAATTGTTAAGGCAGTGGCGATACCTGTGCAACTGGGGGGCGGTATCCGTACGCTGGAGACGATTGGTCAAGTGCTTGAGGCCGGTGTCAGCCGGGTGATCCTAGGCTCAATTGCTGTCCGCAATCCGGAATTGGTCCGGGAAGCCTGCCGGCAGTTCGGCAACCGGATTGTTGTGGGCATTGATGCCAGGGATGGTCAGGCGGCGCTTGATGGCTGGGAAGTGGCAGGCGGGATTGGGGCCGAGGAATTAGCCAGGAAAATGGCTGAGGCCGGTGTGGCCCGCATTATTTACACCGACATCTCCCGGGATGGTACGCTGCAGGGCGTTAATGTCGCGGCCACAGCGGCGCTGGCTAAAGCGGCCGGCATTCCGGTCATTGCTTCCGGCGGTGTTAAAAGCCTTGAGGATATTACGGCTCTCCAGACGGCCAATCAAGCTCAGGGGATTGAGGGCGTTATTGTCGGTAAAGCCATTTATACCGGCGCAGTCGATCTGGCGGCAGCCATTCGCCTGGCTAAGGAAGGGGTGGCATAATGTATACTAAACGGATTATTCCCTGCCTGGATGTCAAAGACGGACGGGTGGTAAAAGGTACGAACTTTGTCGGACTGCGGGATGCCGGCGATCCGGTGGAACTGGCTAAGGTGTATGATATCAAGCTTGCTGATGAATTGGTGTTCTTAGATATTACGGCCTCGTCTGATGGCCGCGGCACTATGGTTGATGTGGTTGAGCGAGTAGCGGCCGAGGTGTTTATCCCCTTTACGGTAGGCGGCGGCATTCGTACTGTAGAGGATATCAGGACTATGCTCAAAGCCGGAGCAGATAAGGTTTCCCTGAATACGGCAGCTGTAAAAAAGCCGGAGTTGTTGGCTGAAGGCGCCAAGCGCTTTGGCCGTCAGTGTATTGTACTGGCTGTTGATGCCCGCCAGACTGAACCGGGTAAATGGGAGGTATATGTCAACGGCGGCCGGACACCTACAGGTATTGATGTATTGTCCTGGGTGAAGCAGGCCACTGCACTGGGAGCCGGGGAAATCCTGCTAACAAGTATGGATAAAGACGGCACTAAGGATGGTTATGACATTCCCCTTACCAGGGCGGTATCTGAGGCCGTCAATGTGCCTGTCATTGCCTCCGGCGGCGCCGGTGAGCTGGAACACTTCTATGAAGTACTGACAGCAGGCAAAGCCGATGCTGTACTGGCGGCTTCCGTGTTCCACTATGGCCAGTTTACTGTTGGTCAGGTTAAAGAATATCTTAGATCCCGTGGGGTAGAGGTGAGACTATGAATAATGTTAACATAAAATATGATGAACAGGGTTTAATTCCTGCTATCATTCAGGATGAGGCTACCGGAACTGTACTCATGCTGGCCTATATGAATGCAGCCGCGCTCAGCAAAACACTGGAAACCGGCGTAACCTGGTTTTATAGCCGCAGTCGCCGTGCACTTTGGCAAAAAGGTGAAACCTCCGGCCATGTGCAGGCCGTTAAAGAAATGTACTATGACTGTGATGCCGATACGATCCTTGTCAAAGTGAGCCAGAGAGGCGCCGCCTGTCATGAGGGAACATTCTCCTGCTTTAGTCGCAGGCTGGATGCGGATGCCGGCCAGGCAGAAAAGCTGGTTGATCCGGACAAGGTGTATAAAGAGCCGCTAGCCGGCGTTTTATATGAACTCTATCATGTCATTAATGACCGCAAGCACAACCCTAAAGAAGGTTCTTATACCAATTACCTTTTTGAAAAAGGGCAGGATAAAATCCTGAAAAAGGTTGGTGAAGAAGCGGCTGAAACCATTATTGCCTCTAAGAATCACGATAAAGCCGAGATACTGTATGAGATGGCAGATCTCTGGTATCACTGCTTAGTACTGCTGGCTAACCATAACATTGCTCCAAGTGAACTGTTGGAGGAATTGAAAAAACGCAGAAAATAGAAAACACGCTACATCCAACAGATTCCAGGATGTAGCGTGTTATTATTTTGACACTAAAAAGTTGACAGAACTGCCTGTCTCAGATACGCTTTATATATTGAGATGAGGGCGAGGACTTTTTTCACTGTAGTGAACGCAGGAGGAATTGGGCATGAAGCTGTTACAGCTGATAGGGCAAGGAATGCTTTTATGGATTGTTTATTGGTTAGGCAACCAGATTACTGCCACTACTGGTTTGCCAATCCCGGGTACAGTATTTGGGATGGTGCTGCTATTTTTACTCTTACTGAGTGGCATTATCAAGCTTCGTTATATTCAGGATGCTGCCGATTTTCTGCTGAAACATATGCTGTTTTTCTTTATACCAATAGCGGTAGGCCTAATGGATTGGGGAGCTGTATTTTATGAGCATGGCGTGGTTTTGGCAGCAGCTCTACTGGCAGGTGCGGTGTTACCCTTCTTTGCCGTGGGGGGGCTGACACAGTTGCTGCGTAAGGGGGATAAGTAATGGAAAACGTTATTACCATATCTTCGATTCTTATTACGGTAGGGGTTTATCTTCTTAGCCGCTATTTATATTTCCGATATAATAATCCATTGATTAATATTGTTTTATTAAGTGCTTCAGCAATCATTGCGCTCCTGGTTATTTGCAAGCTGCCTTATGCTGCTTATGTTCCGGCTAAAGATATCATGACTTTCTTGCTTGGACCGGCTACGGTTGCCCTGGCAGTACCGCTTTATCGCAACAGGCATTTATTGAAACAATATGGCCCGGCAATTGTTTTTGGTGTTGGCACAGGAACAATTGCGTCAATGGCAACTGTGCTATTTATTACCCAAGCCGGCGGTTTACCAAGGGATATCATTGTTTCCATCATCCCTAAATCATCAACAATCCCCTTTGCCGTTGAGGTGGCACAACTGGCAGGCGGCAACCCGGCCCTGGCGGTGGCGTTTGTTGTAGCTACCGGGACGTTTGGTTCTGTTGTGGGACTGAGCTTACTTACCTGGTTTAAGATTCATGACCCTGTTGCCCGGGGGCTTGCAATGGGTACTGTATCACATGGGCAAGGGACGGCAATGGCTCTCCTGGAGGGTGAACAAGCCGGCTCAATGGCAGGTGTGGCAATGGCTTTGGCTGGGGTGTTTACCGCAGTGTTAGCCCCGATTCTTATCACAATATTTGTTGGCTGAGTAAAAAAGAAATTGACACAATTATTAGTTGTTGTGTACACTGTATATAGATGTATAGATTTAAGGTTATTACCGAACGTGGAGACTCTAAGGGAGCGGTTTGAGTGAGAAGTCGTGAGAATTTAATACCGGTTTACTACCGTTTAGCTGAAGATATAAAACAGCAGATTGAAACAGGTGCGCTTAAAGACGGAGACTTGATTCCGACTGAGGCGCAGCTGGGGGAGAAATATGCAATCAGCCGTATGACTGTGCGGCAAGGGATTGCACTGCTGGCTGATGCCGGTTTGATTGATACAATTAAAGGGAAGGGGAGTTTTGTGACCCGGCCCCGCCTGAATCAGTTAGTGATTGACCTGAAGAATAGCGGTGTTAATAAGGAGCAGTTACGTTATAAGCTGTTAGGCGTTAATCTGATCCGCAATAACCCGAATTTAGCCGGTGAATTGGGCTTTACCGGGGATGTCAATGTGATTACAGTAAAGCGGCTTATGTACAAAGGTACTCAGCCTGCTGCTATTGAAGAAAAATTCCTGCGCTATCAAAAAGGCAAGCCATTACTGGAAACGCAGCTGGAATATGCCGATTTCCCGGAATTGGTTGCCAAACATCAGGAAAGTGTACCAGTTCGCAATGACATGGTTATATCTGTGGCGGCATTGTCACCGGAGCAGGCTAAATTGTTGGAAGCGGATGAAACCCTGCCGGCGCTTGTTATCAAGCAGGTAATCTATTCTAAAGATGATAAACCACTGGGCGTCTCGATCATGGTTTGTCATAAAGACCGGTTTGAATTAAAGGCAACCTCATACCCACTTTCAGGAAGGTTGTGATAGTATGCTGAAAATCCAGAAGATGCTTGTTGCTGCTATGGCTAGGCTTGATGAAACAATGGTCATTAATTTAGTTAAACAAGGCCTGCAAATGGGGATCAGTCCCTATGTGCTACTGGATGAGATTAGGGCAGGTACTGACCGGGTAGGTGAGCTATACAGCAAAGGCGAGTATTTTTTATCAGACCTGATTATGGCCTCTGAGATTTTTAAAGACGTGCTAACTCTGGTAATTAAAGACCCGACTGTTGTACCACGTGCGCTCTACCCTACGATCATTTTCGGTACGGTCGAAGACGATATTCATGATATCGGCAAGAATATTACAACAGGAATTATGCGCTATAATGGTTTTGATATCTGTGATCTGGGGGTGGATGTACCCGGGGCCAAATTTGTTGAGGCTGTAAAACAGTATAATAGTCAGGTGGTATGCTTAACCGGGCTTATCACTGAGGCTTTTGAGTCAATGAAAAAAACGGTTGATCTTCTCGATGAAGCCGGGCTTCGCTCTCAGACCATCGTTATTATTGGCGGTTTAGTTAATGAAAGTGTGCGAAAGTACACAGGCGCTGATTATTGGGCTACCGACTGCACCAAAGTTACAGAATTATGCCGCAATATTCTTGTGACGAATAAAAGAATTGTTCAATCATCGTGAAGGAAGGTATCCAATGGGGACAGCAATATTAGCGTGTCAGACACTCCAGGATGAGCTTACTTTGGCTATCAAGACAACTGGTGTAGACTATCCTGTAATTTATGTCGAATCTGGGCTGCATAATACACCGGAGTTACTGCATAAGAGAATTCAGGAAGAGATTAATAGAATCGACAATGTTGACATAATATTATTAGTGTTTGGCTATTGCGGGAATAGTTTACTTGATATAAAGTCTGATAAGGCAACACTGGTACTCCCCAAGGTGGATGATTGTATTCCTTTACTTTTGGGTTCATGTGAAGCAAGAAAAAATATCGCAAAAGAAATGGGAACCTACTTTTTAACCAAAGGCTGGCTGGATTACGAGAATAACCTAATCCGGGAATATGAACGTTGCATTGCGCGTTACGGCCAGATTAGAGCTTTAAAAATAATGAAAATTATGATGGGTCACTATAAGCGGTTTATGCTGATCGATACAGGGGCGTATGCTGTAGACAGTGTCCTGCTGCAGACACAGAATTTTGCGGAACGGCTTAACTTGTGTCATGAAGTGATCCCTGGTTCACTGCGCTTGTTTCACAAGTTGCTGCAAGGCTTATGGGATGAGGAATTTCTGGTGCTGGAGCCGGGAAAATCCGTGACAATGAATGATATCTGCGGTGGCAGTAACGAGCAGGTCAAATTCAATCAAAGCACAGCGTTGCAGCTGTGTGGTAATAAATAAAAAGAAAAATAAACGTCTTGAAGCCTTAGTAAGGCTTCAGGGCGTTTATTTTTTTTGTTGAATACCAAGTGTTATAAAAACAGGCTAAAGAGCGGTTAGCTTTCTTAGTGGAGTTTTCTCGGTGGTTTTATTCCATCAAACTCCTTAATAAAAAGCGGGATTATAGGATTTGGGTTGCCTCTCTTCCAGACCAAAGCAATATTCCCGTAAGCGTTGGTCCCATTCATCGCGACCAGGGAGACGTGATGGCGAAGCATTTGACAGAAGACCGGATCAAAACCCCAAAAGGAGATACCCATTCCTGCTGTAACCTGCCAGAAAAGGGTTTCAACACGGGCCGGCTGACTCACGATATTTGGGGTAAATCCTCTTTGATTGCATTGTTGTATAAACCAGTCTATACCAATAGGAAAAGTCGTGGGGGACATAAGGATGAAACGTTCCTGCTTAAGGTCAGCAAGATCAAGGGAGTATTTATTAGCGTAAGGATGATTGCGTGGCAATAAAAAGCATAAGCGGGCCCGCCGGATTCTGTGTATTTCCAATTTTGATGTAAACTCGTTGCCTATGAAAGTATTAAAACCGATGTCCAGTTCCTGACGTTCTAAAGCCTCATTAATTCTGGGGATAGGCATAACTTGAATATCAAGTTTAACATGGGGATAAAGTGAAACAAAATGTTTCAGGATTCTCGGCAAAAAGGCATGCTCGATTCCCATACAGCCAATTCGTAATGTTCCCCAGACCTCACGCTGAGATTTGCGCGCCCTTTCGAAGGCTTCGCCGATCTTGGTCATAAGGGAGCGGGACTCCTCAAATAAAGTCGAACCGGGCGGGGTTAGCCGGACCGAGTGATGGGTACGGACAAATAATTGGACACCTAATTGTTCCTCCAATTCGGCAATATGCTTGCTTAAGGTTGACTGACTAATGTAGAGCTGCTCAGCAGCCTTGGTGAAATTTAAATGTTCAGCCACATAGATGAACGAACGCAAATGCCGGATATCTTCCACTATACCCTCTCCCATCAAGGTAAATCTGCGGGGTTAGTAATAATAATCAGATGTGTCTAAATCTTCTGATTGCTATTTATCATATATCCTTGGGCATCTATTTTCAACAGAGTAAGGGACGAATTGGTTATGATTTTTTGCAGAGTCATCCATCTATTTTTGAATTTCACAGGGTTTTACTTACATGCTATTATGACTATCAGAAAGAATATTCAAAAAATAAAAGGGGGCATGGATAAGGTTAAAGAGGGTAATTAGCATTGAGTAAAGATGTGGGGGTGGGTTGATGGGGAAAGATACCATGACTGCCGAGGAAAGGCTTATCGCTACGATTAATCTTGAACCGGTAGACCGGGTAGTGTGTGCGCCGGAAACCGGCAATTACGCCGGGCAATATGTTGGAATAACAAACAAAGAATTTGTTTGGGAGTTTGAGACAAAAGGCCTGGCAGCTATTGAGAAACTGGCTAATGACTATCCAATGTGGGATTGCAGTGCTGATATTAACGGCATTACCAGTGGTTATGTTGCCGAAAGAGCTGGTATGGGCAAGATGAAATTACCTGGCAAAGAGTTGCCGGATAATGCTTCAAGCCAGGTATTGGAAACAGAGGTTATGACCCGCGATGACTACGCAATTGTTAAAGAGAAAGGGTATGGCGAGTACCATATAAATTTTCTGGAACGTGCTAATAACATTAGCCGTGAGGAGATAGTAAAAGGCTTTACTGAAGCAGGCCGGATTCGGGCTGCTGAACTTGAAGCCATACGGCGCCGGGGCCAGGTTCCGATTTATGGAGATTTGGGAGGGCTGGTTCCATTTGACGCGTTTTCGTTAACTAGATCAATCGAAAAATATTTTAAAGACATGTTCCAGATTGCTGGTCAGTTGGAAGAACTAATGGCAATTCTGGTAGATGCTTTTGTAGAGGGCTCGGAAAGAACGGTGGCGGCTACCGGTGTAAACCGGGTTTTTGTCGGCGGCAGCAGATCTGCCGGCCAGTTCATTTCCCAAAAGTATTTTGACAGATTGGTTTGGCCCTATTTTAAAGAATTTGTTGAAAGATTAGTGGCTAAAAACATTGTGCCAATCCTGCACTTCGATTGTGACTGGACTAAGAATTTAGAGTACTTTCTGGAATTGCCAAAAGGAAAATTCGTGTTGGAATTAGACGGAGCCACAGACATTTTCAGGGCAAAGGAGGTATTAAGCGGTCATTGTGCTATCCACGGCGATGTGCCGGCTGCGTATCTTACGATTGCATCGCCAAGCGAACTGGATGAATACTGTAAAAAACTCATTACAACGGTGGGTAAAGGCGGCGGCTTCTTATATGCATGTGGCTGCTGTATGCCGATTAATGCCAAGCATGAAAATGTAAAAGTCTTCTTTGAGGCCGTAGAAAAATACGGATATTATTAAGCAAGAGAGGGTGAAACCATGAATAGAACACTTCTAAAAGCAGCTGTCTTATCTATTTCCTTATTACTGCTGGCAGCTACGGCTGTTTCACCGGCTATCGCCAACATCAGTGCGGCCTTTAAGAATGCAAGTGCCCAGACCATTATGATGCTGGTTGCCTTGCCGTCGATGACCATGGTCCTGGCTTCCCTGGTATTTAGCAAACTGAGCGAGTTCATGAGTCGGCGAACGCTTTTTCACGTGGCCATGCTGCTTTTTTTAATTGGCGGCATTACGCCGTACTTTATGAATGACCTTACCCAGATCCTGGTGATGAGAGCTATTTTGGGCCTGAGTTTAGGGTTGATATTTCCGCTGTCACTGATCCTTATTTCAGACTTTTTTGAAGGCGGCGAGCGGGCTACTATCATGGGTCTGCAGAGTGTTTTCGTAAATATTGGCGGCATCATATTTGCCATGCTGGGCGGTATGCTGTGTGTGACTGATTGGCACAATACCTTCCTGGCCTACGCATTTGGTATTTTAGTACTCATCTTTGTGTATTTCTTTCTCCCCGAGCCGTCAAAACCGGCGGTGACGGCAACACCGGGGGAGGCAGCAGCCAAACCTCCGTTGCCCGGCACCGTGTATTTTATCGAAAGTGTTGTGTTCTTGTATAATCTGCTGATTTTTGCTTTTTTCACCAACGTAGCCATTCAGGTTGTCGGTGAGAATCTGGGCAATGCCGCGAGTGCCGGTTTCGCACTAACCATGTTTACCGTTGGCGGTCTGGTGGGTGGCTTGCTGTTTGGCAAAGCCATGCAATTGTTAAAGAACTATACTATTGCCGTTGGCTGGTTATTGACCGGGGCGGGGATGGCGCTGATATCCGGAACCCATGACTTTAATCTGCTGCTAACCGGCTGCTTTATAGGCGGGATCGGATTTTCCACAACCTGCCCGGCCTTCTTTGTTACGCTGTCCATATTGTCGCCGCCAGCCCGGGTGGCTTTCAGTATCGCCTTAGCCTCTGCGCTCAGCGGTATTGGTCAGTTTGTTGCACCCTTTGTTTTTGAAGCAGTATCAGGACAATTTGGTCAGGGACCGGGAAGATTTCCACTTTCTGTCAGTGCGGTATCCTTTGTGGCGGTAGGTTTGTTGCTGCTGCTGCAAAATTATACACAATCACCCAGGTCAGCTAAGCTAAGCGGCTGATCATTAAAGTAAACGGGAGGGTATTAATGGATGAAAACAAACCAGGAGTTACTTAAGGAGCGTACAGAGCGCTTAAAGAAAGCCATCGTTTTGGAGAAAACAGACCGGACCCCCGTCATTCTTACCGGTGACGCTTTCTGTGCCAGACATGTCGGCATGAAACTATCAGAGTTTTGCTCGAACATGAAAGCGTCCCATGAAGCAATTTTATCTTCCTTCAAAGCCCTGGGGGATGTGGATGGAACAGGTGGTACCTTTGCCGCTGCATCAATGTTCCCGCTTATGTTTTATACGAAGATTAAACTGCCGGGGCGCGATCTCCCGGATGATACCCCATGGCAGCTTGATGAGCAGGAAATCATGACAGTTGCGGATTATGACACGATATTGAATAAAGGCTGGAAAGACTTTAGTGATGACTTTTTAAAGAACCGTCTGGGTGTGGATGTTGATTCCCTCTATGCCCAGCTGGCCGATGTGCCGCAATTTATGAGAAACTTTGAGGACGCCGGCTATCTGGTGTATACGCCCAGCGCCTCCATCACGGTAAATGAACACCTGAGCGGTGCACGTTCCATGCCAAAATTTTTGCGGGATATTTATAAAATGCCAGATAAAGTAGAAGCTGTGCTGGATATTATCCTGGACGAGACCCTTGTCGGCTTTCGCGAACAAATCCGCACCTTGAAGCCCTTAGTGGTATTTATCTCCCCGGCCCGGGGGGCCAGTGAATTTTACTCCCCGAAAATCTGGGAGCGTTTTGTCTGGAAATATCTCAAGGCCGCCGCCGACGTGATCATTGAGGAAGGAGCGGTAGTTGACCTGCATATTGACGGTAACTGGGAACGGGATCTAGACTACTTCAAGCAATTTCCCAAACATAAATGCATCTTTGAATGCGATGGCGCCACTAATATTTACAAAATTAAAGAAGTCCTGGGTGATCACATGTGCATTAAGGGCGATGTGCCGGCAGCCCTGTTAGCCCTTGGCACACCTGATGCGGTCTATAACTATTGTACGAAACTGATTAAAGACATGGGACAAGGCTTCATTCTGGCCTCTGGCTGCACAATCCCACCCAATGCATCTGTTGAGAATGTTAAAGCCATGATTGCCGCCGCTACCGGAAAATAAGTAATAGCTTCCGATAAAAACTTAGAGATAAAAGAGAAATAAATTCTTAAGGTGGGAGAGAGGATGAAAAAAAGCGTAGTTATCGCTGCCGTGCTTGCGTTTATGCTGAATATCGCCGGTACCGTAGCAGCGGTTGGCCCAGCTAATCCCTTTGGCGATGTCCCGGCTAAACACTGGTCCTATGATGCGGTAAACAAACTAAAACAAGACGGGATCATTGACGGCGACGGCCAGGGCACCTTCGGGGGTGACAGAACAGTTACCCGCTATGAGATGGCCCAAATGATCGCCCGGGCTATCTGGAATACGGAAAAAGCCAATGCTGAGGACAAGGTGTTAATTGATAAGCTCGCGGCAGAGTTTACCAGTGAACTTACCAGTCTAGGGGTGCGTGTCGATACCCTGGAAAAGAAAAGTGAAAAAATAACCGTCTCCGGTTTCCTGCATCTTTCTGACCAGGTATGGAATAACAGCGGCTCTTTTGCGGGTCATACCGCGACTACCGGCGATACCCCGCACCCTAACGACGGTCATTATCCTGCAGTCGGTATTGATCTGTATGTCAATTACAAGGTTAACGACCGCTGGCAAGTGAAAATCGAGACTGAAGCCGTGCGGGATTTCCGGACAGGCGGCTTCTGGAGCCGGGTGCCTAACGGCGACGGCACATATACCACGATTGACGGCAATATTAGCGGTTCGCAGCGCTATGGTCAAATGTACGCGGAGGGACTGGTCGGCGCTGCTACAGTAAAAGCCGGCCGGTTTGAATACGGAGCAGCTTACGGTTTGATGGTCACTCCCGGCCGCAAAGGGATCAATGGGGTTCAGTTGGCTGTAGGCGACCGGAGCCGGACCACCTTGACCTACGGCTATTTCCGGCAAGGCTGGACGGGTAATGCCACCAATCCCTATCTCATTTCCAGCAAAACAGATAACCGGTATGCCGCCATAGATTTTTCCGCCCCTATTGCCAAGGACCTTAATATAAAAGCAGCCTATCATAACCTGGCCACCGACGGCTCGGATACCAGCGTTGTGTCTGATAATATTAACCTGTGGGAGGCCGGTTTCGACAAGATGATCGGCAAAAAGCTTAACCTTTTTGCCACTTACGGCCAATCCAACGCCGACAGCCAGAACAAAGCCTACAAGGCCGGGATGACCTACGGCCGGGCTGACCTCAATACCCCCGGCTCTTATTTCGTAACGGCCCGCTACCTGCATGCCGAGGCCAAGTCTTCCATTGCTCCGGACGACTACTGGGTGTCGAAATATGACTGGGGCCTGAAAGGACCGGAGTTAACGGCGCAGTACATCATTGACAAAAATGTTGACATCTATTTGTGGGCTGCTTCCTTAAAACCTACCGACGGTGTTCATAACGGCAAGCTGAACACTGTCAAACTGGGGGTTGACTTCTACTTCTAAATTTCCGGCAGTCATGGGAGAAAGGGATTTAATTGCAAGAATAGTATAAAAATATTGACAACGCAGGGGTTATCCGCTACTCTATATCTAGATGTATATATAGGTAAAGAAGATTGCCTTGGCAGTCTTCTTTACCTGTTGTTGCAGCCACGCGGTATATTGAATGTTGTACCAGAGCCGCTATGCTATTGAGTCGAGGGAGGGTAAGAATATGGGAGCAAGTTTTAGTGATTTAGTACAGGCAGCGTTAGATGCGAAGGCTGACCATGCTGCAATTGCCGACGTAACCCAAATAAAATTTGTCGAGGATTTTAGAAAAGCATGTGAGCAGAATGTATGTAGAAAGTACAATACCAATTGGGTCTGTCCCCCGGCCGTCGGACCGTTTGCGGAATTAAAAGCCCAGGCCTGTCAGTATAAACACGGGCTCTTGTTTCAAACAGTACATCAAATGAAAAGCTCATTTGACTGGAACGGCATGATGGCTGCAAAAAAAGTTCATGATGGGGTATTCAGAGAGCTGTTAGAGCGTGTTAAGAATGATTACAAGCTACAGGGGATTCTTCCATTGAATGCAGGAGCATGTGAGTTTTGTGAAAAGTGTGCCTACCTGGACAATGAACCGTGCCGGTTTCCTAATGAGGCTTTTGCTTCGGTTGAAGCCTATGGGATAGATGTCATGAATCTGGAAAAGGCTTGTGGAATTCCGTATTATAATGGAAAGAATACTGTTTCATATGTTGGACTTATATTGTTCAATTTAGAGGGTGAGTAGTAGATGAACCTGCCACGGGGGTGAAGTTCATTATCATCAAGAACACATATAACAAGAAGCATGCGCCTGTCAGGCCCATGCT
>NZ_DATMXX010000228.1:0-15535 GCF_035561255.1 Sporomusa sp. | reverse complement strand
ATTTTATTTGAAAAAATTAAGCTTCCGATCCTTAAAAAGACTAAAACCGGTTACTCTACTGACGCTGAAGTACTAGAAAAACTGGCGGGAGAGCACCCCTTGATTGATAAGCTGCTTGAATACCGGCAGCTCACTAAGCTTAAGTCAACCTATTTAGATGGTTTAGAAGGTCTGATACAGCCTGAGACAAATAGAGTACACACCACTTTTAATCAGACAGTAACAGCTACAGGCAGACTGAGCAGTTCTGACCCTAATCTGCAGAATATCCCCATCCGCTCGGATATCGGGCGAAGGATAAGGGAGTTATTTGTACCCGGTAATGGGTATCAATATATTATGGCGGCAGATTACTCGCAAATTGAGCTAAGGGTTTTGGCTCATATGGCTGGCGATGCCAGCCTTCTTGAAGCCTTCCGCCATAACCAGGATATTCACACCCGGACAGCTGCTGAGGTTTTTGGGATTGATATGGCGGACGTAACCTCAGAGTTAAGGGCAAGGGCCAAAGCCGTTAACTTCGGGATTGTTTATGGTATCAGTGATTATGGTTTATCGCGGGATATTGGTGTTAGCCGGAAAGAGGCTGCACATTATATTGAAAGCTATTTTGCCAAATATCAAGGTGTAAAAAGATATATTGACGAGGTTGTTGCCGGTGCTCACCGGGATGGCTATGTGACTACACTTTTTGGAAGGCGGCGGCATTTGCCTGATATTAATAGTAGCAATTTTAACCAGCGATCGTTTGCTGAACGTACGGCAATGAATACACCTATCCAGGGGGCAGCTGCCGATATTATAAAAATTGCTATGAATCATGTGTATCAAGCGCTTGAGACAGCCGGTCTAAAGAGCAGACTGTTATTACAGGTTCATGATGAACTTGTGCTGGAAGTCACAGCCGATGAGCTTGAGCAGGTATCGAAACTTGTTAAAAATGCTATGGAGCAAGCTGTAGAGCTTACAGTGCCACTCTTAGCAGAAGTAAAAGTCGGCAGCACCTGGGCCGAAGCCAAATAGAAGGAGCGTGTGCTATGCCTGAAATGCCTGAGGTGGAAACCATTCGCCGGACACTTACCGGCAAAGTGGAAGGGCGAAAAATTATCCGTATTGAAATCGGCTTGTCTCGCCTGATTAAATGGCCGGCTGCACCTGAATTTCAGGCGATCATTACTGATCGAACAATTGCTAGATTAGAACGGCGAGGCAAGTATCTGCTATTCTATCTTGATAATAATTATGTTATGGTCGTTCATCTACGGATGACTGGCCGCTTGTATTATGTAAATCCAGGCACAGTATATGATCGTTTTACGCATATCATATTTGATTTTGATAATGGTGATTCTTTATTGTATGCGGATACCCGTACCCTGGGAACACTCTATTTATTGCCACATGAAGAGTTATGGCGTATTGCCGGCCTGTCTTCTATGGGACCGGAGCCGCTCTCTGACGAATTTACGTTAGATTACTTTATTGATATGCTAGGCAAACGTAAGGCCAAGATTAAATCGGTATTGTTAAATCAGCAGTTGATTGGTGGTCTTGGCAATATTTATGTAGATGAAGCGCTTGCGATTGCTGGTATAGATCCGGAACGCATTGCCAATGGCATTAATGAGACTGAAGCTAAATATCTCTACCAGGCGGTAAATCAGGTGATCGCCGATGGCATAGCCCACGGTGGGACAACCTTCCGGGATTATCGCGACGGGGCCGGACAAAGCGGCAGCCATCAGTATCACCTTAATGTGTATGGCCGGACTAATGAGCCTTGTCACCGCTGTGGTACTGCCATTGCACGCAAAGAGGTAGCTGGACGCGGTTCGCACTACTGCCCTAATTGTCAAAAATAGCTGGGGGATAAGTGGATGTATTTGATTGGACTCACCGGCGGAATTGCCAGCGGGAAAAGTACCGTAAGTAAAATATTGAGCGAACTGGGTGCATTTATTATTGATGCTGATAAACTATCCCACAATGTTACTAAACCGGGTACTCCGGCATGGCGGGAGATTGTTGCCACATTTGGCGAAGCTGTCACTGATATAAATGGCAACATCAATCGTAAACGTCTAGGACAAATTGTTTTTGCGGATGCAGCGGCCAGGGCTCAGTTAGAAGCCATTACTCACCCGCGGATTGAAGAGGAAGTCCAGGCTGCGACGGTCGCCGCGCAGCAGCAAGGCTATAAAATTCTTGTTCTTGATGCGCCGCTGCTGATTGAGGTTGAGTGGTATACACGGGTTGATGCTGTCTGGGTGGTATTTGTGGATGAGAATACCCAGATTGTCAGATTAATGATGCGGGATAATAGTACCTATGAGGATGCGATGGCAAGGATTAAGGCCCAGCTTTCCTTGTGTGAAAAGCTAAAATATGCCGACGTTGTCATTAATAACAGTAAAACTATTGAAAATACGAAAAAACAGGTGCTTAAGTTCTGGTGCGAAATAAGTAATGAAGGTCGTACTGGTAAATAGCAGCATTTTTTGTTTTGCAAGCACATATTGTTAAATAGTGATTTTTATTGCGGAGTGATTGTATTGCGTATCTGGACTTGGCTGAAAGTCCTGATAATCGGTCTTTTATTGTTTGTCACAGGGCTCTATGCAGTGTTCATGAGCGACTGGTTTCAGAGGAAATATGTGTATCCTTTTTTGTATCAGGAAGCTATATACACATATGCGCTCCAATATGATCTTGATCCATTTCTGATTGCCGGTGTGATTCGAACAGAAAGCAAATTTATTACCGAAGCCCGTTCGCCTAAAGGTGCCTTAGGGCTAATGCAAATTATGCCTGATACAGGCCGGTGGATTGCCGAACAGCGTGAACAAAAGAATTTTATGATTGCTGATTTGGCTGATCCTGATATGAATATCCGCTTTGGTACATGGTATCTCGCATCTTTAAAGAAAGAATTTTCCGGGAATGAGGTGCTTTATCTTGCCGCATATAATGGCGGACGGGGTAATGTGAGGCAATGGATGGAGCGGTATGGGTGGTCAAAAGATTTTGATGATATAAAACAGATTCCCTTTAAAGAGACCAGAGAGTATGTTGAAAGAGTCCTAAATAGTAAAAAGCGATATCAGGAATTATATGGCAGATAAGTGAAACTAAGCCTCAGTGGAAGTGTAAACACCCTCTGAGGCTAGTGAACTAATCTGGGAGTATTTACTGCTTGCTATAAAGAAACCTTTAATGGTAACAGGGTAATGAGGAGAATGTGCTATAAATGATGCGTAAGCTAATAATTTTATTATTAATAGTATTAGTATTTGTTACTGCTGGATGTAGCTCTCGAGAAGAGACTCCGTCACCCGAGAAGAAGAAAATGGCTATTCAACAGGGGGGGCAGCTTAAATACGGTAGTTTGCAAGAGCCCAACACACTTAACCCGCTTTTGTCTGATTTGCTGGCTACAGCCGAGGTTGGAAGGCTATTGTTTAGTGGTCTGGTAATTACCGGCGATAAAGGCGAATGGCTGCCAGACCTGGCTGTAGATGTGCCAACAACCGCAAATGGTGGTGTAACGCCTGATGGTCTGACCGTAACCTACCGGCTTCGGCAAGGGGTAACCTGGCATGACGGTATGCCATTTACTGCTGAAGATGTTAAGTTTACCTGGCAGTTAATTATGAATCGAAAAGTAAATGTTGTGGCGCGAGACGGGTATGACCGGATTAGTAGCATTGATACTCCGGACAAGCATACTGTTGTAGTCAAATTCCGTGAGTATTACGCCCCTTACTTGACATTGTTTACAACTATATTGCCCAAACATAAACTTGAGAACGAGAGCAATATAAATAAAGCTTCATTCAACCGCGCGCCTGTTGGTACCGGTCCGTTTAAATTTAAAGAATGGCAGGTTGCAGAAGCAATTAGCTTTGAGGCTAATCCAGCTTACTATCGGGGTAAACCTGTTTTAGACAGTATTATTTATAAAGTTATCCCGGATTCCAACATCCTGCTGACCCAGTTAAAGTCAGGAGAATTAGATATGGTCAGCAATATTGGCTTTTCCTACTTGGAGCAGGTGAAAGCCATAAGTGGAGTCCGGACCGTTATTACACCTACTATGATCTGGGAGCATCTGGACTTTAATCTTGATAATACCCTATTCCAGGATGTTCGCGTTCGTAAGGCCATTACCAGCGCCATTGACCGCCAGGCAATTGTCGCCAATGTGCTTAAAGGTGCCGCAAGTCCGGCTTATGGCGACCAATCTCCTTTATCCTGGGCCTACAATCCGATGCAGCAGCCCCTGGCCAGAGATGTTAATGCTGCGCGGGACTTGTTAGCTCAAGCTGGCTGGCAACCGGGGCCGGATGGAATTATGACAAAAGAAAACAAGAAACTAACTTTTTCTTTGACTATTCCAACTGGGAATAAATTGCGGGAACAGACTGCGCAAAAGATTGCTGAGCAGCTTAAAGAGATCGGGATTTTAGTTGAAGTTCGTCCTAGTGATGGGGCTCTGTTTTTCGGTGAGGTTCTTAAAAACAGGCAGTTTGAAACAGCTATCTATGCCTGGGTTGCAGGCGTTGATCCGGATAATCTCAATCTATGGAATTCCCATAAGATTCCAGGTCGTGGCAATGCATATGACGGACAAAATTATCCCGGTTGGCGTAATCCCGAGGTAGATAAACTGACTGAATTAGGTGTACGGACAATTGATGTGAGTGCCAGAAAAGATATTTACTTCCGCGTTCAGGACATTCTCCGCGATGAATGCCCGGTTGTACCTCTCTATTTCCGTGGGAATATTGATGCTGTGAAAACAGTGGTTGCAAACTATCAGCCTAACCCAACACCCTCGGGAAATTTCTGGAATGCCTGGCAGTGGGGGTTTGCCACTGCGGCAAAATAATACTCAATTAAGTGCTTGACGATATTTTATTGTTATGATAAGATACATTATGTTGCGTTAAACGTAACCAAGCATGCGGTCGTGGCGGAACGGCAGACGCGCTAGCCTCAGGAGCTAGTGGGGGCAACCTCGTGGTGGTTCAAATCCACTCGACCGCACCATAAGCAGCGAACCATATTCTTGCGAGCCGCGAAGGCGAAACAAGAATATGTGCGAGTCGCTTAGTTCTGAGCGGTAGCGAAGAACATCCTACTTGTACACAACCAACTAGAATCTACGCGGTTATGGCGGAATGGCAGACGCACCATGTCTTACTGAGATTTACCTTGACTTGGACAAAGAATTGTCGTATAATTTTATCGTTAACAATATGCATGCGGTCGTGGCGGAACGGCAGACGCGCTAGCCTCAGGAGCTAGTGGGGGCAACCTCGTGGTGGTTCAAATCCACTCGACCGCACCAATTAAGTAGATAAGCAGAGAACCAGGTTTTTAGGAGCGAAAGCGACGCGGAAACCTGTGTGAATCGCTTAGTTCCAAGCGGCAGCGCGGAACATCATATAGTGTTTTACGCGGTTGTGGCGGAACGGCAGACGCACCATCTTGAGGGGGTGGCGCTCACAAGGCGTGTGAGTTCAAATCTCACCAACCGCACCAAAAAACAAAGAGGCTTCTGAGATCATTCTCGGAAGCCTCTTTGTTTTTTACATAAATGAACCGTTTGGCTATTGACAATCCTTGGCGAAATCTGCTATTATCTTAACAACACGAATATGGCCTTTAAGCTGGTCCTGTGAGGCTGGCAAGGGGACGATACAGATTTTTAACGCCTTCTTGCGCGCTTTTCACGGCAAGAAGGCTTTTATTATATCTGACAATAACAAATACTATCCTTTAAGTGGGCCCTGAGAGGTCTGTAAGGATGTTGCCAAGCTGATATGCTTATTTTTGGTATGGCTACTTTAACTCCTTGCTCTTTCAGGCAAGGGGTTTGTTTAATTTGAAGGGAGAGTGCGTAATGAGTAAGTCTCAAGTGTCGCTGCGGAAAAAGGATATCCTTGGTTTAGAGACTATGTCAGCAGCCGAAATGGAATTAATCCTGGATACGGCAAAAGAAATGAAAAATATCATCGACCGGGATATTAAAAAAGCGCCAACGCTGCGTGGCAAAGCGATCGTTAATCTGTTTTTTGAAAATAGTACCCGGACGCGTACCTCGTTCGAATTAGCTGGAAAATACCTTGGTGCTGATGTTATTAACATCTCGACAAGCTCAAGTAGTGTGACTAAAGGCGAGAGCTTGCGTGATACGCTGCTCACCGTTGAAGCTATGGGCGTAGATATCATTGTGATGCGGCATGAGGCAGAAGGCTCAGCGCACTTTGCTGCTAATGTTGCCAAACCTGTCATCATAAATGCTGGTGATGGAGCCCATGAACACCCCACGCAAGGCCTATTGGATATGTTTACAATTAAGCAATACAAAGACAAGATTGCCGGATTAAAAGTAGCCATAGTCGGCGATATCCTGCATAGCCGGGTGGCGCGCTCTAATATCTGGGGCCTACAGAAAATGGGCGCCGAGGTTCATCTTGCCGGGCCTCAAACACTACTGCCGCGCGACATCGAAAAAATCGGTGTGAAGGTGCATAATCGGGTTGAAGAAGCGCTCGATCAGGCCGATGTGGTCAATGTGCTTCGCATCCAGCGTGAGCGGCAGCAGAAGGGACTTTTCCCCTCAGCGCGCGAATATGCCCGGATATTTGGTATTAATGCCAAGCGCTTAGCTTTGGCTAAGCAAGATGTGCTCTTAATGCATCCGGGCCCTATGAATCGCGGGCTTGAAATTGCTCCGGATGTAGCCTATGGCGAGCAGTCTGCCATACAGGAACAGGTAAAGAATGGACTGGCAGTCAGGATGGCGCTGTTATTCTTAGTGCTGATGGGAGGGACTCACATTGAAGCTGCTAATTAAAGGTGGACGTATTATTAATCCGGCCGCAAATATGGATGAAGTAGGCGATATCTTAATTGAAAATGGGAAGATAGTAGCACTTGGTTCAGATTGTGCAGCCGACGGAGCATCGATTATTGATGCTGCGGGACTGGTAGTAGTCCCCGGCCTTATTGATATGCATGTACATCTAAGAGAGCCAGGCCTGGAAGCCAAGGAAGACATTGCTTCAGGCACGCGGGCTGCCGCCGCGGGTGGTTTTACCACCATTGCGTGCATGCCCAATACTAAACCCTCAATTGACAGCTCAATTGTTGTATCTGGCTTAATTCAACGCGGACAAACAGAGGGTGTTGTTAATCTAAAAATCATTGGTGCCCTCAGCAAAGGTTTAGAAGGCAAAGAGCTTGCTGAAATCGGCGATATGATACAGTTAGGGGTAGTGGCCATTTCGGATGATGGTGGTCACCTGGATAGTACCCGCCTGTTAAAGACCGGGCTTGAATATACCGGGATGTTTGGCCGGCCGGTCATTACCCATTCAGAGGATGAAGGGCTGGCTGGTGAAGGGTTTATGCATGAAGGTACGGTCTCGGCGATGTTAGGGCTCAAAGGCCGGCCGGCTGTTGCTGAGGATATTGCGGTAGCCAGGGATATTATGCTGGCTGAATATACAAACTCACCGATTCACATCGCCCATGTCAGCAGTAAGGGGGCGGTTGAGATTATCCGCCAGGCCAAACGACGTGGAGTAAAGGTAACGGCTGAAGCTACGCCGCATCATCTGACACTTACTGATGAGGAATTGAAAAGCTTTAACACAGCCTTTAAGGTCAACCCGCCGCTCCGGTCGGCTGATCATGTGGAAGCCCTTATTGACGGCTTAAAAGATGGAACGCTGGACGCCATTGCCACTGACCATGCGCCACATGCTTTTGAAGAAAAAGACGTTGAGTTCCGTTATGCCCCCAGCGGCTTTGCCGGCTTGGAAACAGCAGTTGGGGTTGTACTGACAGGACTCTATCATACCGGGAAACTGACCTTGCCGGAAATTGTCGACAAGATGTCCTGGGCACCGGCAAAAATCCTTGGACTGGATAGCGGTGTGTTGAAAATTGGGGCACCGGCAGATATTACGATTATCGATACTGAATATAAATGGGCTGTTGACTGCATAAAATTTTATACTCGCGGTAAACATTCTCCATTCGAAAGCAGGAATTTAAGGGGTAAACCGCTAATTACTATAGTGAATGGCAGTATAATTATGCAAAATGGCGAGGTGCTTAAATGATTGGCAAACTGATATTGGAAGACGGCAGCGTTTTCCAAGGGATGCTTGCTTCCGGTACTAAAGCAGTTGGGGAAGTAGTATTCAATACCGGCATGACCGGTTATCAAGAAGTATTAACAGATCCGTCCTATTGCGGACAAATTGTAACAATGACATATCCGCTTATCGGCAACTATGGGGTGGCTGATCTCTTTGAACAAGCGCGGCAATCGTTTGTGCGCGGTTTTGTGATCAGCGAGTTGTGCGGTCAGCCGAGCAGCTGGCAGGCAGAAGATTCGTTGGTTTCCTATCTGAAAACGAGAAATATTCCCTGCATATATGGTGTCGATACCCGGGCTATCACCAGACGGATACGGGCACATGGTACCATGAAGGGTGTGATTGTGCCGGCTGATACTCCGGAAAGCGAGATAGCCGAACTATTCGCGATATCGCCCTTCATTGAGGTTGTCAACGAAGTTACGACTAAAGAAGTATATCGGATTCCAGGCAATGGCCCGCACATTGCAGTTATGGATTTTGGTATTAAGCGTAACATCTTAAACTCTATGGCCAAAGCAGGCTGCAATCTTACGGTGTTACCTGCTTATACCCCAGCAGAGGAAATATTGGCGCTTAATCCTGACGGCATATTCCTGTCCAACGGCCCCGGCGATCCTAAAGATGCGCCTGTGGAGACGGTGCGGAAACTTATCGGTAAAAAACCGATATTTGGCATCTGCCTTGGTCATCAGCTGTTAGCGCTGGCTCTGGGCGGAGACACCTATAAGCTGAAGTTTGGCCATCGTGGCTCTAATCACCCGGTTAAGGATTTGACAACAGGCCGCGTATATATCACATCACAGAACCACGGTTATGCAATTGATGAAGACTCGCTTGCTAATCTTGATGTTACAGTAACTCACCGCGCTGTCAATGATGGCACGGTCGAGGGCATGCGTCATAACAGCCTGCCTGTATTCTCGGTACAATATCACCCCGAAGCCGCCCCCGGACCTGATGACAGCACATATTTGTTCGAAGAATTTATGAGACTACTCAATAAAGAAATGAATAAGGCGAGGGGGAACTAACGGTGCCGAAAAAACAAAACTTGCGCAAGGTTATGGTAATTGGCTCAGGCCCGATAGTGATTGGCCAAGCTGCTGAATTTGACTATGCCGGCACCCAGGCGTGCCAGGCACTTAAAGAAGAGGGTTTTGAGGTGGTGCTGGTCAACAGCAATCCGGCGACCATCATGACAGATACCAATATTGCTGATTGGGTATATATTGAACCACTGACCCCTGAATATCTGGAAGAGATTATCGCCAAAGAGCGACCAGACGGTATTTTGGCTACTTTGGGTGGCCAGGCCGGTCTTAATCTGGCGGTTAAACTGGCTGAAAACGGCGTACTGGAGAAATATCAGGTAGCATTACTGGGAACGCCGATTGAAGCGATAAAAAAGGCTGAAGACAGAGAACTCTTTAAGGCAACGATGGAGGAGCTGGGACAGCCAATCCCGGCAAGTACAATTGTTGAGGATATTGAAAGTGCCCTCAAATTTGCTGAAGAAATCGGCTATCCGCTGATTGTTCGGCCGGCCTATACCTTAGGCGGGACCGGCGGCGGTATCGCTCATAGTGACGAAGAGCTTATCGATACAGTAAACAGAGGCCTAAAGCACAGTTTGATCGGCCAGGCGCTGATTGAACGCAGTGTAGCCGGCTGGAAAGAGATCGAATATGAGGTTATCCGTGATGCTGCCGACAACTGCATCACAGTATGCAATATGGAGAACTTTGACCCTGTTGGTGTCCATACCGGCGATAGTATTGTTGTCGCGCCGTCACAGACCCTGACTGACTATGAATACCAGATGCTAAGAAGCTCTTCGCTTAAAATCATCCGGGCGCTGGGCATCGAGGGTGGTTGTAACGTACAGTATGCACTTGATCCTAAAAGCAGTAATTATATCGTCATTGAAGTTAATCCACGGGTAAGCCGCTCAAGCGCCCTAGCCTCGAAAGCAACCGGCTACCCGATTGCTAAAGTAGCTACGAAAATCGCCATCGGCTATACCCTGGACGAGATTACCAATGCGGTAACCGGCAAGACTAAGGCCTGTTTTGAACCGGCGCTGGATTATGTGGTGGTTAAATTCCCGCGCTGGCCGTTTGATAAGTTTGTTTTTGCTGACCGGACCCTGGGTACACAGATGAAGGCAACCGGCGAGGTCATGTCTATTGACCGTAACTTTGAAGGCGCGTTGTTGAAGGCGGTACGCTCGCTTGAAATCGGCCTTAATCGACTGTATATCCCCGAATTTGTCAAACTGAGTGACCAGGAAATAAAGGATCGGCTCAGGCTGGTCAATGATGAGCGTGCTTTTGTTATTGCTGAGTCTATCCGCCGGGGTGTAACGGTAGCAGAGATTCACGCGATAACGGCCATTGACAAGTTTTTCTTAGACAAGATTGAAAATATTGTGACGATGGAACGGCAAATCAGCAAGGACCTTTCTGATGAGGTGCTGCTGGCAGCCAAAAAAATCGGTTTTGCTGATAAGTCAATTGCTGAACTAACCGGCAAAACAGTCTATGAAATCCGGGACAGGCGCAAACAGGCCAATATTATACCAAGCTATAAGATGGTGGACACCTGCGCGGCTGAGTTTGAGGCTGTTACACCCTACTACTACTCAACCTATGCACAAGAAGATGAAGTACAGCGGACCGATAAGCGCAAAGTCATGGTGCTGGGTTCAGGACCGATTCGTATCGGTCAAGGGATTGAGTTTGATTACTGCTCGGTTCATTCGGTCTGGGCACTACGGGAGATGGGCATTGAATCGGTCATTATCAATAATAACCCCGAAACTGTGTCTACTGATTTTGATACATCTGACCGGTTGTACTTTGAACCGCTGACCCCTGAAGATGTGTTGAATATTATCGACAAAGAACAACCGGAGGGGGTTATCGTTCAATTTGGTGGTCAGACGGCCATTAACCTGGCCGGGCCACTTGCCAAAGCCGGGGTCAGAATTTTTGGCACCAGTGTGGAGGATATTGACCGGGCTGAAGACCGGGAGAAGTTTGATGAACTACTAGAGCAGTTGAATATTCCACGTCCCAAGGGTGAGTCAATTACTGATGCCGGGCTGGCGCCGCAGGCTGCGGCGCGTATCGGTTACCCTGTTGTCGTTCGTCCATCCTATGTGCTTGGCGGGCGGGCCATGGAGATTGTCTATAACGAAACTGAGTTAAAAGACTATATGGTACGGGCGGTTAAAGCCTCGCCTGAGCATCCGGTACTGGTCGACCGTTACATGCAGGGTACTGAGGTTGAGGTTGATGCTATTTCAGACGGTGATGATTTCCTGATCCCGGGGATTATGGAACATATCGAGCGGGCGGGCGTCCACTCTGGCGACAGTATTGCCGTATACCCACCCCAGACATTGTCTCAGCAGGTGAAGGATACGATTGTCAATTACACAGGTCGCCTGGCAAGGGGGCTTAAGGTAAAAGGCTTAATCAATATTCAGTATGTCATTGTGGACGAAGAGGTCTATGTAATTGAGGTAAATCCCCGGTCCAGCCGGACAATCCCCTTCCTGAGTAAAATCACCGATGTGCCGATGGTCGATGTGGCGACCCGGATAGCGATTGGTGAGACCTTGAAAGGGATGGGATATACCCCGGGCCTCATGCCTGCCAGAGAGTATGTTGCTGTAAAAGTGCCGGTGTTCTCTTTCGCTAAGATGCAACATGTGGATATCTCACTTGGCCCGGAGATGAAGTCAACTGGTGAGGTTATGGGGATTGACTATCAGTATTCCCGTGCACTATATAAGGGCATTGTTGGCGCTGGTATGAATGTGCCGCAAGAGGGAGCGATCCTCGTTACTGTTGCTGATAAGGATAAACCTGAGGCTGGCGAGATTGCCAAAGAATTTGCCAGACTGGGATATGAACTTGTGGCGACAAGCGGCACTGCGGATTATCTGCGGTCACTTGGTTTACAAGTAGGCACAGTGCCAAAACTTCATGAACAACAGCCTGAGATTATCGAAATGATTAAGGCTGGTAAAATAAATATGGTTATTAATACCTTGACCAAAGGCCGGGACTTTGAGAGCGATGGTTTCAAGATCAGAAGGGCTGCGGTAGAACATTCGATCTTGTGTCTGACCTCAATGGATACAGCCAACGCTGTTTTTGACGTATTAAGTATCATTCGTGAAAGAAAGTTTCTCTATGTGCTGGCGCTGCAGGATTATGTAGGCGGAGGCGAGAAGATTCGTGGTTAAAACCTGTGTAAAAGCTCAGGTAATTAAACAACGCGTAATTGCCGGGGATGTATTTGAAATGATAGTGGCAGCGCCAGAGATTGCTGCTATCGCCCGCCCTGGCCAGTTTGTCCATCTGCGGCTGGCTAATGTTCTTGATCCGCTGCTGCGACGTCCGTTTAGTATTGCAGACTGTAATGTAGACCAGGGAACACTTACCATCATTTATCGCGTTGTTGGCCGCGGCACGGTGCTGATGACCAAGCTCCAGGCAGGCGAGAGCATCGATTGTATGGGGCCGCTTGGTAACGGTTTTGATTTAACCGCACAGCGCCCGCTGCTAATTGGCGGCGGCATGGGACTGGCACCGCTGGTTATGCTGGCCAAGGCTTTTTGTTCCCGCCCGGCCACTGTGCTTATGGGTGGTCGCAACGAGCAGGAGTTATTTTGGCCTGAGATCTATGCCGGTGTATGTAAAAATATTCATATTACATCAGATGACGGCAGTATTGGCCGGCGTGGCTTCACTGTAGATCTATTGCCTGAGTTGCTGAAAAAGGAAAAATTTGATAGCATATATGCCTGCGGACCACATGCCATGCTCAAAGGTGTGGCTGAGACGGCGGCTCATTATGGTGTTCCGTGCCAGGTCTCGCTGGAAGAATATATGGCGTGCGGTGTTGGGGCTTGCTTGTCATGTACCTGCGCCGGTACCAGCGGCAAACGTCACAAGGTATGCACTGACGGTCCGGTGTTCCGGGCCGGGGAGGTAGTGTGGTGAGTATAGCTGATACAATGCTGTCTGTTGATATTGCCGGAATCAAAATGAAAACGCCGGTGATGACGGCGTCAGGGACTTTCGGCTTTGGTTTGGAGTATAGCGACTTTGTTGATTTAAACCAGGTAGGAGCCGTAGTCGTTAAGGGGACAACGCTGGCGCCTAAGGCTGGTAACAGTGGGCGGCGCATGGCAGAAACACCGGCAGGCATGCTGAACTCTATCGGGCTGGAAAACCCTGGTGTTGAAGAGCTTGTTACTCAGATCATGCCTAAATTAGCGAAATATCAGGTACCTGTCATTGTCAATATCTCTGGCAATACAGTGGAAGAATATGGTGAACTGGCAGCCAGGCTTAATCAGTCTGGCGTAGCCGGTCTGGAAGTAAATATTTCCTGCCCCAATGTAAAGCAGGGGGGAATTGCCTTTGGCACCTGCCCTGATAGTGCTGCCGAGGTTGTAAAAGCAGTAAAGGCCAAGACGAATTTACCTGTTATTGTTAAACTATCACCCAACGTTACTGATATTGTGCTGATGGCCAAAGCGGTAGAAGCTGCTGGGGCTGATGCCGTTTCACTGATTAATACGCTGCTTGGTATGGCGATCGATATCCGGACCTGGCGGCCTGTTTTAGGCAATACTGTGGGCGGTTTGTCCGGCCCGGCTGTTAAACCGGTCGCGGTACGGATGGTATGGCAGGTTGCTAAAGCTGTTAACGTGCCGGTGATTGGCATGGGCGGGATTATGACTGCTGCCGATGCTATCGAATTTATGCTGGCAGGGGCTAGTGCAGTGGCTGTTGGTACAGCTAATTTCGTTAACCCCTATGTGTCTGTTGAGGTGGCCGAAGGTATCAAAGGTTATCTGGCTGAACGCGGTTTGCAGCACGTGGGTGAGCTTGTCGGTCAGGCCAACTGCAACTAAAGAGTCGCATAACAGGGAGGCTAATTAAAATGGAACAGGTAAAAAAACGTTTGATTGTTGCTCTTGATGTTGCTACTATGGCTGAAGTCCGGCAATTAGTTGAGACATTAGGCGATGCCGTCAGTTACTATAAAGTAGGTATGCAACTTTTTTACAGTGTTGGTATGGAATGTCTGGCCTATCTACGCGAAGTAGGAAAAGATGTTTTCCTGGACTTGAAAATGCATGATATTCCCAATACGGTGGCGCAGGGGGCCGCCTCGCTGACACGGCTGGGCGTAGGCATGATTAATGTCCAGGCGTCAGGTGGTGCGGCGATGATGCGCGCGGCAGCAGAAAAAGTTGCTGAAACGGCAGCCAGCCTTAATATCCCACGCCCTAAGCTAATTGCCGTCACTGTACTGACAAGTATGGATCAGGCTGAATGGGCCTCACTGCGCTATACTGCCGGCATTCCCGATCAGGTTGTGCATCTGGCAAAAATGGCAAGGGAAGCCGGTTTAGATGGCGTGGTAGCATCGCCTCAGGAGGCTGAGCTTATTAGAGAAGCCTGCGGTCGGGAGTTTGCCATCATTACCCCTGGTGTTCGCCCCCAAGGTGCGGCCTTAAATGATCAAAGCCGGGTGGCTACGCCGGCCGATGCCCTCCGGGCAGGCGCTCATTATTTGGTAGTAGGTCGGCCTATTACTGCGGCAGAGAAGCCGCGCTCGGCAGCCCTGGCAATTTTAGAAGAAATGAGGAATGCATAATGAATGAAGCAGAGGTGCGAGAGCTCTTTGTTGAAACAGGCGCTATTTTAGAAGGACATTTTTTACTGACCTCAGGCTTACATAGTCCTCTGTATGTCGAGAAATTTCAGGTGCTGCAATATCCCAAACATACCGAGAGACTATGTGCCGCATTGGCTGGCCGGTTTAAAGATGAGCATGTTGAGCTTGTTGTGGGGCCGGTGACCGGTGGTATTATCCTGGCGCATGAAGTAGGCAAGCATCTGGGGACTCGCGCCATATTTACGGAACGGGAAAATGGTAAGATGACACTCCGGCGTGGTTTTGTCATTGAGCCAGGCCAGCGCGTGCTTATTGTTGAGGATATTGTTACAACAGGCGGCTCTGTACAAGAGGTTATTGATGTAGTCCGTGAGCATGGCGGTATTCCGGTAGGTGTGGGTATTCTTGTTGACCGCAGTGGCGGCAAGGCTGATTTCGGTATTCCGTCCCAGGCTTTATTGCATCTTACAGTTCCTACCTATCAATCGGATGACTGTCCGTTATGCCAAGGTGGGGTTGCAATAACCAAACGCGGCAGCCGCAAACTATAGAAACTTATCTGCAAGAACCCTGGCTGTACAGTTTTTGTACGGCCTTTATTATTTTCTGAAAATAGCAGCAAAGTGGCAATAACCATTCAAAAATAACGGGAT
>NZ_DATMXX010000227.1:0-11904 GCF_035561255.1 Sporomusa sp. | reverse complement strand
TCCACATACATTGTTATGTGAAGGAGTCATCATTGACTCAAATCTTATTTAAATATGTTTATATTATAGCATAAAAACTCAAATTGTCTAGTGATCAAATAACATTTTAAACATATTTTTTCATTAACTACTTACGGCTGCTCACGTGGCAGCTTATTACCACCTAGTTTGGCAACAAAGATGATGGCCAGAAAGATGACCACTATTCCACCAGCCATAACAGGTATAGTTAACATCTCGTGCGGCAGGTACTCGTACAGACCATACATGCCAAAGAAAATAAAACTGATAGCCGCAACCCATTTTACTAAGCCCTCGGGAATCTTTTTTCCTAAAACTACGCCGACCAGGATCCCGATTGCATTAGCTATCATCATACCGGCAGTTGTTCCTAACCATACAGGTATCATTTCATTAGCAAACTGAGCGGCCAATGCTATCGTAGCCAGTTGAGTTTTATCTCCCATTTCTGCAATAAAAAATGCAATCGTCACTGTCCAAAAAGGACTGTGGTGTGTATCTTTATCCTCGCCATTTAATTCATCACCCCGGATTGTCCATAAACCAAATATAATAAAAGAGGCCGCGGCAATAATCTGGACATATTGTAATGGAATAAACATGGTGAGGTAACTGCCAATAACTACGGCAAGCAGATGATTAAGTAATGTTGCTACAAAAACACCACCCATTACAGTTGGCCATGGATAACGTGTGGCAAAGGCCATACCTAATAACTGAGTCTTATCCCCCATTTCAGCAAGTATTACAAAGGTAAGTGCGGTCATAAATGCTGTCAAAGAATTTCCCCCTAACAAAATCCATACAATAATTATAGTATGACCAATCTCAGCAATATTTCACCCCAGAACTTTACATTTGCAGGTGATTAAGTTAATATGTTCCTATAAATAAAACAATGCTTACTAATAATACTCAGACTTGCAGCAAGGGCCAACAAGCACATAAAAGCCTATTTTGAAAGGATGATTTTAATGGAACTTAAGGAAGCTATTAACAACCGCCGTTCAGTCCGAAGCTACACTAATACCACTGTAGATAAGGCAACTATCGAAAAGTTATTAGACTCAGCAGTACAAGCACCCAGTGCCATGAATTCTCAGCCTTGGGCTTATGCCATAATCCAGGACGGCGCTCTTCTAAAAGAGTATTCTGACCGTAGCAAACATTATCTTTTGAGTATACTTGATCAAGTGCCGCAACTGAATAAATACAAAGCAGCCTTTGAAAACCCTGAGTTTAATATTTTTTATAATGCCCAATCCCTTATAATTATCTTTGCAAAACCCAGCGAACTTCATAGCAGTGAAGACTGTTGTTTAGCCGCACAGAATCTCATGCTGACTGCACATAACCTAGCCCTTGGTACGTGCTGGATCGGTTTTGCCCGCGCCTTTCTCAATCTGCCGGAAGTTAAAGCGGAGCTTCGTATTCCAACAGGCTATGAAGCTATCGCCCCGATCATTGTGGGCTACCCGCAGGTTAACCCACCTGCAGTCCCCAAAAAATCCCCTGAAATATTATTCTGGAAATAATACGAAAACCCGCAACCATCAAGGTCGCGGGTTTTCATTGTTTTTTCTGAGTAGTCATTAAGCCGAGTTCTGTTCCGCGTTAACGGCGACGATCATTTATCTTGGCCGGCAGTTGCCTGACGGCTCTAGCGACACAACCCGGAAGGATCAGCGGGCAGCTTCATCCCTTCCCTATTCGGTCTTGCTCCAGGTGGGGTTTACCTAGCCAATCAGTCACCTGACTGCTGGTGCGCTCTTACCGCACCGTTCCATCCTTACCCGGCACATGCCTGGCGGTTCACATTTCTGTGGCACTTTCCCTGAGGTCACCCTCGCTGGACGTTATCCAGCACCCTGCCCTATGGAGCTCGGACTTTCCTCAAATACACAATGTATTCGCGATCATCTTTCGTACTCAGACATCAATATCATTTTGGACTTTTAATAATATCATTAGTTAACGATCAAGTCAACAAACAATCAGCATTGCTTAAGCGCTTGGCGAATTGACTGTACCTTGGCAGGAATATCAACTGCCCCGACAATATCGGTAACGATCGCAATAATCTTGGCACCATGATGTTTAACATCCATAATATTGCCTTCTTTGATTCCGCCAATGCTGACAAATGGTATTTGATGGTTTTTAGCAACATACTCAAGATAGGCAAACCCTACTGGTTCACAAACATCTTTCTTAGTACGGGTAGCAAATATAGGGCCGACACCAATATAATCGATACACCCTAATGCCACTGCCGCCTTAACCTGCTCTGGCGAGTGGGTGGATAATCCAAGAATCATATCATTGCCAATTAACTCTCTAACCTTAGCCGGCGGCAAATCCTCCTGGCCAACATGTACGCCGTCAGCACCAATCAGCAGAGCCAAATCAATGTGATCATTAATAATGAAAGTGACACCGGCCTTCTTAGTCATTTCCCGTATTAACAAACATTCCTTATACATTTGTCCGGCCTTTTTGTCTTTTTCCCGATATTGAATTACTTTAATTCCAGCAGTAATTAATAATTGTACTACTTCAACATTGTTTCTGCCAAGGGAATATTCCTCGGCTGTCAAAGCGTATATGTCTGTAGTTAAAAAATTGGCCATACCAGGTTTTGGCATCAAATATCCCCCCTGTTTCATACGAAAATGGCATCTGCTTGTTGGCTGCTGCAATATGCTACTACTACCATCACCACATCTGCCAGTCTTTATAGACAGGCTGGTAATTACGAGAATATAACATGTCTGCCATCTCGGTTACGCTACGCTCGTCAGATATTTCAAACTGTCCGACAGCAGCCTCTTCTGAGTGGCCACCCACTGCCGTACATGACCCGGCTGACATTTTGGTAATTCCAAGTTTGAGCATATTATTACGTAGTGTTGCGCTCTCGCGTGTTGACAGCGTTATCCCCCCACGCGGCATAAACAATCGAAAAGCCAAAACATATTGAACCAAATTCTTATCACTCACAATAACCTTGGGTGGAAAGCCACCCACATGGGGTCTCATTCTGGGCGGCGATAGGCTAATCTCAATATCCAGGTAGTTTCGTTGCAAATAATCGGCATGTACACCTGTCAGAAAAGCCTCGCTGCGCCAATCACTAAGGCCTAACAACGCACCAATATTAACAGCACGCATAGCTGCCTGACAAGCCCGCTCGGGGGCGTCTAAACGATAACGATAGTCGCGTTTAGGCCCGGCTGGGTGTAACTCAGCATAGGTTTCTTCATGATATGTTTCCTGGTAGATAGTCATTCCATCCACGCCGGCCGCAACAAGTTCGCTATATTCGTCAGTATTGAGAGGATATATCTCAATGCTAATAGAGGTAAAATAGTCTTTTAATATTTGCACACAATCCTTGATATATCCAACAGAAGAATGATGCCGTGATTCTCCAGTAAGAATAAGGATATGCTTTAAGCCAGTTGCAGCAATGGCCTCAGCTTCGGACCGCACTTGCTCAAGTGACAGTTTTTTTCGCTCGATCGCATTATGGGCATGAAAACCGCAATATACACACTGGTTGACACAGTAATTAGCTAAATATAACGGTGTATACAGCAAGATAGTATGTCCAAACTGTTGCACCGTGAGGCGATGAGCCTGCTGGGCCATAGCCTCCAGATGCGCCTCGGCTTTAGGCGATAATAGTGTCAGGTAATCGAATACTGTTAAACGGTCTTTACTAATAATCCGTTGAATGTCGTTGTCAGTAATCTGCTCAAAGATAGCTGCGAAATCCAAGTCCCGGTATTTTAGCAATTCTTCATAGACACTCATATAAATCCTCCTTCCACAACATGGCCGTTATTCGTGCAGAAAACCAGTCAATGGCGACGAAGCAGCTGCATATCCCTGAATAGCACCAGGGCCGGCGAGGTATGCTTTACGGCCAGCAGCAACAGCTAAACCAAAAGCTTCAGCCATAACGACCGGATTGCTGGCAGTTGCTACCGCAGTATTAACAAGGACTGCCGCAGCTCCCATTTCCATGGCTTCAGCGGCCTCAGACGGACGACCGATACCGGCATCAACAATAATGGGCAAAGGAATTTCTTCGATAATAATCTTTACCATTTCTTTAGTTTTAAGACCCCGGTTCGTACCAATTGGTGCTCCCAGTGGCATAATCGCAGCCGCACCAGCTTCCATCAAACGTTTTGCAGACATTAAATCCGGACTCATATAGGGAAGCACAATAAAACCTTCTGCCGCTAAAACCTCGGTAGCCTTAATTGTTTCTATATTATCGGGAAGCAAATAGCGATTATCAGAAATAACTTCAATCTTAATCCAGTTACCACACCCGGTTGCCCTGGCTAACCGGGCAATGCGAACAGCCTCCTCCGCTGTTCTGGCACCTGATGTGTTCGGCATTAACGTACATTGTTTTGGTATGTAGCCCACTATATTCTCTTCGTTGTAGGCAGGGTCGATCCGCCGTAAAGCAACGGTTATCACCTGGGAACCGGAAGCGCTGACGACCTCGGGGATTATCCTGTTATTGGCAAATTTCCCTGTTCCTAAAAATAAACGACTGGACAGTTCCTTACCACCGATTGTTAAAATATCTCCAGCTAAATTTTTTTCCATAAGAAGTCATCCTCCCCCGACAAAAGTGACTACCTCAAGGCAGTCTTCTGGTTGTAAAGCAATGGTATGCCATTCTTCTTTATTAATTATTTTTTGATTATGCTCAATCACAATGACTTCCGGGTTAAAGCCTTGCTTAACAATAAGTTCAGCAATGCTAAGTCCGTCTAAGATCAGCAGTTCTTTGCCGTTCACAGTCAAACGCACGGTTTTCCCTCCCTTAAAAAAATAAAAAAGCACGTCCCCCACCTGGGTAATGACGCGCACAATTACACAAATTACACACGACCTCCCTCCGCAGGTATTATCCCGATCAGGTAATGGAGGTAAGGAACTTGCTAGTTCCACTCTCAGCCCATAACATGAGCTCCCTCGGTCACTAGATATTCTTTTGTATGATGATATTATATACCAGGATTAGGTAAATCGTCAAACCCTTTATACTTACAAATAACGTTTAAATAAACTAATAGATTGTAAATATATCTCTGGCGGTATTGTGGGTAATAATCGCAATATCCCAACTCTTCTTACCTGAACAATCGTTTAAATAGTCAGCTACACGTTCGATCACCGGTTGTTCAGTAGCAAAATGACCGGCATCAATAATAGCCAGCCCTTCAGCAACAGCCTGTTGCGCTTCATGATATTTTACATCACCAGTTACCAATACATCAGCTCCGGCAATAATTGCATTTTTAATCAGGCTTGCTCCGCTGCCGCCACATACTGCTACTTTTTTTATTAAAGTATTTACCGGCCCAGCGGCTTTTATTGAGTTGATATGCAGTGCTGTTTTGACGTGCCTGATAAAAAGATCAAGACACATTGGTGTAATCCTGCCTACGCGCCCCAACCCATAGCTTTCCGCTTTATTTATCAGCAAATATTCATCATAAGCCACTTCTTCATAGGGATGTGCTGCCAGCATGGCACGAATTACGTTTGATCGCAGACTCACCGGAAAAATAGTTTCCAAACGGCATTCATTCACAAACTCAAGTCTACCTTGTTCACCAATAAAGGGGTGCGATTCAATTAATGGTAAAAAGGTTCCTGTACCTTGAGTTTGAAAAGTGCAATGACTGTAATTACCGCTATGTCCTGCACCGGCCTCAGTTATAGCCGTACGCACCTGCTCAACATGAGAGTCAGGCACAAAAACAACTAATTTATGAACTTGTTCTTGATAACCAGTGGTTAGCGTCCTAATATCTTTTAACGCTAACTTTTGCGCTAATACATCATTGACGCCGCCATGAGCGCTGTCAAGGTTAGTGTGTGCGGCATATACGGCAATACCTGCTTTTATCAGAGCAGCCAGCATACTCCCCTGCGGTGAGTCATTACGAATGCTGGTAATACCTTTGAAGATCAGCGGGTGATGCGAGATAATTAAGTTCGCACCGGTTGTAATTGCCTCATTAACAAGGCTCTGATCCACATCTAAGGCAACAATAACTTTATGTACAGTTTGCGCAGGGTCGCCAAGCAGTAGTCCGACATTATCCCAGGCCTCTGCCAGGTGCTGAGGCGCCAGTTTTTCAAGCTCGTCAATGATATCCCGGCATATTACAGACATCGTATCTTTTCCTCCAACGCCTTAAGCCTAATGGTATATTCTCTGTATTTAGCTAATTTAACAGCATCGGCGCTGCCCTCCATAGCTAAAATCACGCCACGTAAATGGCCAATTAGCTCATTAATATGAAGCTTCAACAGCGGGTGTTTTGATTGCCAGAGCAGTGGCCCAATTTCATATAGTACAGGTTCAACCACCGGGCTGCCACCGGGTTCGGCAGCTATAATCTGATACAGCTTCCCTTCTTCCTGAACCAACTGCTCATCGACAATCTGCCATCCCTGAGTATGTAACCACGTGCGAACAAGTGCGGCAGCAATCATCGGCTGTAAAATCAGGCGTTTTACCTTGCTAGTTACTTCCGGACGGGAGTTTAAGATATCAATAATATTTGCTCCTCCCATGCCGGCAATAACCACAACCTCAGCTTCCCCGGGCTTGACCACCTCTAAGCCATTGCCAAGGCGGACTGAAATATGTTGTGTTAGCTGCACCGCCGCAACTGCATTCTTAGCCGATAAATACGGTCCCTGATGAATATCACCCGCGATGGCAGACGTAATAATTTTCTGTTCTACAAGGTATATTGGCAAATACGCATGATCTGTGCCAATATCAGCCATGGTAACACCAATAGGTACCATGTCGGCAATAGTTCTTAAACGCTGACCTAATCTCACTAAACAGCCCTCCCTGGTAAGTTGCTATTAGTTTCCCCTCGATGAATTAAATAACCTGCAGTATGATAGCAAAAAACCTGCGAAGTTAACTTCGCAGGTTTTTTTACTTTGTGGTGGGCGATGACAGGATCGAACTGCCGACATCCTGCTTGTAAGGCAGGCGCTCTCCCGGCTGAGCTAATCGCCCGTTTCGACTTTCGATTTTAGATCTTCGATAAAAATTCATCGAGTGTCTAACGTCGAATGTCGTAGTTGGTGACCCGTAAGGGAATCGAACCCTTGATACCGCCGTGAAAGGGCGGTGTCTTAACCGCTTGACCAACGGGCCATGTACGGATTAGTAGGAAGTTCTTCGCTACGCTCAGAACTAAGCGATTCACACGGCTTCCCGCGTCGCTCTGCTCCTAAAAACCCGGTTCACTGCTTATGGTGGGCCCACCTGGGATCGAACCAGGGACCAGCCGGTTATGAGCCGGCTGCTCTACCGCTGAGCTATAGGCCCTAGAGATATTAAAACAGGTTTTCCGAAGAAAGCCTGTTTTTCTGTTAATACCTGGCTCCTCGAGTAGGACTCGAACCTACGACCGATCGGTTAACAGCCGATTGCTCTACCAACTGAGCTATCGAGGAATATCGCCAACGTTGATTATTATAAAGCAATGTCTAACTTACGTCAAGTGATTATTTAGTTTTTACTCAAGAAAATCTTTTAGCTTTTTGCTACGGCTGGGATGGCGAAGTTTTCTGAGCGCCTTAGCCTCAATCTGACGAATACGCTCACGTGTAACACCAAAATACTGCCCAACTTCTTCAAGTGTTCGCGCCCGCCCATCATCTAAACCAAAGCGGAGACGCAACACCTTTTCTTCACGCGGTGTCAGTGTTTCAAGAACCTCTTCCAACTGTTCTTTGAGTAGCATAAAGGAAGCTGCTTCGGCCGGAGCCGGTGCATCCTGATCTTCGATAAAGTCTCCCAGGTGAGAATCTTCTTCCTCACCAATCGGAGTCTCCAGCGATACAGGTTCTTGAGCTATTTTCATAATTTCCCGTACCCGTTCAACGCTAACATCCATAGCCTTGGCAACTTCTTCAGGTGACGGCTCCCGACCTAATTCCTGCAGGAGCTGACGTGATACCCGAATAAGTTTATTAATGGTTTCAACCATGTGGACAGGAATTCGAATCGTGCGTGCCTGGTCAGCAATCGCCCGGGTTATAGCCTGCCTTATCCACCATGTAGCATAGGTACTGAACTTGTATCCCTTGTTATAATCAAACTTTTCTACTGCTTTGATTAAACCAAGATTACCTTCTTGAATAAGATCAAGGAAAAGCATGCCACGACCTACATAACGCTTGGCAATGCTTACAACCAACCTCAGGTTGGCTTCAGCCAGCCTGCGTTTAGCCTCCTCGTCACCCTGCTCCATACGTTTGGCCAGTTTAATCTCCTCGTCAGCAGTTAATAGTGGTACCCGGCCAATCTCCTTAAGATACATGCGAACAGGGTCATCAATACTAATGCCTTCAGGAATGGTGAGATCTATATCTACTTCTTCGGCCGTCGATTCAATCTCAGACATGTCTGGGCCTTCAATCAGTTCAACATCCGGAACTTCGTCAACAATCTCAATACCCTTGTTACTAAAGATTTCATACATATCATCAATCTCATCAGGGCTCATATCTTCAGTCTGCATGGTATCCATAATTTCAGAATACGTTAACACACCACGTTTTTTACCCTTGTGTAAAAGCTCATTGACTTGCTCACCTGACGTATTTTTCTTATCGGCCATAGTTTTCCCCCCTTCCTCTGGCAGTTAACGGTAACAAACAGTGTAGTACTCGATTGTTAGTGATGTAATTTGCTAATTTCATGTTTAATTCGCTGACTTTCCGCCAATTCCTGCAGAAAGCTACTATCCCCCATGCGTTCTAATTCATCGGCCATTAGCCGGTGTTGTTCATACATTGCGGTCAGATGTGCTAACCGAATTGTTTTAATACAGTCTTCAACAAACTTGACCACATCATCAAAGTGTATATCCATTAGCATAATATGTGAAAACTCAATCTTTGCTTTTTCACTTAGGCTGTCTACACCAGAATGAATTACCGTCTGTGTAATATTTTTTTCCATATTATACGCATTAAATATGAATTTAATAATCTCTTGCTGTAGAACGCCTTGTATTTCTTGTGATGAAATTTTAGCCAAAACATAAGGAATAAGAGTTAAATCATCGCACAACAGTCTGATAAGCTGCCGTTCCGCCTGCACTACTGCTGGAGGAACCTGCTTATATAAGAGGGCAATATTTATAGTTTTCCCGTTTTTTACATTTTTATCCTTTTTGAGTTGTACAATATACTTTGTTATCTCGCTTCTCAAAGCATTTTCATCAACAGCGAGTACTTGCGATAAACGGGTAATATGAGCGTTTACTTCGACTGCGTTATCGGCTTCAGCCAAGATAGGCGCTAATTTGCCGACAACAGCGATTTTTCCTTGGACGGTAGAATAATCATCTGATTTGAGCGCCCGATCAAGTTGATAATCTAGTAGCGGCTGAGCCGATACTAGAAGATTATTGAAAGCAGGACTGCCATGTTTTCTGATAAATTCATCTGGATCTTTCCCATCAGGTACTGACACTACTTTAATGGCTGCTCCTAGCGCTCGAACCGTTTCCAGCGCACGAACGGTAGCATTTTGCCCAGCGGCATCACTGTCATAAGAAAATAACAACTCGGCATTAAGCTTAATGAGATTTCTGGCTTGTTCAGACGTAAAAGCTGTACCTAATGATGCTACTACGTTTTTGATTCCATGGCTATAAAGTGTTATAACATCCATATAGCCTTCGACAATAATAACCTGACCAGAATCACGTATGTGCTTGTAAGCATGATCAAAGCCAAATAAAACATGTCGTTTGTTAAAAATCTCAGTCTCCGGAGAATTAAGGTACTTAGGCTGACTATCGTCTAGAACCCTGCCCCCAAAACCAACGATTCGTCCCCGCACATCACTTATGGGAAACATAATTCGACTACGGAATCTGTCATAAACCCCATCTCCCGAAGTGCGAGCGGCAGATAATCCTGATTTTAGTAGTATATCGAGGGCAATGCCACGTTCACAGAAAGTTAATGATAGCTTATCCCATGCAGGCGGCGCAAACCCTAGTTTAAAAAAATCAATCATTTCGGAGGTTATTCCACGCTTAGTCAAGTATTCGCGGGCAGCTTTTCCGTAATTGGTTTTAGTCAAACAGGCATGAAAGAAATCTCTGGCTAACTCATTTACCTGATATATTTTCGCAAGTTCCTGGTCACGAGCCTGCTCACGTGGTGACTTCTCCTTTTCCGGCAATGGAATATTGAGTTTTTTCGCCAGCAATCTTACGGCTTCAATAAAAGTAATATTTTCAACCTTCATTAAGAAATTGAAAACATTGCCGCCAGTCTGACAACCAAAACAATAAAAGAAACCCTTGTCCGGAGTTACCGAAAAAGATGGCGTTTTCTCATTGTGGAAGGGGCAGCATCCCCAATAATTTTTCCCCTTCTTCTTTAGTGATACATAGTCGGAAACCACGCCGATAATATCACTCTCTGACCGCAATCTATCGATAAACTCATCGAAAACTGCATCTTTCATAAGATTCACCTTATCCAGGCAATGACAAATTCCCTGCTTTGTTTTTATGGTTTCGAATATGCAAATAGTTCCAAGCTTTGACTTTATTCTACATTGAGACTAATATTCCTGCCAAAGGGATGCAAGTCATGAACAAAGTTGTTTATAGAGCCTTTCTTATCATCTTTTAATTTAATAATTATTATTCAATATAAATGACAAAATTCCTCTTTTAGATCTTGACAAAGGTGAACATTTTTGCTCAAGAAAAAAACAGAGCTCGCGTATAAGCTCTGCAAACTATCTGGACATCCCCCATGTAGCCGGAATGAATAGTTTCTCAAATTGTTTAATAGCATAGAGATCAGTTAAACCAGCGATGTAGTCAACCACAACCGTCTGCAAGCCCCATTGTTCTTCACGCTCTAAGAATTCCGGTGGTAAGCTCCCAGGGTTGGTTATGTAGTACTCAAACAGCTTACTGACAACATATTTGGCTTTTTTCCGGTCAGGCTCAAGTTCAGCCGAATGATAGATTTTTTTAAACATAAATTCCCTAAACTCACTCATTGCTGCTTTAACCCGGCTGGACATAATAATCTCATTCTTTCCTTCGGACTCAGTAATAATATCTGATACCATCACCGTTATCATGCTTGAGGGATTTGTGCCCAATACTTTACTTACACATGATGGTAGGTTTTCCGGCTTTAGCATACCTGCCCGGATACCATCATCATAATCATGGCACAGGTACGCAATACGATCACCACTGCGCACAATATTCCCTTCAAGTGTAAAAGGTTTGTTATCGCCAGTATGATTTAAGATACCATCTCTGACCTCTACAGTCAGATTAAGCCCCTGCCCACCTCGTTCGAGATATTCTACTACTCTCAAGCTTTGCTCGTTGTGATTATAATGGCCGATAAGTTCGCGTAGCGCATACTCCCCGGCATGGCCAAAGGGGGTATGCCCAACATCATGCCCTACTGCGATTGCTTCAGTCAAGTCCTCGTTAAGCATAAGGCCACGGGCAATTGTCCGGGATATCTGAGCAACTTCTAAACTGTGAGTCATACGCATGCGATAATGGTCTCCGGGAGATATATATACCTGTGTTTTATGCTTAAGACGTCTAAAAGATTTACTATGAATGATCCGGTCCCGGTCTCGCTGAAAGGCGGTACGGAAATCACACAACGTTTCTTCCCTGTCCCGGACGGCATCATGACTTTTTGCGGCATATGCTGATAATATTTTAAGCTCCAGTTCCTCAATACGTTCGCGGACTTTCATACAGCACTGCCCCCCTTTCCTTATATGTATTATAACATTATTTACCT
>NZ_DATMXX010000226.1:0-34278 GCF_035561255.1 Sporomusa sp. | reverse complement strand
GAGAAAAACATTACGTTTTTTGTCTCATTTTAAAATTATCAATTCCATATATCATCAGAGTTTAGTAATGAGAGACCCGGCTTTATGCCCGTTCTTTCAGAGCCCGGCCAAAGTCGAGGATTTTTCCCTGTTCTTAGCCCTGGTATTTAGCTGCATAATTTTTTCAGGGTAAAAAACAGCGGCTTGCACTGCGCCAGGGGCGGCAGGCAAGCCGCTGCTGCAAACTTGTCAAAACACCTCAATTAATTCGTATTCCAGTGATCCCATACCAATTTGGGCCGCATGTTCAATCTGAATGGCAGCGTTGCGTTCAGGAAATGCCAGCTGACCTAAAGTATGTCCGTAAGCAGTTTTCGTCAGATCCTGTGTTGCTTTATCAATAGCCACAGGGTCACAGGCGGCAAGAATCCCCAGATCAGGTATTAATTTGCCAGCCGGTTGTTTGACAAGACAGTCGCAGTGTTTCGTCATATTTAGCAAGACATTAACATAAAAACATTTTCCCGGCTTATTAATCACTGCTCCCCAGGCGTGTTCAGCCATACTTTTCTGAAGAAAACCCTCATCGGCAGTAAAATCATAGGTAACGGCATCGAACCGGCAGACAGCAATACATTCGCCGCAGCCAATACAGCGATTGGCGGCAATATACACCTTGCCAGCCTGTTCAATAATAGCGTCAGCAGGGCACCACTGCCTGCATTTTTGGCAACCGGTACACAGGCTCGGCTTTATGGCCGGCAGTATGGCCGAATGCTGCCGCCTTTTCCCCTTACGGCTTGCTAAACCCATGCCAAGGTTTTTAATACAGGCCCCTAACCCTGTGGAAATGCACCCCGTGGCATGAGAGACCACGAACAGCGCATCAACCCCCATCAGCTCTCTGGCAACATGTACTGTTTTATGCAGCTCCCCGGGGATAGGCACCTCATATTCGGTATTACCCAGCAAGCCGTCGGCCATCAGAAAAGGGGCGCCGACCTGCTCAATACCAAAACCCTGGCGATGGGCCTGCAGAAGATGGTTAACCGCATTATGCCGCTCACCCTTGTACAAGGTTGAGGTTTCCGTCAAAAAGGGGACTCCGTTCGCTGCTTTGACCTTATCCACTAATGCCCGTATCAGTTCAGGCCTGACGCGGGTATTATTCTCCCCTTCCCCCACATGCAGTTTAATAGCCACGAAATCATTACCGGCGATGATCGCTGCGGCATTGGCTGCCATGTAAAGGCGGTGCATTGCCTGCACCTGGGCCTGCGCATCGTCACCATCTGCCAGCCTGGCAAAATATACTTTGGCTGTCAGGATAATCTCCCCCTTACCATAGAACTACTGTCCGGATCTACCGTCATGTCTGGCTGCCAAGGCAAACTACCTGCTCATACTTTTCTAACCCAGAGCGTAATCATGGCTACCGCGCCGATCAGGCAGAATACTACCAAACACATCAGCCCGCCCATATAGCTGCCGGTCACATTGATGAAATAGCCGACAATCATTGGCGTAATGGCTCCCCCCAGGCTTCCCAGACAGCTCTCAAAACCACTGCCGGCCCCCAGGGCCTTGGCCGGTACAACCTTTTGGATAATGGCCCAATGACCAGGCTGTCCGATAAGCAGGGAGGATACAGCCAGAATCAGCCACAGCGCAGCCTCTACCTGCCCGGTAGCATGAGCGGCAAAATAAATCCCCACTGCGGCCCCCAGCATATGCAGGATACCGAAAGTCGCTTTCCGCTCAATCTTATCTGTTACATAGCCGGCAATGATCAGAGCAACAATACCGGCGGCATAGGGTGCATTAGCCCAGAAACCCATACTCTTCCACGAAAAACCCATTGCCTGTTTGAGATATGATGGAATCCAGGTTGCAAGCCCCCACCAGGCGGAAGTACTGAAAACATAAAAAACAACACATAGCCAGTAGTCGAAGTTGAGCAAAAATCCTTTCCAGTTCTCCCTGTCCGAATTTGAATCAGCCACAGCCCTTGTTGCCAGGGCTTCGGCTTCGGTTCGTAAGCCGTACTCAATATGCTCCAGTTCCAGGTGATTAATCCGCTTGCTTTCGCGCGGACTGTCGGTAGTGAAAAACCAGATTAATACAAGCGGAATCAGGCCCAGAGCGGCCAGGGCAAAAAAGCTGGACCGCCAGCCCCATTCCCCGATAATCCATACCATGAAAGGCATGGCTAACGCCGGTCCGGCTGTCAAACCAATAAGCCAGGTTGAATTTGCCCTGGCCCGCTCCTGCGGCGGAAACCAGTTTTTCACATATTTCATCTGCATCGGCCAATGCATGCCTTCGCCCAAGCCCAGGATACAGCGGGCCACAACCATGCCGGTAAAGCTAGACACGATGCCTCCGTAAACACAGGAAATCATCCATAAAATAATAGCTACCGACATTACCTTACGCGGTCCCCACAAATCGCCGAGCGGGCTTAACAGTGCGTTAGTTATGGCATATGTGAACAAAAATATTGACATTAACGAGCCCATTGCCAGGGCATCGCCTTGGATGCCCATCTCTTGCAGAAAGGTGTCGTCGGCAACCAGTACAGATATATTGACCCTGTCAAGATACGCAACTAACAATGTCACCAACAGGATGAGTATCACGACCACCCGCTGCCTGGTTGGTTTCTCCCCTGCTACTGCCGGCCAGTTCAATCCGCTCTGACCATAGCCCGGTGTTTTCTGCTCCCCCATTCAAACTCTCCTTCAATTTGGATTTGCTGAATTGTTTTCATTGAATATGACATTGGTGATTGATTACCCGTTGAGGTACGCAATGACCAATGTCACTACAAGTAAGGAAGTAAGGCTGCTGTTACATTACACGACTACATAGTACCGGCTTTGACTACGCGGATCTGGCTGCCCCGTTTATCCAGTGCCCTAAATAGCAGCGCAAACAGCAGGCCCAGTACATTCAACCCTAACGCAATCCAGAAGGCCTGCTCATAATTCCCGGTGGATACCCTGACGGTTGCCGCCGTCATTGGGCCGAATATCGCCGCTAAACTAAAACCAATAAAGGTAATCCCATAGTTAACCCCAAAATTCTTCAATCCATACCTTTCACTTATAATTGACGGCATCGTACTCATGAACCCGCCAAAGACTGCGCCAACACCGATCCCGGAAACGGCGAACCCGGCTACCGAGTCAGTAAAAGCCAGATTCAGCATTGCCAATGCAGAAATGACGTACATGACCATGATGGTGCTGGAACGTCCGATTTTATCCGATATATACCCAAAAACTACCCGTCCCAGTGCATTGGAGATAGCAACCAGACTGACAAATAAGGCCGCATCCATTGGCGTCAGTTTAAACATCTGCTGTCCGATTGGCGAGGCGAAGGCTGTGATCATCAGCCCGGACATAGCGCCGCAGGTAAGCATGACCAGAACCACCCACCAGATTTTATCCCGCAGCATCTGGGTCCAGGTCAGATCGGATGCTGCCGGCTGGGAAGCAGTAACAGCCACAGGCGGCGTCCATCCCTCCGGTTTGAAGCCTGGTGGTGCCTTCTTAATAATCAATGAGCAGAGGAAAATAACGACAAAAAATACAACGCCCAGGATTTTAAAGGTGGTAAGTACACCCACACTGATAATCATGGAACTGGCAATCGGCGCAACGATCGTGGCCCCGGAACCATACCCGGCTGCAACCAGGCCGGAAGCCAAACCGCGCTTATCAGGAAAGAATTTGACAGTATTGCCTAAGGTCCCGGCATAAACAACCCCGCCGCCGATTCCGGCCAGAACGCTATAGGTAAAATAGAGCATTTCCACGCTGGATACAAAACCAGTAATAAATAAACCGACACTAAACATAATGCCGCCGATGATAACATTGGCTTTAGAACCTAAGCGATCCTGGATATAACCGCCGCCAATCATGGCAACAGGACTCAGAGCATGGTTAATCGTAAACGCCAGGGCAATAGCCGTTGCCGGCCAGCCAAATACCTTACCCAAGGGCAGGGAAAAGACACTCCAGGCATATAAAGTCCCGATACAGATGTTGGTTATGATCGCTGCGACCAGGATAAGCCAACGATTATACTTTTGTTCTGACATTTTTCTCCCTCTTTTCTTTACTATTCATTGCTAGGCACTGCCTGTTTTTTTAACAATGGATCACTTGCCGTGGAATATTGCCATATGTATTGAAAATATGCTGTATAGAGGCAGGCCTTATTACAATTGGCCTGCCTCATTCAACCTAAGATTACCTATATCAACTCTCATATTAGAATAATACTTTACTTCTTTTCCGCATTGTCAGTGGGTAACTCGGTTCCGCAAAAAGGACACTTCTTCTGCTTAATACCTGCCATTGCAGAGACTTTCTTCTTACAATTCGGACACTCTGTCGGCTTGGACAATGAAGCTGGTCTAAAACACATTATGTAGTACCTCCTTAACTATGTAGTAATAACGTCTCAGCTGCTTTCCGGCATTGCTGCCCTGCCAACCACCTCCCGGAGTTTCTGATAAACAATTGCTTGCCACTGCGATTGTCGTTAAAGTAATATTGCAATAAGTATGCCAAATAAATAAAATACCGAAGAACAAGCTTATAATCAGGGCCGGAGCTGATTTTCCCCGGCTGCCGGCAGTATGTATACAATCTCTTTTTAGGATTTTCAAGTCCTTAATTCATGTTTTATCCCAGGAAAACCACCAAAAGTAAGCTGCTCCTGTTTTGCAATCCTGTATCAAATTAGGAATATGCCCGGACTTGTCCACTGCCTGCTGCCTTTAAATAGATCCACTGCGAAGACATTAAAAGCACAATGCCACAACGGTCCCTGCCAGGGACCAGTCATGGCACTGGATCTCGCTTATAAACGCCTCAGACTAACAGCTGAGCGCTCTCGCATTAAGGCACAAACATTACTACCTTCTTGCCTTTATCTGCCATCTTCTTGGCCAGTTCCTCCACCGGTCCCACTTCCATGCACTGACCCAGGCAGTGAAGAGCGCAAGCCGGCTTCTCCCCTTTTGCTACCCGGTCTTCACATAAATCACAAAGCTGAGTGGGAACAGGAACAAAATTCCATTCCCACTTATCGCCTTCTACATTCCAGGGACCCACTTCCGTCATCTTGATCCCCCATTTGTCCTTAGGAATGTTTTTTTCATTCCGGCAGGCAACCTCACAGCTGTGGCAGCCTGTGCAATATTCATAATCGATCATTAATCCGTTACGTGACATCCTTATCCCTCCATTCAAATTTGTAATCTTAATCTTCTGCTTTATACACTTTGCAGAGTATGCTCTTGAACGGAGCACCAAAACCGAGCTTCCCAATGTGCTTATGAGGGATTAGTGTGTTGATATTCGATTTCCACACCCCATACAGGCTAGGCTCTTCCGCTTCTTCTTCCGGGAACCACCAGCCATGAGTAGCATGAACTACATCAGGTTTAATGGCCGGCATCAAATGCGCCTTTTCCTTGCACTTGCCGAATTGATTTTCGATATATACCCAGTCGCCTTCCTTAATCCCCAGGCTGGCAGCTGTTTGCGGATTGATTTCCATAATTGGATCCGGGTCAATATCGCGTAAGCTTTTTATCTGGCGATGCTCAGAATGGAACGAGGTAACTTTTCTGGCACCGGTGGTAAGCACCAATGGGTATTCCTTCGCAAGCTCCGGCGTACTTACAGGGCTGTATGGCGGTTCTTTGTAGTAAGGCAGCGGATCTTCGCCCCACTCTTCAAAGAGCGTCGAGCAAAGTTCAACCTTGCCTGTTACCGTATTGAAACCAGGCTCGCCGTCATAACGCAGCAAACCTTGCTCGTGTTTCCGGTACGTATACCCAGGCTGGAATACGCCGGCCTCTCTCAGGCCGTTGAAATCAATACCAAGCTCTGGTTTGAGCTGGTCACTGAAGAAATCTTCCACACTTTCCCACGGCCAGTTTTCCGGGTTGAGGCGTTTGCCCAGTTCCATACAAACTTCAATATCGGACTTGCATTCACCAACCGAGAACGCTTTGTTCATCGCGCCGACAAAGATAGCATTCCGGCCAAAGTGAGTAAGCACTACGCCGTCATGTTCGGCAAAGGTCGGCAACGGCAGGAATACATCGGCGAACGCCATGGCCGTCGGCGTCATAAAACAATCCTGTACCACATTGAATTCCAGAGTTTTCAGTGCCTCATACCATCTTTGGGGAGCCGCTGAATTGGTGGGGGTAATAAAGTTGCTGCTGTTGAACCAACCCATTCTCAGCCTATAAGGTTTACCTGTTTCCAGAGTATCAAGGGTTTCATCGGGATGAGTGGTCGCCAGGGCAGTACTCAGGGCCGGCCATTCCTTGGCCCCGATCCGCTTGTCCCAAAGCTCTTCTGAAATCTGGGACCGGGTTTCCACCCGCCATTTTCCCAGCAGGGCAGCAGGTGGCCCTAAGGTGATGCCGCCAGGCACATCAAGGTTGCCGGTAATAGCGGAAAGCGACAGGATCGCATGACCAAGCTGAACACCGTTCGGATTTTCGTCAACCGCCAGTCCCCACTGGATGGCAGTCGGTTTCGCCGTAGCCATGGCTCTGGCACATTCAATGATCTTGGCAGTCGGTATGCCGGTAATTTCTGCAACCTTTTCCGGCGGGTATTGTTGAACGCGTTCTTTGAGCTGCTCAAAACCATAGCACCAGTCTTCAACAAACTTGTGGTCATAGAGATCTTCGTTAATGATGACATTAAGGAAGCCGAGGGCCAGCGCAGTATCTGTTCCCGGTCGCAGCTGCATCCAGTATTCGGCCCGGGAAGAAAGCCAGTTCAATCTGGGGTCGACCGAGATGATCTTGGTCCCCCGCTTCATCATGTCAACGATAGAGTGACCATAGAAGCCATCCGGGTTTGACCATAATGGCATCTTGCCCCACAGCACCAGGTATTCAGGTACTTTATAGGCGGGATTATCATAACGGTCCGGATAATGGCCGGCAAAATCAATCTCCGGATACCCTGCTCCCAGGATATAGTCGGTAATTGCGCAGCGAGGTCCGTAGCAGGACCAGCCGCTGAGAGGATAACACACATTCGGGGTTTGAAGCGACGAAAAACCAAGCGGATAATAATACAGGCAGGCTTCCCTGCCGGTACCGCCGAACACGACAATCGACTCGGCGCCATGATTTTGCTTAAAGCCGTTTACCTTTTCCACAATGATATCCCAGGCTTCATCCCAGGTGATTTTCTCCCACTTGTCTTTGCCGCGGTCTTCCGGCGCCCGTTTCATGGGATAGATGATACGGTCAGGGTGATGTACGAATTCCGGCAGGGATAAACACCTGACACACAGCCGGCCCTGGCTGATGGGATGCTCAGGGTCCCCCTCGACCTTGACAAGCTTGCCGTCTTTAACGTGTAATTTCATGCCGCAGCCTACCGGGTGATCTCCCGGGGGCGACCAGCCACAGGTCCGAACTGTATAACTCCCGTCTTCGTGTTGTTGCTTCCATTCTTTTTTCATAATCTCACCAACCCTTTCAAAACTCGCTTATGTTTTGCACAACCCTGCGTCCGTTATTTCCTGTCACACCCTGTTAGGCATTAGCCGGCCAGCCGTCTGCTGGCGTGTGGTCTGTCTTTGCCGCTAAATTGGTGTATGCAGCCAATGTGCGGACAGTAATCCGGTTTGCGTGTACCTCCCGGTCAGTATTAACGCAATAATCGTGCCAGCCTGCTTATCCTTTGGCAAAGTAGCTTTCTGCCTGGATTTCTCAGCCTTTTTCCTTTGCCAGGCCAAAACAGGACAATCTCTTTTTAGGAGCCAAACATTTTGCATTACCGTCCCAATGCAGGAAAAACACTAAAGCATTGGCCAGTCCTCTTTTGCGATCACAATACCATTATGGGATCACCATAATCGCCCAGGCAACTCTCGTCCGCACCGTGACTTCCCTTGCCCTCCGGGACCATCTGCGCCTGTTACATTCATCAGCCGCAACCGGCCAAAGGCGTCTTTAGCTCATACCGCAGCCAAACAGCAGGCTGGCTTGCCTTATAACAGGCGCCCGGCGATACCCTCGTTATTTGTTAAGCTTGGGCGTGGAATAGTTCTGTCCCGGTTTCCGTGCTGATGCCGGCAATTGAGGTTTAGCAGCAGTTTGCTCTTTCTCAGCCTGCTCAGACTGTGGAGCTTTTTCCCCGGTGTTTTTGTCGTCAGCCATGCAGATCACCTCCTTATGCAAATTTACACAGCAATAATCATGCCAGCATGTACAATAACCGTATAAGCGGCTTATTATCAGGCCTGGCAGCGTTATTTACAGGCTACGGCAAGAATAATCTATTTCTCTTTTTGAGATGACCAAATGGAAGCTTACAGGTTCCAAAGCCAGGAAATCTGTCGGAAAGCCAACAGTCTATATTTGGGAGAGCAATATCATTTTAGGACTTTCAAAAAGCCAGGGATGACCCTTGGGCAAAATAAAAAGACCCTTACTATAAGGGCCTCTTCTATTCCACCGGCACAGTCGTATTAATATTCAATATCATAGTCTTTCAGTTTTCTGTATAGGGTAGAGCGACTGATACCCAGGATCTCCGCTGCTCCAGGCACATAATTATCGGCATGCAGTAACGCTGTTTGTATCGCAACTTTCTCCAGGTTGTCCAGGCATAACATCTCTCTGGCCTGACCTTTGCTATTTGCAAATTCACCTATTTTCAGTGGGCAGGTTTCCAGAATGATGTAGTTAGGCAGATTTTCAGGTTTAATCAGATCACCCTGGACAGTATTTACTGCATAAATCATTGCATTTTGCAATTGCCGCACATTACCTGGCCATTGGTATTCATTGATTTTTTTCTGCGTTGCCAGACTGAATTTTGGGATCTGCCAGCCTTGTTTCCGGCAATAATTTTCCACAAAAAATTCACTGAGGAGTTTAATATCATTGCCTCGCTCCCGCAGCGGCGGGATATTAATTGTCAGTACAGACAGGCGGAAGTAAAGGTCTTCGCGAAACAGATTTTCTTTTACCATTTTATTAAGATCTTTGTTGGTAGCCGCAATCAGCCTAAAGTCAACTTTCTTGGAACGGCTGCCACCAACCCGCATGATTTGCTTGTCTTCCAGTGTTCTAAGTAAAACAGCCTGCACTTCAATCGGCATGTCACCAATTTCATCAAGAAAGAGCGTGCCGCCATGAGCTAATTCAACCTTACCGGCTCTGCCGCTTCGTTCTGCGCCGGTAAAGCTGCCGCCTTCATAACCAAACAGTTCGCTTTCGATTAACTCCCGGGGCATAGCTGCACAGTTTACTGCCATAAACGGCCCTTGCGGGCAATACACGTTGTGGATTGCCTGGGCATATAGTTCCTTGCCTGTACCGCTTTCCCCAACCACCAGAATATTTTCCGGTGAACTGGCAAAGCGCCGGGCCAAAGCCATACTTTTTTTAAACTCCTTATTCTCACTGATAATATCATCAAAGGTATAGGTAGACGTACTGCCGGCCCTGCTGTTTTGCTGAATGGCGACCTTTTCTGCTACACTAATTTTTAACAAGGCGACCTCTAATTCCTGTGTATACTGGTTTAGAACCGGTCGGATATTGACATGATAGAAGCTTCTGTCAGCCCCCACACAAAGCCTTTCTTCAGTTGTAACACTCTCACCTTTTTTCGCTAACGTCATCAAAGAGGAATTGTTGCCAAGGAATTCATTGATATTTCTGTTATGGGCCTCTTCGGATCTAAGCTTCAGAACACGTGTACCAGCCGGATTGATATACAGGATTTGCCCGTTAGCGTCTATCACAACAACGCCGTCATCAATAAACGCCAGCATCGCAGTCAGTACGTTATTCACAGTAGCAACCTTATCCTGATTTATTTGCATCTGCCGGTTGAATGCATCGGCCCTTTCATTGGCAATATATAAAGCAGCATTTGCCCTTTTCAGGTAAAGCTGGTTCTCTATAACCATTGTCATAGAAGTAAGCAAACCCATACTATGGGGCCCCAGCTTTTTAAGGGTTTCTTCTTCAGGCGTATTCAGTAACGGCTGACTAACCAACACCAGAGCAGCCTGAATTTCGCCTGCTTCATTTCTGATTGGCGCCGCCGAAGCAATACTGTTCTGAAATGCCACACAGTAATGTTCCGGACCAAGCAACTGCACAGGACGTTTAAGGCGGAAACACAGTTCATGGGCTGTAGTACCTTCAGTATTCTCACTGGCAACAATACCTGTCCGGGAATCATATTCAGGCAGAGAGGTAAAGCTTTCCAAACTTCCTTCATTCAGCAATATAACGCCGTCTATGTCGAATAAGTAAAAAATGTAGCCACACTCTACAATGATTTTTTTAAATGATTGGGCCAGGTTCTTGGTAGCATCAACCAGAGCATGATTCTTGTTTAAAATTTCAGATAATTTTTGCGGACTTAAATTGGAGTTTGTAACTACCGAATAAGGATTCACCCCCCAATTACGGGATCTGATCCACGAGGCGGCGACATCCTGGTCCATGTACGGGTGTTTTCGCGGATCTTCTGCTTCATTTTGCAGAAAATCCTGCTTACATCGCAGTATGGCCTGCCACCGCTCCCGTGAGAATAGCCCCCTGTTAGCAATAAAGTAATCGGTCTGTAACCCTGAGACATCATGAGTGTGCTTCATAACCGTCAACTACAGCTCCCCCTTATTTTTCCTAACAGATTTATAAATTACTTCAAATTGCTTAGATCTCACACATGATCGTAGATTGAGAATTAATGCACATATAAAAAAGAAGCCTGGTTTTACCAGACTTCCTTCGCACAATCGGGCAGGCACAAAAATTGCTTTTCATACCTTTCGGTCATCACATCCACATGGGATATGATAACTCGGAACTCTCTTGTAATTATGTATTTATTCTAACAATTCTCGACAAAGTCCTGTTAAACAAGTATTTAGTGGTTATATTTTTTTTCGACAAAATCCGGCATTAAATTCATTGCATTGTATATTAGCTCATAGTATTTGATAGGCGAACTGTCCTTTATTGATGGCAACGAGCTTCTTTTTGGCTTCTTCAGCCGTTTTCCCCAAATGAACACTGGTTTTATCCACCATATTAAGCAGCAGATATTCACCCTTGGTTATTATAATCGTCTCGCTGCCAAATTCAGTATTTGTAAAAGACGGATATTCCACTTCCCACTCTCCTTTTGTATAAAATAGATCAGTCGTTTTTCCTGCCTGCAGCAGGACCGGTCAGGTCGGCGGGAGGCGTATGCCATTTACAGGTTTTCACAATCCCATCCTGAGATGGTTTTTTATGCTTGTTGCAGGGATTTGCACACAGCTTCTCAATATATAGGCACATAACGGTTGGCCGCGCTTTCGGCGGCGGCAGGTCTGTGCCGCATTGTTTGCAGTTCTTGCGTTCGGGGAAATTATAGGTGCCACAAGCAGGGCATGGGGCCGGTTTTTCTTTAGGCGGTTTACAGCCTCCGCAATATGGATTACAGGACCAGCACATAAAGGTTCCTCCTGCTTATGTTTCGCTGTAATTACATATTTACAGGCTACCGGGCATCAAGCCGGCTAAGCGCAGCCAATAGTGTTGTTTTCAGATGCAGTACATGGGAGGACTCCGGGTATTCCACGCCGGCACGCTGAAAAATATCTCTTAGTTTTTTTTCTATATCCTGAGGGGATTGATAGTCCGACAGATCCATTGCCATATTTCCCATAAATACCGATAACGAAGTTGCTGCCTTGTCGCCTTGCTGGATCTTATTCCACACTGCCGTCGCAGCCTGTAATGTGAATGGCATGCTAGTACCTCCCTGTAGGCTTTGTTAGCTTGAGTATTGCACCATTTAAGTACCCCCGTCAAGATTCAAATCAGGACAGTTTTTCTCTTTTTGTCTTCTTTTGCTACAGCCTGTACCATGAACCCAGTCAATCATACTTCCTGTATTGGCTGATATTGAGGATTAACAGGCAGTAAGAGCACTTACCCAGGGGATTCGCAGAGTTTCCGGTTGTCTCAAAACAGGATTCTCACCTTATTTATTCACGGCAATCTGGCCGCTGTCTACCGGTAATTCCCTGTTTTGACTCCACTCCGCCCACGACCCTGCATAATTTTGAACCTGTTTGTATCCGATCAGCTCGCTTAGCACATAGGAGGTATGAGCGGCACGAACACCGGCCTGACAATAAATAATAACTCTTTTATCCGGCGTAATTCCCTTAGCTGCAAACAATTGTTTCAATTCGCCGGTAGTTTTAAGGGTTTGATCACCATTCAGGGTATCTGCCCAATACAGCCACACGGCACCGGGGACCCGCCCCCGCCTGGCCGCACCCGGTGCCTGAATAGCGCCGGAAAACTCCGGCCATTCCCGGACATCCAGAATAACAGTGCCGGGGTCAGGCTGCTCCACAGCAGCCAGCACCTCGGCCATAACCGCCAATTTTCCGGTTTCCGTCCCTATGATCTGAAAATGGCCTTCCTCGGGTACAGAGATCCTGTCAGTCACTCCGTACCCTGCCATCTCCCAGGCCTGCATCCCTCCATGTCCAGCAGCCACCACAAATGAGCACTATATGCCGGCCCATGCTTATCGTTGCCGGCATATAGAACCAGGGTGTCCTCATTCGTAATTTCCAGCTTTCCCAGCAAAGCCGCCAAGTGCCCAAATTCCGGAATACTTCCCTGGTCATCGGCATAATCACTCACCCCAATATTTACGGCCCCGGGAATATGGCCGACTTGGTATTGCTCAGGCGGCCTGACATCAATCACTTTGACTATTTTATTCTCCAGCAGCACCTGTAGCACGGCCGGCTTAATAAGCGAACCCCTGTTGGCATAACCCTCAGTGCCGTTATTGATGCCGGAGGCGACCACACCGCAGGCAATTGCCTGATACCACAGCAACAGGGTTATGGCTATCGCCATAACCCCACCGGTAAGAAACGCTTTTTGTCTTTCCATCATGCCTGCTCCTTTGTTGCGGTTAATTACTGCACTGCTTACGCAGCTGCGGAACTTCCAGAAATTTATAAATAACTGCCGCTGAAACCGCACCTAATACCGGCGAAACAACATACAGCCAGAGGTGCGCCAGATTGCCGGACATAACAGCCGGGGCAATGGAACGCGCCGGATTGAAAGACCCGCCGGAGACAGGCCCGGCAACCGCAGCACCAATAAAAACAGTCAGGCCAATGGCCAGCCCGGCAAAGCTGCCCTCCGCCCGGGAATCGGTGGCAACGCTGATAATGACAAACATCAGGAAAAAAGTAAAGATGAACTCGATGGCAAAGGACACACCAATAAGATGCTGTCCCACCGGCAATGAGGGGAACGTGCCGCCCAGATCATACAAATTGCCAAACAGCAGTCGCAGCACAGCACTCGCGCTTAACGCACCCGATAACTGACTAACAATGTAAGGCACAACCTGGCTGGGGCTGAATTTGCCCACAGCGAAAAAGGAGATCGTGACTGCCGGGTTAAAATGGGCTCCTGAAATATGTCCGCAGGCATAAATCAGGACAACGATGACAAAACCAAAAACCAGTGCAATCCCGATATGGCCCAGTGCATTCTGGGCGAGCTGATTGATAATGATCGCACCTGTCCCGACAAACAACAGGAAAAACGTCCCAATAAACTCAGCAATATATTTTTTCATTTCCATATTTGTCCTGCCTTTCCGGCTAGCAGCAGCCGCCGCCCCCATAATGATAAGTAGCCTTGGTGATAAACAGGTCCGGCCGGTTCAGCGCCCGCAGATTTCCGGCTGTTTTTTGACAAACAGGCAGGGGCACATCGCGCTGAATAATATGACCTTTACCATCGTCATACGCTTCCTCTGATCCGAAATAAATTACCGTCTCGCCCGCGAATACGCAGGCCCCGTCCTCAGGCACCGGATTTTTATAAACAACAAGCTCCAGCGATTCCAGCAAAATATCTTCCCCGGTCCCATACCGCCCTTTGTCCAGAATACGATATGGCCGGCGGGCCCGGACCTCAATTGTGCCAAAGCCGGCGTCAACAAATTTATCCAGGTAATCCTGATAAGCGAGTGCTCCCGACAGGCACATCGCCCGCAGCCGTTCATCCTCACGCAAATGCTCCGGGATCGGCTGTGTCGTAATCGGGTCTGATATATACAGCCGGCCGCCAGGCTTTAAAACCCTATACATTTCACTTATAGCCTGCTTTAATTCCGCTTCTTTAAAAATATTAAACAGGCAATTTTGGGCGGCTACATCCACACTGCCGTCTGCCAGCGGCAGACTGAGCGCATTGCCCTGGACCAGTTTCACAAAATCCGGTTGAAACCACTTATTCACCTGTGCCGCCAGTTTGAAGTTTTCCTCAGCCCGGGCAAGCATCTCCGGCACACTGTCAACAGCGATAACCGACTGCGGCCTGCGGGTAAAATAAGCAAACTGCAGGGCTTCCAGCCCGCCGCCCACACCAACATACAAAACGGTCTCACCGGCATTAAGATCGCCGAAGTGCACAGTAGTGCCGCAGCCATAATTCATCTCCTTCATAACCCCCGGAGTCACCAGATCAGGCAAAAATCTAGCCTGGCTTGTTACACAACACAGACTGAGCTGTGGCGTAAGCGCCGCTTCTTTATATAGTTCATGCGTAGTTTTTAAGTAACTCATATTATCCACTCCCTGTAATTATTAGTTCCCGCCAGACAAACACGTGAAATTACTGCATTTATCCCCCTTTAGCCACAGGATCTACGATTGATCTCTTTAACGAACTTACCTGTACCAGGTCTTCCATGATAAACCCTGCCATAAATCCAGCCAGCTTCCGAAAAAAATCCTGACCGGTATTCTCAGCGGTGTCCTGGCAGAATGCAGGCACCCACTGGCTAAGGTGCTCAGCCAGAAATTGCTGCTGCCAGTCAATTGCCGTAAACACAGCGGCAAATTGCTGCCGCTCCAGAGCTGCCGCTGCCTGCCGGTTAAGGAAGTACATAAATTCCAGTTCCAAACCGATATGATCATCGGGCTCACGATTGAAATTTCGCACCAGCAGGCCGGCAGCCCGGTATTTTCTCCGGACTTCCAGGGTTATCTCCTGCATCAAAGCCCTTGCCGTCGATCGGTAAACGGACTCATAAGGCGGGGCCGGCACATGGCGGGGACCGATAAACAGACGGGTAAATTCCGGCTTGATGGTTCCGCACAACCAGCCGGTCCGTTCCGGCTGCAAGGCCTGTAAAAAACAGATAAATTCCTGCTCCCAGACAGGGCATGCCCCGGCGTCAGCTGCCGGTTGCCCGGCGGTCAGTTCAATCAGCGCCGATAATAATTCCCGGCTCGGCCCGGTTAAAAACAGACGCCGGAGAAAATCATAAATGCACTCGCGCCGGCTAAACACATCACACAGACTGTTATCAACAAAATCAGCCCGTTTATCTTCAATCATGAGCCGGCCTTTTTTCCGGCGCAAACCGCATAGCCGGACCGGTCGCATTACGGGAAAACCCCCGGCACTCCCCAGCAGCCCCCTCTTTGTCCATGCGGCTGATCTCTCCTGCTTGCAGCACCTGCAGAGGACAGCCGCGAACACAGGCCGGTGCCTCACCCTGCTGCCGGTTATCGAGGCACAGATCGCATTTGGATGCCTTTATTTCCCGCTGGCTAAAGGCAATTGCCTTATAAGGACAGGCATAAACGCAGGCGCGGCAGCCAACACATTTTTCGTGATTCTGAATTACGATCCCGTCTGCCGGCCTTTTACTAAAAGCCTTCACCGGGCAGACCCGGACACAGGCCGGTTTTTCACAATGCATGCAGGCCCGGGACAGATACCGGTCGACCTGCCGCCCGTTAGCCTTGGTTTCAAAGTGATCAACACTCCGCCATCTGATGCCAGGCGCCAGCTTATTTTTCACTTTGCAGGCAGTTTCACAGGCCTGACAGCCAATACAATAGTTCTGATTGTAATAAAACCCCACTTGTTTGCTCATCAGTATCTCCCCTTTATTAGTAAGCGACTAGTACCTTGTCAGCTCTAAAACGGTAGAATAATGGCGAGGCTGTTTTTCGCAAACCAAGGCGGAGGAAGGAGGCATACCGGACGTATGCTGACTGACGACAACGATGGGTTGCGGAAAATAGACCGTCAGTATTCACTGGATTAGGGCTGATAAGGTACTAGGCCCTGGCAACCTGGACAAGGTTAGTATGATAGGTTGAGACCCCGCCCATATCGCCAAGCCGGTCAGGCGCCAGGGCATTGATATTGGTTGATCCCGGACTGAGTTTTTGCCATGGGGCTTTAGGTGACATAACCACCCCCGGCTGCACCGCTTCGGTCACTTTTACTTTCAGCCTGACTTTGCCCCGGTCGTTAACCGCATATACCCAGTCACCGGTATCAACCCCTCTGGCTTCCGCATCCCGGGGATTGATAAAAATAAGAGGGCCCTCGTAAATCTCCTGAATATACGGCAGGTTATGGAATTGGGTGGTAATAAAATATTTCGTTGCCGGTGTTAACAGCCGCAAAGGATATTGAGCATACAATTCCGGCGTCGCCTCCGGCCCTTCGGCCGGCGGCACGTGTTCCGCCACAGGGTCGAAGCCGGCTTTTGCCAAGGTTTCCGAATAAAATTCAATCTTACCGGAGGGTGTATTAAATTTTTTATCGGCAAAGGGAGTGACCAGATTTAGTTTTTGCCAGTGCCGGGCCTGCAGCGTTTCATACGTAATCCCCGTAAACAGGGAACTGCCGGATTGCAGGGAAGCCTTAATCACATCAGCGGCAGATTCGGCAAAACAGCTGTCCGTAAAGCCCATCCATCTGGCCAGGCCGGCGAAAATCTCCAGATTGGACTTACTTTCGCCCAGTGGCTCAATGGCCGGCTGATTCAGCCTGACATACCAGCCGAGATAATCGGAGTTGATATCCTCATACTCGAAAAAGGTTGCCGCCGGCAGAAGGATATCGGCATAATCGGCCGTGTCGGTAACAAAAGGATCAACGACGACAGTAAACAGGTCCTCCCGGGCCAGCCCCTGTTTGATCAAATTGGTATTAGTAGACATCGCCAGCGGATTACTGTTGTACACAAACAGCGCCTTGACCGGCTTGTCCCGGGTCTCTTTTGTCTGGCCGGTAAGCGCCTTGCCGATCTCATTCATATTGATCGAACGGACCTGCCGGTTTGCCAGCAGATCGGGCCGTTGCAGCGCTTTCCAGTCATAAGCCCAGTAATCGCCGTTGATATAGACATAACCGCCGCCGTCAATGCCCACCATTCCCACCAGGGCAGGCAGCAGGGAAATGGCCCGCACCATCCGGCCCCCGTTGGAATTGCGCTGCATGCCGTAGCCAACCCGGATGATGGAGGGCTTGGTGGTTGCATACATCCTGGCAAATTCAACAACCGTACCGGTAGGTACGCCGGTGATTTGCTCCACCCGTTCCACCGGGTAGTGCTGCACCTTGGCCACCAGCTTGTCAAATCCGAAGGTGTAGTTGTCCACAAAGTTTTGGTCATACAGACCTTCATTAATAATGACATTCATGATTCCCAGTGCCAGAGCGGCATCTGTCCCCGGCTTGGGCTGAAGGTGCAGATCGGCCTGGGAAGCGAGCGGTGTCCGCACCGGGTTCACCTCTACCAGCTTCGCCCCGTTGTCCCGCGCCCGGTTAATAAATTTGATGATATGAACATTGGTCGCCGCATGATTAACACCCCAGGAAACAAAAAGTTTGGTCTTGGCATAGGTTTCCGGATCAATCCCGCCCACCTGTCCATAAGTATATTTTGTTGCCGGTTTACCGGCGTCGGAGCACACGGCCCGCTCCAGCCTGCTGGCCCCCAGCTTGTTCCAGAAACGAAAAGGAACCCCGTAATTATTCACAATCCCCAGATTGCCGGAATAGCTGTAGGGAAGAATGGCCTCGGCCCCATCGTTGTCTATAATAGTTTTGAATTTATCGGTAATGATGCGATAAGCCTCATCCCAGGAAATACGCTCCCAGCCACCTTCTCCCTTCCTGCCGGTCCGCTTCAGCGGATACAGAATCCGGTCCGGGTGATACACCCAGGTTGGATAACAATGCCCTTTGACGCAGGGCGTACCGGCGGTAATCGGGTGGGTGGGATCACCGGTAATACTCACAATCCGCCCATCCACCACCTTTGATATCAGGGTGCACGTATCATGACAATTGCGCGGACAGGCCTGATAGGTCAGGGTGCCGGCAGCGGCGGCCGGTAGCCGGCTTGCTTCGGCCGTCAAAACATCCATCAGGCCAAGCAGGGAAACACCTGCACCCATGGCGGCAGCTCCGGCTAAAAAAGTCCGGCGCGTCATCTTTAATTCAAATCTGCTTTCCTTATCCATACTCACTGCTCCTTGTTCACATATCAACAGACAGTGGCTAATACCTAGCCGGGGCTAAACAGCACCGACGGCCCCTCTACCATTTCCCACCCGGCTTGTTGGAAGGCAATTGCGTCTACGCCAATAGTTTTGTCTTTCAAATCAGCAATTGACCGTACCGGCGAATCGACTGGAACAACCGCCTGAATACAGCCGGTATGAATGCCGCCGGTCAGTTTAATATTCAGCCCCTGCTCCATCGCCTTAAAACCGCCCGGCGACATCATAATGGCGTCAAGCTTGCCTGTCGCAATCCCTTCCTTGGTAGTGGCCGCCGTGATTTTAACGAGTTCAACAGTAAGGCCGTTTTTCTGAAACAGCCCTTTTTCATGGGCAACATAAATCGGAGCCTCACAGGTTCCACCATAATAACCGACGTGTACTACCCTAGCCTCCCTGTCCGCGTTAGCACTGCTTTGCTTATTGCCGCCGCAGCCGCCAATAAACAAAGCAGCTGCAAACAACCCCGCCAGTATTAGCCCTGCCGTTTTTTTCCTCATCCTGCTTACTTCCCTTCTTAGAATAATTCCCGCTGTTCCTGCCTGAGCGGATAAAGCCGACGCCGAGAATTGAAACCACCAGGGGCAAGCCCCGCAGGTTGCGGTGGAGCAGACTTTATCCGGCCTTATTATTCAGACTCCCCTGACAACTGCTGCCGGCACCGGCCGTGCAGGTGAAACAATGATTGCCCAGCTTGACGGGCATCCCGGCCAGATCTTTGGCAGTAATGCTGCCTATGTAATTATCCCGGACAGCAATCGGCAGATTTAATACCTGGTTAAAATCGCAGTCGTAAACACGGCCTTGCCAGTCAACATTAAGCAAATTCCGGCACATCACCCTGGACAAATTAGCCGGATTGAAATTGTCGGCCAGCAGGTTCATATAGCCCTCCAGCAGCCCTTTTTTTTCCAGGTCGGCCCGGAACCGGCCAATGGGGGCATTGGTAATCGTATACAGATTGTTAAACACAATCCCGAATCGTTCACCAAGGCTTTCTTTATAGGCAAAATCCAACTCATTTTGGGGGGCAGGTAAAAAGTTCCCGCCAGGATTATAAACTAAATGCAGCTTGGGACCTGTCCCCCCATAGCCCAAACGATTCAGCTTCTGCAGCATCTTAATGTTTTGACTGTAGACCCCCTTGCCACGCTGAAACTCCACATTCTCTTCCAGATAACAGGGCATAGATGAAATGATGTCTACATTATTTTCCTGCAGGAACCCCGGTAATTTAGCATACTTAGGCTCATTCAAAATCGTTAGATTACTCCGCAATAAGATACTTGCCGCCGGTTTCAATTTGCGCAAGCCACGAATCAGACCACGTAAATTAGGATTCATTTCCGGGGCGCCGCCGGTAATATCGATAACATTTATATCTGCGCTTTCAATAAAGCGCAGACAGTCTTTAACCACTGTCATACTCATCATTTCCCGCCGGTCAGGACCGGCCTCCACATGACAGTGCCTGCAGCTTAGATTGCAGACATACCCCATATTCATTTGGAGACACCGGACATTATCTTTTAACACCGCGTCGCCGAACTTGCCCACATACTCACCGAAACTTTTCATGAATGCCACATCCTCCCTATTAAAAATCACCTTTTGAGGTAATTAAATACTATTACCAGCTGCTGCCATTGCGCATCGATTGCAATCCAATTACACACTGCAATTGATATGAGTAAAAAAAAGCGAGATAAAATGCTGTTATTATCTCGCTATGCTTTCGTTCTATCTACATTATATGGCAATTTTCCATCAATTGCAACTAATATTTAATTTGCAATTGATATCTTTTACTTTTATTTTATTTGTCCATGCTTTTGCTCCGGTGACGAGAATTTAAATTCCGGTTCATTTTTTCGCAACTCCCTGGCCTTTTCCCCGGTTATCACTTCAAACCAGATACCTTCCACTCTGCGCCCGGAAAATGTTGGTCCAAAACGCACAAAAATAGCGTCATCCCATTCATAAATTTCCTGTATTGACGGTTCAATAACCCTAAGCCGCAGCTGGCCATAGGAATAGCGTGTGTGTTCCAGAGATAATTGCCGCATCATCTCAGCAATACTGTATTCTACCACACCGGCAGATTTCCAGGACCAGAGAATTTCAAAAACAGCCAGCGTATGTTTACCTTTATATTGAATTCCTTTTACTAACTGATACTCAATATCGCCGGGGTCAATAGCAGCAATTAAAGACATCACGCGCTCAGTAAACTGAAAAAGAATCTCCTTGCCACGATATTCAATCGCTTGAAACCACTGGGTCCGGATCAATGTTTCAGTCTGCTCATCATACAGCCACAGGCCTTTTTTGGATATTTTTTCAATCTCATTGACTATATAAGCATACATGTCATTTTGCGATGAATCACCACAGATTTTAACAAAATCGTTAAAGTGCATCATATAAGCAGCGTGATCAGGTTTATTCGGCCTGCTTTCATAGCTTAAGGCGATCGCGGCAGTCAGTATTTTTTGCTGCAATTCTGTGAGTGAATCCCGGCGACCAATGATACTGCCTGTTTTAACAAGTTGATTAGGCCGGGTTATTTGTCCGTCCGGGCAAAGAGCAGCACTTACCAGCTTTTGATGTTCCAGTCCGGTAATCGTTCTTTTGAGATTAACTTCCATTTACCCTCACCTCTGGGTTCATTATATAGTATACTGCTCTGCGATTGCAAGTTTATTTTTATTTGCAATCTTTGTTTCCGGCAATCATTAACCGGAGTCAGCAGGAAAAAATTATGCAGGAAACTCTTACCAGCATGAGTAATATATGTTAAAGAGCCCCTGTCTGAATACAGGGACGCCCAAATCGGCGGGCACACAGCAAAGAGTTAGAGCAAAACTGAGTGATCATCTGCTGATTACAGTTCATATACTGATAGGAGGGAAAAAAATGATTGCATTAACAGGTGGAACAATCCTGACAATGTGCGGTAAAAACCTGGAACGCGGCACAGTGCTGGTGCGCAACAGTAAAATATGGGCCGTTGGCAAGAATATCGACATCCCGCCAGGCTGCCGGGTCATCGATGTAACCGGCAAGATCATAACCCCGGGACTCATTGACGCCCACACCCATTTAGGTATCGAAAGCGAAGGTATGGGCTGGGCCGGTTCTGATGTCAACGAACGCAGCGAACCGGTTACCCCCGGCCTGCATGCCCTTGATGCCATTAACCCCGCTGACCTCGGCCTGCTGGAAGCCTACCAGGGGGGCGTAACAACTGTTATGATCGCTCCCGGCAGCGCCAATCCGATAGGCGGCCAATGCGTGCTCCTTAAAACCGCGCCCAAAGCCACCGTAGAGCAGATGCTGCTCCAGCGGTATGCCGGGCTAAAAATTGCCTTTGGTGAAAACCCTAAACGGGTTTACGGGGCAGACCGCAAAAAGATGCCTGTCTCACGTATGGCAACCGCCGCCCTAATCAGGGAGGCTTTCTGGAAGGCCCGCCAGTACCTGCTGCAACAGGGCGAAAAAGATTTTAAATATGATATGGGCATGGAAGCAATCGCCAGGGTATTGCGCAAGGAGATGCCGCTCCGGGCCCACGCTCACCGGGCCGATGATATTATTACAGCAATACGGATCGCCCGGGAGTTTGATGTTGAAATCATTATCGAGCATGGCACCGAGGCTTATCTTGTGGCCGACCTGCTGGCAGCCGAAGAGATCCCTGTAATCCTGGGGCCAACATTATCCACCAGATCAAAAGTGGAGCTAAAAGATAAAACCATGGAATCACCTGCCCTGTTATACCGGCATGGCGTAGCCTTTACCATGATGAGCGATCACCCGGTAACACCCAGCTGTTTTCTGTCGCTCTATGCCGGCCTGTCGACCCGGTACGGCCTCCCGGCCCATCAGGCGCTGAAAATGATCACCTGCGACGCTGCAAAGATTCTGGGCGTTGATGACCGTATCGGCAGCCTGGCTCCCGGCATGGACGCCGATCTGGTCGTATGGAGTGAAGACCCGCTGATTGTTTCTGCCCACCCGGAAATCGTCATGGTCGATGGAGAAATTGATTAGCAAAGAACCCGCGAAATCTCGCGGGTTCTCATCATTTTGGGCTTAAGTTTTAGAACTTTAAGGTTGCGCCTATCCCAACTCGGTTTTTATTGCGGCCTTCGTCCGGTCTGAACGAGCAGTAGTTGACATTAAGATCAAAATTATGGGTAAGGCTGTAGTTGGCCCCAACCTGAAATTCTGCAAAGCTGCTGCCGGCAATCACCGAGGCGTAGCCATCAAGAGCAGGCGCCAGGGCAGTGGTGACTGCGACACCGCCATAAAAGTGCGAATCAGAATCGTAATCCCGGCTGCCAATAATAGCCCGGTAATTACCCCTAAGGTTAAACTGTCCATAGATATCGTCATCTTGCAGCCCTACAGTAAGCGCATTAGTAAGTTTATGTTCAACATAGAAATCATCTCTCACAAAACCGACCGCAGTCTGACCTCTGTCCAGGTTATTTATCGGAGCGGCAAAAACGATGCCCACACTAGTTACAATAAGAAGCATTACAGCAAATATAATTTTTTTCAACAGGAAAACCCCCTAATATTTTTAACTTTATTATAAATTCCATGTATATTGCAGCATCCGGGTGCCAAGCCTGTCCAACAAACCAGCCTGGTTTGTTGAGTTATTTAAACCGGTGAGTGGCTTTATCAACAGCCTCAGTCAGCTCATTCCACGCCTTTTCAGTCCCTGATTTTACATCTTCCCAGGCACTCTCACTGGCCTGTTTGAGTTGATTATGCTTGTCCTTAACATCATCACGCATCTTTTCGACCTTCTCTATCTGATTGAGGTATTCTAATTTCATGTCGGCCTGCACCTCAGCCGCTTTAGCCCTCATCTCCACTAGCTTTGCATTGTACTGGGCCAGATTGGCCTCAATCTTTTCTATGTATAGATTGCGTTTTTCCATATACTTGTCCCCCTTATTTATCTTCTGACCGATCTATCCGGGTCTTGCTATTAGCACTCGTCGATGGAGAGTGCTAACCGTCTACTTTTCCAGTATACATTGGAATAAAATTACTGTCAAGGATAATTTTGTAATTTATGTCGAACTTTGTCGATCAAATTAGAATATTGACAGCCCCAGCCGATAAGACTTTGCATCAGTGTTGGGTTGATATATGTAACGATATCCTCCTGAATCGCCAATGACTGGACAAAGCCCTCCAGCGGCATGATGATCCGCTTGCTGATAACAACCACCGGCTTACCGTCTTCACCGCTAAGCTGGGGCTGCAGAGACACAAAAATGCACCTCAAGGGTGCATCTTAAGTAATTCTTCCGCCTGCTTCAGTAATTGAATATCGCCGCACATCGGTATATCGCCGCAGGTTTCGCTCATCAGACACTTGTCACAGATTGATTCGGCCAGGTGAGCGAGGCCGTCAGCCACCTCTTGGACTTGGAGCATACTGCCACCTCCCACCGTCAGTATACTCCCGCAGCTAACACCCGGCAATTACCGGTTAATGGATATAATGGCATCTAATTTCCACTGTTGCAAGTATTCAGTCAAATTCCAGCTGTAAAAACTTATCAGTAAAAATTTATGCTCCGGCTGCCAATTCCCACCGTGAGTGCTATTAATTTTGGAGGAAAGTGGAAATTATAATCGAAGTACTTATCTAATATAGACAATTACCTACTTTAAGGAGAGTGAAATTTTGGGGCAAAATGAACAAACTAACAGCCTGTTTCCCTGCGAAGTCGATATCCCTGAGCAATACCGGATTAAGCAGCCTATCCAGCAGCAAGAGTATTTGATTAATGGCGAGATCAGGCGGTGGGAAGGGCCGTGCCAGCAAGTAATTTCACCAATACAGGTACTGAAAGATGGAACTCTTCAGTCGGTTGTTCTTGGCTGTTATCCTGTCCTGACTGAGAAAGAAGCCCTGGAGGCCCTGGACGCTGCGGAAAGAGCCTACGATAATGGCGGCGGACTGTGGCCCACGATGTCTGTGGAAAAAAGAATCCGCCATCTGGAGCTTTTTGCCCGCAATATGATTGCTAAGCGGGAAGAGGTTGTAAAGCTGCTCATGTGGGAGATTGGGAAAACACTGCCTGACTCGGAAAAAGAATTTGACCGGACGGTAGAATACATCCGCGATACCCTGGAGGCACTCAAGGTCCTGGACCGGGAATCTTCCCGTTTTACCATTGAGGAGGGCATTCTGGCCCAGGTCAGGCGCGCCCCGCTGGGCGTGGTATTATGCATGGGGCCCTATAATTACCCGCTGAACGAGACCTTTACCACACTGATCCCGGCCCTGGTTATGGGGAATACCGTGGTTTTCAAGCCGCCCAAGCTGGGAGTATTGCTGCATTCGCCACTGCTTGAAGCCTTCCGGGATGCTTTTCCTCCCGGTGTTGTCAACACCGTCTACGGGTCCGGGCAAAAAGTGGTTGGACCGGTCATGCGTTCAGGAAAAATCAACACACTGGCCTTTATCGGCTCAAGCACGGTGGCCGATACCCTCAAGCAGCAGCACCCCAAACCGCACCGGTTGCGCAGTGTTTTGGGATTGGAGGCTAAAAACGCCGCCATTGTGCTGGCCGACGCGGCGCTTGACCAGGTTGTGGAGGAAACAATCGCCGGTTCACTCTCCTATAATGGCCAGCGTTGTACAGCGCTAAAAATCCTGTTTGTGCATAACCGGATTATTGATGAATTCCTTAAACGCTTCTCCGACAAAGTCAGCAGCCTCAAGCTAGGTATGCCGTGGGAACCCGGGGTCAAAATTACGCCGCTGCCTGAACCGAATAAAAGCAGGTATCTGCAGGAACTCATTGAAGACGCCGTTAACCATGGCGCAACAGTAATCAATCCGGATGGCGGCACCAGCTCCGGGTCGCTGTTCAAGCCTGCGGTATTATATCCGGTTAATGAAAAAATGCGGGTGTACACCGAAGAACAGTTCGGACCGGTGGTACCGATTGCCGGGTATGATGATATCCGTGAACCCATACAATATATCATTGACTCCAATTATGGCCAGCAGGTCAGTATCTTCGGAACAGACGCGGATCTGATGGCCAGCCTCATTGATCCACTGGTGAATCAGGTCTGCCGGGTGAACATCAACAGTCAGTGCCAGCGCGGCCCGGACCGTTTTCCCTTTACCGGCAGAAAGGATTCAGCCGAAGGCACATTGTCTGTCACCGACGCGTTGCGGGTATTCTCGATCCGGACGATGGTGGCTGCCAAAATGACACCGGCCAATAAGCAATTAATTACCGATATTGTCAAAGGTGATAAATCGAAATTTTTATCGACAGATTTCCTGTTGTAGCAGCTCTGCAACTCCCGGTGCTGGTCTCCCCATTGATACATAAGATTTTTTCAAAATCATGCATAAAATAACCCCTTTACTTACTTTAAGGTTAGTATATAACAAATATGTTCATACTTAACTCATATCCCATAACAATATATAATACATATCAGGAAGTAAAATTCAAATATTAAAGGAGGTATTTTCAATGAATGTGTTAGCCATCAACGGCAGTCCCCGAAAAAGCTGGAACACAGCGACACTCTTGAACAAGGCGCTGGAGGGGGCAGCCGCACAGGGAGCTGCCACTGAACTCATCCATCTGTATGACCTCAGCTACAAGGGGTGTATCAGTTGCTTTGCCTGTAAATTAAAAGACGGGAAAAGTTATGGCAAATGTGCTTATCAGGATGATCTGACGCCAGTGCTGGAAAAGATCGCCAACGCGGATGCCGTTTTCCTGGGATCGCCGATTTACCTTGGCAATGTCACCGGTGAGATGAGATCACTCATGGAGCGCATGGCCTTTCAATATCTGGTCTATGATAAAAATTACTCATCCCTTATTGAGAAGAAAAAACCGGTAGGTTTTATCTACACAATGAATATCAAAGAAGAAATGCTGCACGAATGGGGCTATGATATTATTCTCCCGACAACCGAAAAGGCTTTTGCCAGAACTTTCGGAGCCACCGAATCGTTGTATGTCACAGATACTTACCAGTTTAGCGATTATGATAAGTACGTGGTAACGGCATTTGATGCAGCAGCCAAAAAGCAACGCCGCGAGGAGGTCTTTCCCCAGGACTGCGAAAAAGCCTACGCTATGGGCGTCAGGTTCGCAACCAAGAGCGTTGCCGAGATTGGCGCCGGGCAGCCGGTCGGTTAAAGCACGCAACCCCCGTATTGCCTTTCACAAAAACAAGGAAGCAACCGTTCCTGCATAGGAGGGTTGCTTCCTCATTTTGTGACTAATCATTTGCAATTAAGGCTTCTCCTTCTTCTTCCACGGCCTCTTCACAAGCCTGGTTTAAAAAATCCTGCCGCGATATATATAGCCATGCCCCGCCGCATACCAGGCCAAGAATGAGGTGCAAGGCCCCAACAACAGCCATCAGATTACTCCAGTCAAAAGAAACAATCAGTATCCCGATACTGCCGAGGGCAATACCAAAACAATTGATTAGCGACGACACTGATCCGGTGTCGCCGTTTTGTTGTTCCATCATCAGATAAGTACTTGGCGGGCGCAAAGCACTGGTGATAATCGTTGCCGGCAATAAAACAACAGCAAATAACCACGGGCTGTAATCACCAAAGAGACAAATCAGCAGGCCACTCAGTATCATAACTACAAACCCTGAGTTAATCATCATATTCCGCTTGAAATACATGGACAAACGCAAGTACAGCAAGGGGCCAAGCAGCATGCCGATGGCATTGAAGGCAAAGTAGTAGCTGTACACCTGACTACTGAGGCCAAACGAATTTTGATAGATATAGGTTGAACCGGCAATAAATGACAACGCGGCTATGCCGGGCAGCGAAAAAACAATCAACAGAGAAGTAAAGCGGGGGTTTTTGAGTACCGCACCCAGTCTGCCGATCGTGTGGATCACCGTACCTGTGCTTTTTTCAGCCAAAGTTTCCTGCAAAGCAACCGCACCGGCCACCGCCACCAGCCCGATGGCTGCCTGCACCAGGAAAACGCCTTTCCAGGAGGTAAACATCAACAAAAATGCACCGATAACAGGGGCAACAGCCGGGCAAATCACCACCATCGACTGCACCAGTCCCAAAACAGATTCGCGTTTTCTGCCGCTATAAACATCCTTCACGATTGCCGTCGCGACAGCAGTGGCGGCACTCCCGCCAAATGCCTGCAAGGCCCGGGACAGGATCAGCTGGTTGATAGTCAACGAAACAGCGCAAAAAACACTTGCTGCCGTATAAATAATAAGACCGGCCAGCAACACCGGTTTCCGTCCGTACTTATCGCTCATAGGCCCCCAGAACAAAGTACCGATACCGAAAGAAATAAAAAACAGGAGTAAGGTCAGGTTGGCAAGCGACTGATGCACCTGGAAGTAATTTGCGATGGTGGGCAACGCCGGCAGATAAATGTCGGTCGAAAGCGGTACAAAAGCGCTGAGCAACCCTAACAGAGCAACAAGTCCTTTGTTGCCAAGATAGCTCTGCGGCTGCAAACCTTGCTGCCTATTGTCTGTATCGTTAGTAGTCTGCATTCTATATGCTCCTTTTTAACTGGGCCGGCGGCTGTGCACCCATTGTCTCAAGATTATTAATCATCCGGAGGTAGAACATTTTTAATTGCTCAATTTCAGCCGCTGTAAAGCCGGTGAGCATACCCTGGTCTACTTTTTCAAACGCCAGCTCACACTCGTTGATAAGCTGTATTCCTTTTTCCGTAAGCGTGATCAGCTTCCGCCGGGTATCCTGTTCATCCGGAATTTTGCAAAGCAGTCCGGCTTTTTCCATACGCTTAATTGAAATCGCCGCAGTCGGCGGACTGATCCCGATTGCATCAGCAATCTCCTTCTGTGATGCCAGCATATCTTTTATTTCGTGCTTCAATGCAAATAAAATCACCGGGTGGCTTGCTTCCCGCAGCCCCCGTTTTTTTAATTCAGCCTTCAGGCAATTGTGGTGCATCCGGTCAAATGCACGGAACAGCCATTTAAGTCCATCCGGATTGTATTCCAACGAAATTCCTCCCGAAACAGTTTTACGACTAACTATTTGTCGGCTAACTATTATTTTACAGATTCCAGACGCCTGCGTCAATATAAATAGTTACCGCAATGGCGATTAGACTCATCCCCTTTTTACAGGACTAACCTTCTCCAAAACAGGAGATAATAACATAACCACGATTGCAGCGGTTATGAGGATACCAATGGATAAGCTACTTTTAGCACGATTACAATTCTCGACAACATTGACATATCACTTCTGGTTTTTATCACTCACCCTCGGATTAGTCTTACTGATTGCCTTGATGGAAACAATGTATGTTCGCTCCGGCAACAACAACTATAAAGTGATGGCAAAATTCTGGGGCAAACTCTTTCTGATCAATTATTCAGTAGGTATCCTCACCGGGATTATCCAGGAATTTGAATTTGGCATGAACTGGTCCGAATATTCCCGGTTTGTGGGTGATGTATTTGGCGTTCCGTTAGCCATCGAAACGCTGACTGCATTTTTTGTGGAATCCACCTTCATCGGCCTCTGGGTCTATGGCTGGGACCAACTGCCCAAGCGGCTTCACCTGGCAGCCATCTGGCTGGTGGCTGTGTCGGCCAATCTTTCGGCTTTCTGGATTCTGACAGCCAACGCCTTCATGCAGCGCCCTGTGGGGTATCTACTTGCCGGTGACCGCCTGGAGCTGCTTGATTTTATAGCGGTTGTCACAAATCCCTATGTTTTCTACCAGTATTCTCACACAGTCCTGTCCGGGCTGTTGACTGCAGGTTTCTTTATGCTCGCAGTCAGTTCCTATTATCTGCTGCACAAGCGGTATACCGGTCTATTTAGACTTTCCTTTAGAATGGGCTTTATCTGTGCGGCAATTGCCACTGCGCTGGTCATTGGCACAGGCCATATTTATACGCAATATCTGGGGAAATCCCAGCCAATGAAACGCGCGGCGATGGAGGCTTTATGGGAAACCTCCGACCGGGCTCCTTTCACGGTTGTGGCCCTGATCGACAAGCCAAATAACAGGAATTCCTATGAGATATCAGTGCCGGGCCTGTTGTCCATAATGGCTGGCAACCACTTAGATACCCGGGTGCAGGGTATGAAAGACCTGCAAGACAGCTTTACAGCCACCTATGGCCCGGACGAGTATATACCGCCGGTTGCCCTGTTATTCTGGAGTTTCAGGATTATGCTCTTTATCAGTATCTACCTGGTGGTGCTGCTGCTTGTAGTGTATTGGTACTGGCGGACACAAAGGCTGGAAGCAAGCCCGTTCCTGCTCCGGACCATCATGTGGAGCATCCCGTTACCCTATATCGCCCATACCGCAGGCTGGATTATTACCGAGGTAGGCCGTCAGCCCTGGATTGTGTATACCCTGTTACGAACAGAACAGGGTATCTCGAAGGTTGTCCCCCTGGTAAACATCGGACTCACCCTTGCCGGTTATACGGTCATTTATCTGGCCATGACCGCTACGGCAATATATTTCATGCGAAAAGTAATTGTCGCCGGGCCTGACTCATAACCTTAGCGATATTTTTGAAAGGTGCTGCATGGATCTAAACACACTCTGCTTCCTCTTATTCTGGGTCTTATTTACCGGCTTTCTCGTATTAGACGGCCTTGATTTTGGCGTCGGCATGCTGCTGCCCTTTGCCGGCAAAACAGCTGTCGAACGGCAGGCAATCATCAAAACAATTGCTCCTGTCTGGGAAGGCAGCCAGGTATGGATAATTGTTGCGGCAGGCGTATTATTTGCCGGGTTTCCCCATGTGTACGCCACACTGTTCAGCGGGTTATATCTCGCGCTGTTTATTATTCTTGTGGCCCTGGTGCTGCGGGGGCTGGCCATTGAACTCCACAATAAAGATGATTCTCCAGCCTGGCGCCGCTTTTGTTACTGGTCGATTTTCGGGGGAAGCCTGGTTCCGGCGCTGCTATGGGGTATTACGTTAGGCAGTATGCTGGGCGGCTTACCCATTGCCGGGGACAAGCAATACAGCGGCGGCTTCTTTGCCTTGATCAGCATGTATTCCCTGGTAAGCGGCCTCACCTATATTCTCTTGTTCTTATCCCAGGGAATGATCTATCTTGCTTTGAAACTGGAATCCAGCCTGGCCCAGCGTATGCAGCAAACAAGCCTGGCCACAATCAAATATACCCTGCTGACAATTGTTTGCCTTGCCATCCTAACCGTCGCCTCAACAACTGCTGGTCATAAAGGTCTGGTCTTTGTACTGGCTGTAGCAACAATTGGCTGCCTGTTTTTCAGCGGCCAGTATCTGGGACGGGAACAATATCGCCAGAGTCTTGGTCTCATTTGCCTTGCGATTATCGCCCAGACTGCCACCCTCTTTACCGGCTTGTATCCCCGGATCATCGTGTCCAGCCTTGACCCCCGCTGGAGCCTGGATATTTATAATTCTTCCGCCAGCCCTTTAACATTAAAAATTATAACTACGCTAATGATCGTTATCCTGCCTGTTATTATTGCGATCGAAATGTGGAAGTTTTATGTTTTCCGGCAGATAGTCAGTTTACAGGAAATTGAACTGGCCCCCCATATTCCAAGGCTGCGCCGGATGAGCGAGAAACTGAAGCAATATATCAAATATGCCTGCTGCCTGGCAGATACCCTGGATAAAACCAGAAAAGCGCTTCGCAGCACCGACGGCAGGATCATTAATAAATTAAAAGCGAAACACCGGACACTCTTATTTGGCAAACCTCATTTACACCTGCGTTCCGTAAAGCAAAACCGTACCAAGAAATAGTAGAATATAAAAAAACCGTATCAGGCCAAAAGCTCTGATACGGTTTTTATTAAACATGCAGCCATAAGAACAGGATGGGGTACACGGCACCAAGGAAAACGGCGGTTGTCAGGAAAAACGCCGCCCCGGCCAGGTCCAGATCCAGATTATACAGGCGCGCCAGCACAATGGCATTAATGCCGGTCGGCCCGCTGGCCGCAATCAGGATTGAGCCGAAAATAACGGGATCACTAAACAGCGGATATGCCAGCACAATAGCCACCAGCGGCGAAACAATGAACTTGATCGGCACAAGGCTTTTGATGCAGCAGCCGCAGTACTTTCTCATGGTGGAAAAATGAATCGAGTAACCGGCCGGGATGAGCGCCGTCCAGGCCGACACATGGATCAGAACCTGAAAAACATCCCCCAGCACCTCCGGCCTGGGCACAGCAGTGGCCGACAACAGCGCGCCAACCGCCAATCCGGCCACAGGCAGCTGCTTGCGGTTAAAAAACAAGGCGGTATAACTCAGTTTGCCGGCAGCCTTGCTGTTTTGAAACAGCTGCTGATAATAATGCGCCAGCGGAAAGCAGAATAACAGAAAGAGCAGATTCTGGGCCAGGGCAATGATCTGGATATAGGCAAAACCCGGTTCGCCAAAGAGAAAAAACGTACACAGCCCGCCAAGGGTCCCGGTATTGGACAACATCGCCGAGGCCAGATAACTAGCCTTTTCCGGGCCGTCTTCATATTTTTTGTGCAGATAAGCCACAAGTGCCGGCACAAAACTCAGAATAATCCCAAAGACCGGCAGCCAGAGCAGAACACCGGTCTGCAGCGGCACTACCCAAATACTGAGCAGCGACAACACGGTACAAAACACCGTAATATTAATCATGATAATCCGGTCACAGGCTTTTTCGCTCAACAGGTTTTTGCTGTGCAGATAGTAACCCACAACAAGTGGTAAAATAAAATCAAAAGCAAAATAGAATAACTTCACCGTCACAACTGACCGCTCCCTTTTATACCTGCCCACACTCCGCAACAGGGATCAATGATTTCATTATAGTATAAAAAAAACAGAAAGCAATCCCCAGTCACTGGAGATTGCTTTCTTCAGATAATGCACTATTTTCTGATAAAGGTCCCGTCCTCAATATCCCGGAAAGCCTGCTGCAATTCCTCGCGTGTGTTCATGACAATCGGCCCGCCCCAGGCAATCGGCTCGCCCAGAGGCTGTCCGGAAAACAAGAGGAACCGGAGGCCCTGCCCTGCCGCCCTGGCGACAAACTGTTCTCCCTGCTCAAAAAGTACTGCCTGGTGGCTGGCAATCACATTCTGCGTATCGTTAGCAAAATAGCCGGCCCCGGCCACGATGTAGATAAACAGCGTAGCCTCCTGCGTGGTTGGCAGCTGCCACTCGCTGTCTGGTTCCAGCGCCACATCAAGAAACAGTGTTTTCACATAATCGCCCTGGGTCGCGCCTGTCGCCTGGCCGTAGTGACCGGCAATTACCCCGACAACAGCCCCCTGCTCCTGCACCCTGGGGATCATCGCAGCGGAGATGTCGCGATACTGCGGTTGAGTCATCTTGTCGCTGCGGGGCAGATTCAGCCACAGCTGAACCCCCAGCATCCGCTCCGAAGACTGCGGCATTTCCTGGTGGAGGATACCGCTGCCTGCGGTCATCCACTGGCAGCAGCCATCCAGGATGCTGCCCTTGTTGCCCAGACTGTCACTATGCTCAATATCGCCGCTAATCAGATAGGTCACTGTTTCAATGCCCCGGTGCGGATGCCACGGAAATCCTTTGGTATAGTCGTCAGGGTTGCGGGAGTCAAAGGCATCCAGCATCAGAAACGGATCAAACTCCTGCGTATCGTTTCGTCCAATCACCCGGACCAGCTTTACCCCCGCCCCGTCAACCTGCGCCGAGCCGGTCACAATCTTGCGTATTGTTCTGATGGTATTGATAGCGCTCATCCTCTCTACTTTACAGACCGGGTTAACGGAGGCATATGTCTCTCCTGGCAATATCCGTCAACACTATACCGGCCTGCTCCGATAAAAATCAGGCTTAGGAATACGAAACCAACTTCAAGGGCCTGCGAGGCTCCAGCCAGACCAGCTCCGGTACTAAACTTAAGCACTACCGCAACAAACATGTTAAAGGTTAAGGCCATGGCGGCCAGGCGGGTCAGTAAGCCGGCAGCAATGAGCATTCCTCCGAAGAATTCAGTAGCGGCCGCCATAAAGCCCCAGAAAACCGGCGCGAAGCCAAGCCCCAGGTGCTGCATCGCCGTCCCGAGCTTAGCCCAGGTCTCAACACCCCCGGAGATTTTAGGCCAGCCATGAAAAACAAACATTAAGCCAATGCCCACCCGCAACAACAATATCCCGATATCCCTGTGTTTGTCCCAATTTCTTAGCATCATCATCCTTGCCTCCTACTATATATTTTTTAAAATTACACCCGTGTATTCACTGCCTATGAGTTTTGCTGCGCATATAACCCGATTTTCTTTACCAGTTCAATGGCAAGCCGCATTTCCTCGGGTGTCAGTCCGCGTAAGGCTTGCGTCAGCGTTTGCGCATGCCGGGGAAATATCGCGTCTATGAGACTGCGCCCCTCTTCGGTTAACGCGGCGTAGATAACCCGCCGGTCTTCCTCGCAGGGCTTGCGCTCCAGCAGGCCTTTCTGCTCCAGCTTGTTGATAACATAAGTGATGCTGCCGCTGGTAATCAGGATTTTTTCACCGATCTGCTGCAGCGGGTGAGCCCCTTTGTGATATAAGAGTTCAAGTACCGCAAACTCCGTCTGATTCAGGCCATATCGCCTGATATCACGCCGGTCGATCTCCATCAGGGTATTATGCGTGCGGGCCAGAACTGTAAATAGTTTTAGTGCCAGCGTCTGCTCATCACTTCTCAGGCTCATGCTTCCTCCCTGGTAAATTGTCGGTAAAACTATCTTGATTTTAAGATAATTTTAAAATATATACTGACAATTGTCAAGGTAACTGGCTATAAGTACGCCGGTAGCTCGCACCC
>NZ_DATMXX010000225.1:0-9980 GCF_035561255.1 Sporomusa sp. | reverse complement strand
ATGTATAATATTCTCATGGTATTCACCTCACATTGCTAAATATATGTAAGGGAATAAAAGATAATTCAATTTTATTAGAAAGGAGAGTATAATGATTCTTCGATATATCTGTAAGTTGCTGGCAGCAGGTATATGTTTTGTGCTGATTGCATTCGGTATTATTTCATTATATTTTTACTATCAGGAGAAACCTAAGGCTGACATACGGCTGCCGGCATTACCAATTGTACTCAGTGAGACCAGACTGCTTGTCATTGCGCCTCATTGTGATGATGAAACCCTCGGGTGTGCGGGTATTATGCACGATGTACTTGCTGGTGGTGGTCAGGTTAAGGTCGTTGTCATGACCAATGGTGATGGCTTTACTCTTGCTGTAAAGGAACAATTTCACCGGCTGTTTCTTACTAGCTCAGACTACATTCAATCTGGATATGATCGACAGGCTGAAACCTATCACGCCTTACTCTGTCTGGGTTTGCTGGAGAATCAGCTTGAGTTTCTGGGGTACCCTGACCGGGGTCTTAGGGCCTTGTGGGCGGATAACTGGGATAGTAGTCAGCCCTACAGATCCAGATATACCTACAGTGATCATTCCCCTTATACGAACAGCTATCAGCAAAATGCCCCATATGCCGGAGAAGCCGTGTTAGACAACCTCGGTCAGGTTATTCGTGATTTCAAACCAACCCTGATCTTATCACCCCATCCTGCTGACGAGCATCAAGATCATTCTGCAACCTGGGCTTTTGTAGCTGCTGCTTTTGTCCGGTTTATTGACAGTGGAATATCACCCAAACCTGCATTATATACTTATTTGGTTCATCGTGGTGATTTTCCAATACCTCATGGATACAGAACTGAGGAAGTGCTGCTGCCGCCAAGACCATTGCAAAGCGCTTATAATCAATGGAAGACATACGTAATAGACGCTGGCACTGAATATATTAAAGAGCAATCTGTCAAAGCATATGTAAGCCAACTGCGGGTTCCAATTATGTCAAGCCTGCTGAATAGTTTCATTAGGAAAAATGAGTTGTTTGAAGAGGTTCTGATTCCGGTCGTTAAGCAGGAGGTAACAGCGGTCGAGCTATCTGACTTAAATGCATGGCGAAATAAGGAGCCAATTTTAATTACAGCACGAGGGGTTAATCCGATTGGCGTACTGGAGCATACTGCAAATATTATAGATATAAAGGGTGCTCTGCAGGATAAGACCATATGGCTGCGGTTTAAGATCCCGGATTTTGCTACAACGCATGTGAGATATGATGTGTCAATTGTGGAGTTCAGTGTCCGGCAGAACAAGCTCCAGCGGGAAAAGAAACAATTTTATTTCAGCGCGGTAGCTACGAATTTACTGCCGGATAATATCATTCGGTTTCAAGATGATGTAATCATAAAAATTCCTTACCCCCAACAAGGGTTACCGGAGTATTTTTTTATTCAGGTATTGACTAAAGACAGGCTTGGAGCAGTCAGTAATCAGACTGTGTGGCAACCAGTACTGCTACAACATGCTTTAGAGTATTAATAATTCATAATAAAGTGGTTATGGTTTGTTAGCGGAGGATGTATAATAAGGAATATGGTTATTCAAAAGAAAAGTAATGGTACCAGCTCCCTCTTAAAAGGAACGCTGGCGTTGGCGGTAGCCGGAGTGATTGTAAAAGTCATAGGATCATTAAACTGGATTATTCTTTCCCGGGTTTTAGGTGGAGAGGGAATCGGTCTGTATCAGATGGCTTTTCCGATTTATCTTCTTGCTCTTAGCTTGTCTTCAGCCGGTCTTCCAGTAGCTATTTCAATTATTATAGCCGAAAAGGCAGCCCTCCGGGATTTCCGGGGGGCTAATCGTGTTTTTTACTTATCCCTGACAATACTGGCCATTTCGGGGCTATTCTTGAGCATGGGTGTCTATTTTGGCGCTGGCTGGCTGATTGAGCACCAGATTATCAGAGATGCCAGAGCCTATCCTGCCATTTTAGCACTGGCTCCTGCTATTTTTCTTGTTACCATCTTGTCAAGCTTCCGCGGATATTTGCAAGGCTGGCAGCAAATGGTGCCGACAGCTGTATCCCAGATTGTTGAACAATTATTTCGCGTTGGTGCTATGTTGCTTTTTGCAGCGTTGATGTTGCCGCAGGGGATTGAATATGCAGCAGGCGGTGCTAGCATGGGGGCGGGTGTGGGGGCAGCTGCCGGGTTGGTTGTGCTCATTTATTACTACTTTAAATTACAGCGTACTTTGCCTGACAATAATTTCAAGGCTAAGGATTTTATGCCTGAAAGCGATGTGAGTCTATTATATCGCCTGACGAGGTTGGCATTGCCGGTGTCGCTGTCAAGTATCATGTTGCCTTTGGTATCTAACATAGACCTCTTTATCGTACCTCTTAGGTTAGAAGAGGCTGGCTATACAGTAGAACAAGCCACCGAATTGTTCGGATACCTGACAGGTATGGCGGTGCCGCTCGTAAATCTTGCGACACTGGTTACGGCAGCTTTGGCCACAAGCCTGGTACCTGCAATGGCCGAAGCGCAGTCAGCGGGTAACAAGCAGCAAATTAATTACCGGACTGCTGCAGCCATAAGGCTAACCAACCTGGTAACAATTCCTGCTGCAGTGGGGTTGGCAATTCTGGCCATACCAGTGGCAACTGTCGTGTATCATGCGCCTCAGGCCGGGCCGGTAGTCCAGGTTGTGGCTTTCGGGGTGTATCTACTGGGTGTTCATCAGGTGACAACAAGTATTTTGCAAGGTATAGGTCATACCGCTTTACCATTAGTTAACATGGGGATTGCGGCGGTGGTAAAAATAGTACTTAATTGGAATCTGACTGCATTGCCCGGGCTTGGTATTCTCGGGGCCGGTTGGGCTACCAATGCTGATATTGGCGTGGCTGCTGTACTTAATTTAGCGTTTGTTTATCACTATACTGGATTTCGTATGGAGTTTAACGGGTTGGCTAAGATTATGCTGGCCACTGCTGTGATGGGGGTTGCGTTATATACAGTAAACGGCATTCTTTCTCATCATGCAGGTGGAATGCTAACAATAATAGTTGATATGATTGTTGCGGCCGGGGTGTATGGAATTGTTTTATTGCTAATGAAAGAACTGACCGAACAAGACCTAAAACGGGTGCCGATTATAGGCAATTATTTGGTCCGCGCTTTGACTTTATGCGGGTTTTACAGAAGCTAGGTTTCAGGCCAGGGAAGTGCATGGGTTACAGCATAAAAAAAGACACAACCACCGTCCCCTCGTCTTGCCCCAAGCAGACAAAACAAAACCTCTTGCAGTGATATTACTGCAAGAGGTTTTATGATATAGTGGTTACTTCGCATCTGCCATCGACCGAAGATCTGCACAAACATGATATAGTTCTGAAACCATGGTGGTGATTGACTGGACCGCAGTGCTTTGATTGCCTGTTATAGTGGTTGTTTGTTGAGTGTTTTTGATTACTGCCTCCATAGATTCTTTTAATTGTTGCAGCATTGTTTTAATATCCTTGGCAGACTGGTTACTTTGATCTGATAGTTTGCGTACTTCTTCCGCAACTACACTAAAGCCACGTCCGTGTTCGCCCGCTCTGGCTGATTCTATAGCAGCGTTTAGTCCTAACAAATTGGTCTGACTGGCAATTTGTTGAATGGTAGTAATAATTTCACCGGTATTATTAACATCGGTGGAGGCTTTGGCAGAAAGTGCGGCCACTTTTTGCATTGTGGCTGAAAACTCTTGTTGACCAAGCTCTAGTTTTTTTACAGTTTCTGCAATTGTAGTTATTGAATCACTTGCCCGGATGGCTTGGCTACGCAGGCTATCCTTGTTCTCTTTATTTTGTAACTCCATCCGCACTAATCCGGCAGCAATTTTTACTACGGGTTTGATGATTTCCGGATTACCTGTTATACCAAATGACCCGATACGTTTACCCTGAAAATCTACCGGCAGATTGACACCCGCCTTAATACGTCCAGCCGATTTTTCCTCATCCTCTGTAGTAATAACAATCTGGTCAAGCTTTTCTGCAAGGATTCTCTGGGAGCCGCTGTGGGTTGAGCCGATTCTAGACGTTACTTTAGCTGCAATAATCTGACCGGTATCATTACAGACAATAGAAGAGAAGCCTGTTTCATCATAAATAAAATTAATAATTCGATTGGCAACTTCAACGTCCAATGAGCAACACCTCCAAAATTATCAACACTTTACTAGAGTAGAAGGGGGATAGTACAGTTGCCTTTGTGAGAATTGACCAGATTCATATAGATTGATTTGTTATATAATTTGACAAAAGGCTGGACTATCCTTGTCCATTTTTAGATTATTTGCAATAATTTATAGAGGGTTTTTAGCGATTATGTTACATAACATTAAAAATAAGCATAAGATAAAATAAAAGTGTTGAAGGAGCACATCTTATGTATCCTAAATACCCTAATTATGATAAAAAGAAAAAGTGCACAGAGCAACCGATCTCTTTTCCACCACAGCATCAGGACGTTCAACCTGGTTTGGAATATCTGATGATCCCGCCTCCGATATCGGAGAACTATGAGTATCACGGTAGTGGCAAACTGGATGGACAGGTAGCAATTATTACTGGCGGCGATAGTGGAATTGGGAGGGCGGCAGCAATAGCCTTTGCGAAAGAGGGTGCAGATGTCACTATTGTTTATTTGTATGAGCACCGGGATGCAAAGGCCACTAAGGATCGCATTGAAGAGATCGGGCAAAGATGTTTGGCGATTGCTGGTGATTTGAGGGACGAGGAGGTTTCTTGTCAGGTAGTTGAAAAAACCATTGATAGGTTTGGCAGGATCAATATCCTTGTTAATAATCACGGGGTGCAATTTCCCCAATGCAGTATTATGGATATTACCGCCGAACAGCTGGATAATACATTTCGAACTAACATATATGGATTTTTTTATATGACCAAGGCGGTTTTGCCCCATTTATCACCCGGCAGTGCAATTATTAATACTGCATCGGTAACTGCGTATGAGGGTAGTCAATACCTAATCGACTATTCGGCCACCAAGGGTGCGATTGTTAGCTTTACCCGTTCGTTGTCACTCTCACTGGCTGAGCGTGAAATTCGTGTAAATGCCGTCGCCCCGGGACCGATCTGGACCCCGCTGCAGCCCTCTAGCTGGCCGGCTGGGTACATCGCGACATTTGGCACAGATACACCGATGAAGCGGGCGGGGCAGCCGTTTGAGCTGGCACCGACCTATGTATATCTTGCCTCTGAGGATTCACGTTTTGTTTCAGGACAGGTATTGCATGTAAATGGCGGGGTTATGACAGAATCCTAAGTTTCTGCCCTGCAGTTACACTAGTTAAATTTATCAGGATACAAATTGACGGCAATCTTTTCAATGGCATCAATAGTTCGGATGCCGCCGTTGTTTACCGTGAAAAACGGCAGATTAATGATATTGCCATTTTGGATGGCCCGCATACCTCTCAACTCTGATAGTGCCTGTAAGCTGTTTATTGCTTCCTCATTACTAAGATCTTCGGCAAAATTGTTTTTATTAACAGAAACAAAGATAATAAAATCCGGATCAAAAGCCAACACTTTTTCCGCACCGACAAATGAAGTTTTGTTTTCACAAAGATTGATACCACCGGCAAGTTCGACCATGTGACTAATTAAATACTGGCTGTCATAGAGCGAAAAAGTGCTATTAAAATGATCCTGCAGAATAAGGACTGTTTTTTTTCGGGGTAAGTCTTTGACCAAACTTTCAACTTTAGCTACACGGGTTTTGAAGTTCTGAATATATGGACCGGTAACAGGCTGAATATCAAAAATTCTGCCGATATCTTCAATATTACTGTAAACCGTGGTTTCTAGTGTTGGCTTAGTTTTTAATAGTGTGCTTGACAGAATAAATGTACCTACGTTCCGGGCTTGCCAGGATTTAACCTCGCCCATACCGGTAGGCGAAAATTGTTGGCTCCAGCCGATAATCATATCAGGCTGCAATTCCAGCAAAGCCTCTTCTGATGGCATATACGGGGCCTTCAGGACATTGAGCCTGCTATATTTCTCGGCAATCCTGGAGGCAGGGCTTCCATAAGGGGCGATAGTAGCCAAAATCCGGGACTCCAGCCCCAGGTCCAATAAAAGCTCAGTGGCCCCGGGATGCGTAACAATCACTCTTTCCGGGGTTTTATGATAGGTAAAGTCAATTTTATTTTCAACATAATCATAATTGGTTATCGTAACAGGATATGCTGTTGAACCGGTCTGAACCGGCGAAGTTCTGGTCACAGTTTGATTTGAGCCGCAAGCTGTAGCCAGCAATATAAAGACGATGCTCAAAGCAATCCCTATGCATTTATGCCTGTCCATCATTTAGCCCCTCCAATGATTGCTGGTAAGCAGGAATATGTACATCCACAGACTTTTTCTTACTGACCGCCAAAATTAAATGACTGCTTAACCAGTATATACATGAAAAAAGGAGCGCCAACCAGCGCCGTAAGAATACCGATCGGCAATTCGCCGCTTGGTAAAATTGTACGTGCCAGAACATCGGCCCAAATCAGGAAAATTGACCCTACCAGGATCGTTCCTGGTAGTAAACGCCGGTGATCTGCTCCGATTACACCCCGGACAACATGCGGAACAACTAAACCAACAAAACCGAAAATACCGCAGGCAGCAACAATTAACCCGGTGACTAAAGCCGTGATGATCAGATAGAGCCGGCGGACTTTACCCAGATCAATGCCCAGAGAAATTGCTGCTTCCTCTCCCAGCAACAAAGTGTTCAAGGTGCGGAACTGACTGAGAAAAAAAATACAGCATATCCCAACACCGGCTATGGGGAGTGCCAGGTTATCCCACTTGGCTGCAGCCAGCGACCCCATTGTCCAGAAGGTGACACTGCGCATACCTTCGGCATTGCTGGAGATATAAATAATAAAATTGGTAAAGGCAATAAATAAAGCACTGGCGATCGAACCGGCCAGCACCATTTTTACGGTAGAGGCCCGTCCACCGATGCTGGATAAGGTTATTACAAACAGTGAGGCCCCCAAAGCACCCATAAAAGCCCATACGGCTGTACCTAAGCCAAACAGCATCCCGGCTAAGCCGCCAAGCAAGATGGAAAAAGTTGCACCAAGCGACGCTCCTGCAGATATTCCCAGGATGTAAGGCTCTGCCAGGGGATTTTGCACGGCTGCCTGCATCACTACCCCGCACACCGCCAGCCCTGCACCGACAACGGCTGACATGATCACGCGCGGCAGACGGATTTCCCAGATAATATCCATATGCGCCAAAGATGCCTGTTCGGCAATATGATTAATATTTAAGTGAAATAGCTTGTACAAGATAATACGATAAGCCTCATTGGCTGAAATCTTCGCTGATCCCAGACTTACCGCAATCAATATGGAGATTAGCGCAATAGCAGCTAAAAAAGTCAGCACTAAAACAAAATTTCGCTGTTTTTGAATGATACCGTCAGGTTGAGCTAAAGAGTGCATTTTACTTTGTCCCATGTAGTTTGTATCTCCCTGGCTAAATTCTTGGTTTGTCAAATCCGTACTACCTGATTAACTGAAATAGATTATCATTATCATTTTAACCCTTACGCTTCATTTAGAAAATACTATTTTTCATAAATCACTCAAAAAACTGACATGCACTGCCCGCTAATGCCACTGAGCAGTGCATGTCTTGAGAGAATTTCCGTTACATCCGGTGTTCCATGCCAATAAAGAAGTTGCGTCCTGCCATCGGGTAAGAGCCAGGCTTATACCAAACATTGCCAATTAATTCATAGGCTTCATTTGTTAGGTTGTAGGCATTTGCATAAATACGGGTAGTTGGAGTGATTTGATAGTTAACAGTCATGTCCATTGTCAGATAAGATTTAGAGGTGAATTTTTCTAAACTGCGGTTGGTTGCTGCCCTCAGTGTGAGCCCCGCATCCCATTTGTCCTGATTGTAGTTAAACCCTAAGTGATAGCCGTTCGGTTGACTGTTCTTGGGATCATCATAGTAGTTAGTGCTATTGGCGGTAGTTTTTATTTGAGCATATGAGTAGCCGGCCGTCACATCCCATTGTGGCGACAATGTCTTGTTTAAGGTAATATCCAGTCCCTGCCTTTTTTCCCGGTCAACGTTTTCATAATATCCAGGATCGGGCCAGAGTGATTTCCATTGTATTGCATTTTTCAGATGGCTGCTGTATACGCTGGTTTGTAGTTTTGTGCCATCGCCCAGTTCAGTATTAAGCCCAATTGTGACCGTATTGCCTTCCTCCGGCTTAAGGTCCGAATTGCCGACCCAATAGATTGTATTGCTGAATAGCTGCGCAACTGTTGGGTTTCGGACATATTGTCCCCAGGAGGCGTAAATGTTAGTGGTTGCGTTAATTTCCCGGTTTATCGACAAGCGTGAGGTTGTATTATCGCCAACAATGCTTTGATCATCATAGCGGGTGCCAACGGTAAGCAGCCATTTGCTGGGGAGACGCCAGCTATTTTCCAGAAAAACAGATTTAGTGGAAACACCCCTGTTAATAGTGTCTTGATCATCCAAATGCTCTTTAAGCCAGCTAGCGCCGCCCACTAGGGTCTGCTTTTCACTTAGCTTCCAGTTTTGCTGCCATTCGACCCCATTGGCGTAGAGGTCATAGCTATATGGGCTAACCCCATCTGTTTTTACCAATGATTTATAAAGTGTTCCGGTCGAGGTGTTGCGATAAACCCGTACAAAATTGCCTGCTCCGCTGTCTTGGTTCCAACGGTAGGTTAATGCAAGATTGTTGCTTGTAAGATCCTGCCGCCCTTCTGGATTTGCAGCATTGCCATCCTCCATCAAGGCTGCGCCAAAGCCTGTCTGATCATTTGTATGCTCCCATTGCAAGGAGATATCCTTACCGTTGCCTAGTTCTTTATCAAGACGCAGAGTCATTAAGTCCTGGTCCAGCTGACTTGCAGCATGTGTTTTGTTTTTTCCTGTATTTGCCTCTTTATATTCGAAATTATCCCGCTTTTTTTGTTCGGCGGTAAAGAAATAACTGATATCATCTGTTTTGCCTTCTGTGGTGAGATTATAACGCTTAAAGCCCCAATTGCCAAACTCAGAGGCAATTGAAGTACGGTTACCTTCGGCTTTTTTGGTGATAATGTTAACTACCCCACCGACAGCATCACTGCCATATAGGGATGATCCGGGTCCGCGTAAAATTTCTATGCGTTCTATATTTTTTACCGATATACCATCAATATTTACTACATGGTCGTTGCCACTAAACATCAGGTGCGGCCAATTCATTTTACGGCCATCAACGAGTACTAAGACCCGGTCATCACCGTTGAGGACAGGAAATGCACCAAAACTGGTTGAGCCTGTATTGATATTATTATCGCGTAAAACATCCGATATCCGTGTAAAGCCGCCCTTTTCAATTGTCTCGCCGGTTATGACGGTAACGTTGGCGGCAACTTCTGTTGCTTTTACAGGAATACGGTTGGCAGTGACAACATATTCATCAAAATTATATTCCTGTTCGGCCTCCTCTGCCGAAGCCAGTCCGGTCATTCCGAACAGTAATGCACTACTGATTAGTGAGCATAATATTTTCTTCTGTTTGCTGTTAATCATAATCTTCCCCTTCCCAGATAGGTTGCTCACTGCTTACACACTATAATGTAGCAGTTATTTGCCATTTAGCAATCGATAATTTATCATTTATGTATTCTCTGAGTTTTGATTGACTGATGACAGTCAGTCGGTAGCGGCATTAATCTATTATTTTTTTATTCATATCACCACTCCTAACAAATTTGGCGTTCCCAATCATTTAATTTGCCTAATGGACTTACAAGTAACACCTCAAATTATCATTTTGAGGGGACTGCAACCATAATAAACCAGGCGCTTTGCATAAATAGTACGGAATAACATTTTATATGACTGACAACAGTCATATAA
>NZ_DATMXX010000224.1:0-12138 GCF_035561255.1 Sporomusa sp. | reverse complement strand
ACTTTTACTATCGGGGATAGCTATATTTAATTGCACCGTACCCTGTTTATACAATGTTCTACCTTACAAGTATAAACTATCTGCTCAGCACGAAAAGCAGTTACAAGTCAGTAAGTGGGATGATTAAGGTCTTTAGGCGATAGATAATTATTATGCTAATCGGGCTGAATGCACCTGTTGATTCGAATTTGGGTCACTTCGAACCCCGAAATTTCGATCTCTTTGCTTTTATGCAAGGAAGATTTACAGAGTTGAAGAAAGTTTGTTGAAATATTAATTGTGCGCCATATGGGTTTCATGATGTTTCCCTTCCTAGTGAGAGTTCTTATTACTATTATATAAAAGATAAGCTGCGCAGTCGATGGAAGGTTCGGGAAATAAACTGCCGTTATCTGACCCAAAGCTTCACTGCTTATATGGTCATATTTATTCCTTTTGCTATTCTGCTACCCAGCTCATTGTCTGTCCGCATGAAATGTTCGAGCATTCTCTTTTTTATAGGATCATAAGCCTGACTTAAGTTCTCGACAATATTCGCAACCAAACGTTTCTTTTCCATTGCAGACATGGTCCGATATCTATACCTGGCTTGATAATAATTGTCGCCTGTTAATTCTTTTCGCTCTACATTACCTGAAGCGAAATTCTGTGCAGGTTTACCGATCTCAGGTGCCTCCAGTGGCATCCCACCACCTAATGTATTGGGTAAATAGTTGGCAACGCCTTCGCTGTACATGGATTGCATCGCCCCATCCTGCATCTTATTGTCAATCGGCTCTCTAGGCATATTAGTGGGTAGTTGTAAATAATTGGTGCCGATGCGGTATCTTTGCGTATCTCCATAGGCAAAGATACGGCCTTGCAATATTCTATCATTAGAAAAATCAATGCCTGGCACAATTGCTGCAGGCGCAAAGGCGGATTGTTCGACTTCAACAAAATAATTCTCAGGATTTCTATCTAACACCATTCTGCCTACCGGCATTAATGGAAATAAGTCTTCCGGCCAAATATTAGTAGAATCCAATGGGTCAAATGGCAAATCGCATTCATCGTCACCTTTCAGTAGTTGTACACGCATTTCAAATTCGACAGTATGACCTGCGGCAATAGTATCAAATAAATCCCGCCGGGCTATATCCGGGTCCGTGCCTGCAAGTTGAGCCGCTGTCTTGCTGTCTATGTACTCAACGCCTGCACATGGTTCCCAGTGGTATTTAACATATACCTCTTCCCCGCGTAGATTCACCCACTTATAGGTGTTGACGCTAAACCCCTGAATGGTTCGATAGCTTTTGACAGTTCCAATATCTGAAAATAAATAGGTGAGAAAATTCATAGACTCCGGCCTTAACGACATGAAATCCCAAAAGCGGCTGCTGGATATTGGTCCGCCCCGGACATTAGTAACCGGATCAGGTTTTAAGGCATGAACTAGATCCGGAAATTGCAGCGGATCTCTAATTGGAAACACCGGAATATGGTTGCCAACAAGATCGTAATTACCTTCTTCTGTATAAAATTTTACAGAAAATCCACGGATGTCCCGTACTGTGTCTGCACTACCCAAAGAGCCTGCTGCTACTGAAAACCGAACAAACACAGGTGTTTTCTTTTCGGGATCTTGCAAAAAAACTGCCCTGGTTAATGGCGCCATTGATTTATAGGGTACAAAAAAACCAAAAGCTCCGGCACCTTTGGCATGTAGTACTCTTTCCGGGATCCTCTCCCTGTCGAAATGTGAAAGCTTTTCAAGGAAAACTATGTCTTCAAGTAAAATTGGCCCCCTTTCACCTACTGTTAATGAATGCTGATCATCAGTAACAGGCTTTCCCTGATTGCTGGTAAGATAGTGATTAGACATATCCTTTTCCCCCAAATCATAAATTCTGATATGATTATATTTAATATAAGAATTACTTAGAATAGGATTTTAAATATTTAAAATGGCACTTTAGAAACCCAGTGTTATAGGGGTTCTGAAGTGCCATTCTTTTAATTTCGCCGTCCTGCACTGCTACTCTGTATTTAAACAGTAGCAGTATCCATGACAATCACTCTCCCTCTTGTCCGGCCAGGCGATTAACTCTAAGTTAACTCAGCTTTAGTATTCCCATCAATCCACGCCATATTGAGAAGCGACCAAAAATCTGTCGCCAGCTTATTCAACACATATTCATACGGCAGCCAGCCATAGCCGGCATCGCCCCAGGTGCTGCCCCAGGAGTTGCGGAATAAGAGGGCTCCCGTAGTTTCCTGATTATATTGGGTATTTTTGATTGTAAGTGTATCATCGTAGCCAAAAGCCGCTACCGCGTGGCCCCAACTAGCCTGTTCATTTGGGCCGGGGCCGGGAATGCCGCCAGGGATATCCGTATTGGTAAACGAAGCAAAGCCGTAAAAGCCAAACATGGAGGGCACGCCGGCCGCCAGATATCTTTTTACGCTGCTAAGAACATCGGCCGGAGCCGTATCGGTGCCGGCGGGGTCGTGGCAGAAATACTGCAGCGCTTCATAGTTGTCGGCAATCGCATAGACAAAGGAAGTCGGCTCTTTGTCAAAATCAGGAACCTTATCGGTATATGGCCAGTATTTTTCCGGCGGTACGCCGCACAGCGCCAGTGCCCCCATAGTCTCACGGATATAGGAGCCTTGATCACCAGTCAACCCCTGCAGATTGCGGGCGTTCTTGTAGATGAAGAGCCGCGAGGCGGTAAAATGCTTGTCAAAGGCCCGGTTCTGAAAGTATTCAATAATAGCCGCCGCCGCGTGGGCGGTACAGGCCCCCAGGTTGCCCTGATTCGGCACCGGCGTGCTGCACCACCGGCGCAAATCCACCTTATCCGGCAAAGGCGCAGTTTTGTCGATTCCCAGGCGTTTGATGGTTTCCTGCAGGTTGGGATGGCGTTCGGTGTAGTCGCGCAGATCAGGCAGCGGCGGCAGCCAGCCTGTCCCTACTTCCCTGCAGTCAGGCAAAATCACATGCGCCTGCATACAAAAACCTCCTTTAGCTTTTTTTCTCCATTGGTAAAATACATTCCCGGTATAAAGACTGCAGCAATTGTTGTTCGTTGCTGTTGCCAAAGTAGACAATTTTTTTATTGAGTTTGCCGGCATAATTCACAGTCCGGTAAAACAGACTGTGGCCCAAAAATCTCCAATGAACAACAATGGCGTCGGCGGCCTCTAGTACCGCCAGGTCATACTTAACATCTTCCGAGGCGATAAAGCTAAAATTCGGCATAAATAGCGTCCAGTTGCTGCCTGGCCGCCGGCTTTTCGGCAATCGCCCTGGCGATAAACGGCAAAAGGTCCAGTCTGATTTCCCCTTTTTCCTGATTCATCGGTTATCTGCCTCCTTTTGATGGATTCGCATTTCATAATCCTAAACCGGCAGAATAAATAACAGGCCCGGACAACTGTCTAGGCCTGTTATTCTTATGGCTGCTGCCAGGCAGCAAGCCCTGCCGTCTCGGGCCTGGTCACGGTTGATGGCAAACAGCGCTTTGCTTTTGCTGCTAATTCATTACAGTTTCTCTTGGTAAAAGCGTAAACGTTTCCGGATCAATGGTGTGGCTAAAACACATGGACGGTATCCCGCCGTGCTGAACCACTTCTTGCTGCATACCTTCAATAGCGGCTTTCGCGGCAAGCGCCAACGGCATGCCCGCACAGATATTTACGTAAAAACGCGGCATAAACAGGCGTGAAGCTAAGGGATTATAGCCATTTTCCATACCAATCATGGCATACAGCTGACCCATATTGCCCAAATCCCGGTTGTTCAGCTTACTGTTCAGCGTAAGCAAGGTCAGAGTTGGCGCTGCCTCCCGCAAGTTTTTCACCAAACGAATGCGGTCAACCTGGCTTTCCGCGTTTTTGCCGCCGGAAAAAATCAGTTTTTTGTCATTGCTGCGGCCGACGATATGCACCCAGTTCGGCTTGTTAGCAGTAGCAGCAGCGAGGATGTCCTCCGGCTGTTCGCAGTCGACAACGCTCACTTCCACCAAGCCTACGGCCTTTTGCGCAACCGCTTTCTGGATCGCATCAATTTCCCGCATATCGTCGAGAAGATCCATTTTCATAATCAACAACTTACGCTTAGCCTCCATAGTCGCTCTCCTTCGTTATTTTGTCCCTGCGGGTACATAAGAGACTGCCGCAGGGAGCAATATTAGAATGAGTATTCCACAGTCATGTAATAGGTTCTTCCTTGTTGTGGATAGGCCACATTGTCCTTGTCATAAAGATCGCTCTGTAAATACCGCATGAGCTGCTTGGGCCCTTTATTGGCGACATCATTAATACCGGCATTCAGTTTGAGCTGCTTGTCGAAGCTGTATTTCATACCGATGTTGAAGAGTCCCATGGGTTCATAGTAGGCGGCTTCACCGGCATTATTAAACCAGCTGAGCTTATCCGTCCAGTTGTATTCGCCAAAGACGCTGAACTTATCGCCGGGGAAACGGTAATCCAGCCTGGCATTGACTGCCCACTCCGGCGTCCAGGGGAACGGCTGTCCCTGCCAAGACGAATTGCTCATATTATTATAGGCTTTGTACCCCTTGGTGATTAAGGAATCCTGCCAGGTGGTGCTTAGCGTAAAGTCGAATTTTTCCCAGTGCATTTTACTGCTAAGCTCTACACCCTGAATCTCGCCGGCTCCGTAATTGGCATACCAGGTCGCGCCGGTCAACGGATTAAAGACGGTGGTTAACAGGTTTTCCGACTTGCGATGAAAATAGGTCAGAGTGGTGTCGTTGTCCGTACCGAACAGTTTGCCGCTCCGGTTTACGGATACATCCCAGTTCTTCCCATGTTCCGCAGAGGTATATGGACTCCAGGCAGACGCGTTGTTGAATTCTTTCCATTTGGACACCAGGTTGACACCGTCGCCATACACCTCGTACCAGCTCGGCAGCCGGTGATAGGTGCCATAGGTAGCCCAGGTGGTCCACTGGTCATTCAGCTTTTTCTTCAGGCCGAGGTTGTAGCTGTACAGCCAGCCTTCGCCGTCCATGACCTCAATGCCGATATTGGACTTTTGCGCCCGCACCAGTGGCGTAAAGGTCAGGCTGCCGGCATCGTCCAGCTTCATGGTATCCTGCAGTTGGAAGTAGTAGTTGCTCATGTCGTATTTCGGCAGGAACGCAGCCTCAAAGTCTTTTTTCCAATTTATACTGGAATACTGATCGGCGTCAAACTTCACCTTCATCGTTTCCTTGGTGCCGGTAGCCAGGAATTCCAGCAGGTGACTTTCTCCCATCTTCCAGGTGCCGTCAACGGAAGCGCTATAGCTATCGCTGCGGAAGGTATTGGTGCCAAAGACGAAATTCCGATTGCCAGCCCCATATCTGGCCCAGAGCGCCTCTTTGTTCTGATGGACCGTGTCGAGCTTCCAGCCCCATTCGACATTGCCGGTCTGCTGGCGGCGACCGAAGGATAGCTCGGTTTTTTCCGTATCCACCGTACCGCCATACATGGCCTGCTGAGCACTATTAAAAGAAGCCGGCCAATACTGTTCAGGTAGATCGGCCAGATAGGAGCCGACCGCCTGCGGCGTGTGGGTCTTATTGTTAATGTAGTTGAACTTGACAAACCAGTTGTCGTCCTGCCACTTAGCGAGGATATTGTTGTTTTCATAACTATTATTCTGACGCCAACGGTCTCGGGGATAGGTTGGGCTGTCATTGTTATAAGAGGCATAAAGTTTATTATACTTAAAGTCACCCGTGGCCTCTTCCCGATTCGCCGCCAACAGCAAACTGCCGTTGCCGAGCGGAGCCGTTGTTTCCAGGTTGAATTTCTGCCCGCCAAAGGAGCGCAGGCCATAGCTGACCTTGCCGCCGGTTTTGTCCGGCTTTTTCGTGACAATGTTGATCGCACCGCCCATGGCCGCACCGGCGAAGCGGGCCGGGATGTAGCCCCGGTAGACTTCGATGCGTTCCACATTGTCGATGTTGAGGTTTTCGAGATTAACGGCCTGCTCGCTGCCGGTATTCACCAGGACACCATCCATGTAGATATTGACCTGGCTGGCCGAGGAGCCGCGCACGCGCACCGTCGAATAGTGGCCGGTCCCGCCGCCGGAAAGTTTGTCGATATAGACGCCCGGCACTGTTTGCAGCAGATCGCCCAGCGTCTTATGCTCGCCCTCGTATTTCGGCACATCAATGACAGATACCGTACCCGGCGACAGTTTTTTCTCCCAGTCCGGGCGGGCGGCTTCGACGAGCAGCGGCGTCAAAGTAAACTCATCCGCATCTCCCTGCTGCAGCACACCGGTTGCCCCTGTGCTATTCGTGCCGCCTGTCGCCATGGGTTCAATAGCGCTTGTCGTGTTGTTAGTGTTACTAGTATCATGATCAACGGTGGCTGGTTGAATAACCTGCGATGGACCATTAACCGCTGGCAAATTGGTGTTGGCAGCTTTGTCAGTGGCAGCGTCTTCCTTTATCGTTGCCGGATACTGTCCCGCTGCGTTTGCCTCCCGCGTCGCCGGAGCTGGAGCCGCGATATTCGTTTCTGCCAGTGCCGCTTGTGGCAGACTGCCCGAGTTACTTTCGGATAGCGGAACGGTCTCCGTTTGGTTCAGTCTTAGGCCGCTGGGCTCTTGCTGAGTCCGGTACGTTGCTTTGCTCGCCCGTGAGGGGCCGCCCCAACGCCAGGAAACACCGCCGTTGAGTTGCCAGTCGGTATCGACCTTGCCGCTGAAGGATTTATTAACCTCCAGCCAGCCGTCCCGACTGCCGCCTAACTTGAAATGGCTGCCCAACGTCACATCGTACCAGGTGTCCTTGCCGGCCAGCGTATCCACCGTTTGCGAAGCAAGCACAGTTGTACTGTTCTGCATGGCGTACATCATGGCGTTGCCGCTATTCATGAAGTCGTGGTTGGCGGACAGCTTGAGGTACGCTTCGCCAGCATGATCGCCCTGCCCGTAGCTTTTGCCTATGGACAGTCCGGCGCGGCCTATCAGCATGTCCATTTGGTCTTGCGCATATTTTAGACCGTTATCCTGACGGAAGTCAAAGGAACGCATGACGCCGTAAGAAAGACCAACTTGCGGTTCTACGTACCAGCCATTGCCTTTATCCATGCGCAGGCCATAGCGAGCGCCGAGACCGTAGGTTTTCGCGTTAAAATCCTTCTGGTAGCTGTCGCCGAAGGAATCGGTATAGGTATATTCGTTATCGATTTTACTCCAGCGCACCATGGTATCCAGGTAGTGGCCTTTGTTGCCTACCCAGAGCATGTACGCGCCGAGGCCATTGCTGTCCAAATCCCCTCTACCGCTGTTATAATCCGCGCCGCCGGTATTTTGGGCATAGAAGTCGGCATCGGACGTCATCTTGCTGAAGAACAGCCCGGTATAGAGCTTGCCGCCAAGCAGTTCCCGATCCCGCAGCTTGTCGTAACCAACCTGGATGCCGCTGTAGGTCTGGCCAAAGCTGGAATTTTGCACGCCGTCATAGCTATATTTGCCCCGCCAGGTATTGGCCCACACGCCTTCCCGCTGACCAAAATCGTCCTGGCCAATGCTGCGGTTGGCGAACCGCTGGTCATCGCCGCGTTTCCAGAAGAGACCGTCCTCAATTCGCCACAGATTGCGGGTCGAGAGGGCTGCGTTGGCTGCGGAGTAGGCTCCCTGAGACATGAAGTCTTGTTTTTGCGCCGTCCAGAAGACACTCCATCTTTTATTTGTGTTATCTGCTACGGTATTAAATGGATCGTTCAAAAGTTCTGTTGAAATTACATACTTGTTCAGTGCACCATCCACCTGATTAGTAGCAGAACCAGTAACATTGAATTTGTCCATTATATCCGATGTTGAACTGCTAATACGAAATACTTCGACTACTTTTCCTTCAAGCAAGGCAGCAGTCTCTTGGGTCCAATTATAACCGGCAAAATTTTTATTCAGTGTATATGCTACTGTAACATTAGATGTTGCACCATCAGTTGTATCAATCAATGTTGGGCTTTGCAAAATTACCGTATCCTTATAGCCAGTGCCTGTTATGGAATTGTATGTACCAAGATTAATGCAGAAGGTAAGATTATCGCCAAATTGTCCGTTCCATATTGTAATTTTACGACCAGCGACTCGCGCTGCATTACTATTTATCGGCCACGTATCATACCCATTTGCTTCTGTATAACCATTGGCGCTGCTGTACTTATACGCTAAATCAATCGTAGCGCCATCTTTCATAATAAACACGGAGGTTGCACCGTTACGGACTGTGATGTCCTTAGCGTCTAATGGCCGCCAGATACTGTTTTCTTCCAGAGTGATGTTTGCCTTGTATGTTGTTCCCGTGTCGCTGGCAGATACATAGGTTCGCCAGGTTGTGCCTTCCGGAATGCTGACGTTTTCCCCTGCAGTCGCTCCCCAGCTTGTCTGATCAACGACTTCGCCGGTAATACTTTGGGACGCAAACGCACAAGTGTTATAAGAATATACGGAGGCTAGCACCAGGGAAAGAATTAAGGCTTTCTTCGTTAATTTATGATTGCAACATTGCTGCCTATCTTTTTTATGATTTTTACTTCTTCTGCGCAAAAAAAACTTCCTCCTACATAACATAACTAGGAAAGGGGCGGAGAAATCCGCCCCTTCCCTAAGAGCAGTTAAACATTATTTACCTAGATACGAATTAACAAACTTGTCGAAGTCTTCCGGTTTCACGCCAGCGCGGGAAGCCAGCAGCGGATGTACAAAACCACGCACCGATTTGATGGAAGCCGGGGCAGCCCCTTTCAGGCGCGTAATGGATGGCATCGCCAAGGCAACTGCATTAAATGACGGGCTGCCGGTAGTCCACTCAGACGCCGTACCTGCGGAAATGGCACTTGTCCCGGTAACAATACCGCCTGCGTCATAGATGCCAAGATCGACACCTAACATGCCCCAAACTTTGCTAATGTCGTTAGCCGGCAATGCAGCCCACAGGTAGCCGAAGACTGTAGAGATATTAACAGCAATGGTAGCACCTGAGACATTGGATATGAGGTCATCGCTGGCAGCATCTAAATCTGAAATTGTAGTTGCCCACAGACGACCGGAAAGGGCAAATGAGCCATCGTAGGAACCGGCCAGAATATAAACATCGCCATTGGAGAGAATAGCCAGGGACCGGATATCGAATTCGTCATCTGTTGACGCTTCTGCAACAGTCGAAGGACGGACCAGATCGGTTACCGCAAGATTAGCGAGCGCCACTCTCTGAATTTTGGATGCCTCATTCCATACAATCGGGGTACTATTCCATTGCGGTCCACCCAGGGCGGTTGTATAAAGCCTGTCGACGTAAAACTGAAGTTCGAACACATTCGGCGCTATGGTCGCATCTGGCCCATCGACCGGACTAGCTGCTAAATTAGAAGCATTCAGCTTAACGATAACGCTGGGAAAGTAAGTGTAGTCGTTGGGATTGGAACTACCAGCAGGCGAAACCACATATTGTTGCGCTACAGCATAAATGTAATTTATCGGGGTTTCGGTATTGAAGACGGTATCGACGCTATAAGCTGTAGCACCAGCTGATATTGCAGCGGCTCCTGTTGCTGTAAATTGATAATAATCGGAAGCCAGCGTCAGAGTTTCTGTAGTGCTAGGTTTAGCATGGATTAATTTGAACACTCTACCGGCAGAATAGTCGGCGCCAAAGAGCGTGCCGGCATTCGCCCCGCCTGGGGAGTTGAGGTTATAAATATTAAGCAAGTCGGTGCTATCGCTGTATTGATAGGCCGTGGTATTAGGCGCTACAGTTTGCGTCCAAGTGCTGGGATCATAGACGGAAAGAAAGCAGAAAATCTGAACAAAGCTTACATTGTAACGTCTTTCTACTACCAATACGCGAATGCCGGTGCTGTTGCCGCCATTAAAGTAAAAGGCAACAGGATCAGTAGTGGCAAGGTTCACACCTGAGCCACTGACAACTGCCGGCGTAGCACCGGTGGAGGAAATTAATCTGACTCGGCCTGCTACAGGGCTAACTCCAAAGTTGTAAAAACTCGCAATTACCGTTGACATACGAAACACCTCTCCCTAGTTGTTGTTTTTCTTACCTTGTGATCGTCAACAGCTTGTCGGCTGCTGAGGTCTTTTCTTTACTACCCATTGGAAAAGAACTCACCTCCTTGGATCGAATTCCTATCGCAGCCCGTCCGGGCGTCGTCATCACGTCCGGGCGGGACGAACAGGCTAATGAAAGCTGTCGCTGCTGCTGCTTATTGTTTTACTTTACTTATCGCGTCGGCGGTAATGTCGATCCCGCCGTAGACCACGGTTGCTGCGTCAATAATTACTGTCAACCCTTTTTCCTCGGCGACGGCCTTAATGGACGCCTCAATTTTGTCTCCCACCGGTTTCATCCGGGCGTCTTCCTTTTGCGCTTCCTCGCGGGCGATGGTGTCGTTTAGGGCTTTTCGCTCTGCATCCGGCAGGTCTTTGGACCGGGCGTCGTAATCTTTCTGTGCTGCTTCGCGCATGGCTTGAATCTCTCTCATAATCTCCTGGATGCCGGGATAACTGCTGAAGACCTGCTGTTTGTTGACATAACCGACAGCGGCGGCTTGCCTGTCCTGGGCCTTGGCGGCTAGAGCCTCAGTGGGAGCCAGCAGTCCGCATATGAAAAATACGGCAAGCAGTAATGAAAAGGTTCCTATTATTTTTTTCATTCTATTTCCTCAACATGATTATTTATTTGTGTCCTTATGAACAAATAATGCTTGTACGACGCTAAACCGGGGAAAAACTAATTAATCCGGTAATAATAGCGAATAAAAAAACTCCCTTATTGGGAGTGCTTACGCTAACCGGCTAGAATCTGGCCTTAGTTTCACGTAATCCCCTCCCCATACCTCGTGGGTAAAACGGCGATTGCTGGATAAGGCAGTTCTCCTGGCTCCGGTTCATAGCATTCGTCGCGCCTTCCCAAGGCTTTCACCCCAGTGGCATTGTGCGAGATTGCTCCCCGTTACAGTGGCGGGACCGCGCCGGCATCTAACCGGACTTCCCTATTAAGCCCCGAAGGGCACCTATCCCAACGTTATGTTGTTGTTGTTTCCTATTCATCTTATGTGTGCTTTCAAGATAATATGACTATTTGTCTGCATTTATTTTTGCTGGCTTTATTCTGTTCATCCAACAAAGTTTTCTGCGTGTCCGGTTAATCCGCCATATTACTTACTGTTCGCGGCTTCCTGTTCTCTTACACTTCATTCTAAACTCCAGGTGACTAGTAAGAGCTTCAATAACCAACTCTTTCTGCGAACTGCCATCCGGATAAAGCTCACACAAGCTGAAGCCTAATCTTCTTCCTGTTCATCGCAGGTTAAGCGAAGATTTTCCGTACAGGCAGTTCTCCTGGTTCCAGTTCATCACCTGCCCTGCCTTCCCGGAATGTTTATCGCTTCCAGTGGCATTGTAGGGCTGACCCACTGTTACAGTGACGGGACCGCGCCGGATTTGCACCGGACTTCCCTATTAAGCCTTCTAAAAAGGCACCTGTACCTGCTGTGGTTACAATTACCATTTGCCAACACACAAGGACATAATTGTGTCTAAACGCAACTTTTGCAGGTATTAAAAGTCCGTTATCCTTAAAAAGTTCTCTATTGTACGCTCACAACCGGCAAAATAAAAATAAAAAGAAGCCTCCTGTGATGACAACACTCAAGGAGGCTTCTGCATTTATCCCGGAAAAATGCCGGCAAAAAGCATGCACGTAATCCCCTCCCTTTCTCTCGCAGGTCAACGGTGATTGTTGTACAGGCAGTTCTCCTGGCTCTGGATCATCGCTCCACCAAACCTTCCCAAGACAGGTATGTCTCAGTGGCAAAAACATGGCTTCACTCCCCATTACAGTGGCGGGACCGCGCTGGTCTTGAACCAGCTTTTCTATTATATCCTTGCGGATACCTGTACCTAACTCTTTATGCTATTTTAAACCCAATTTTCTGATTATTCATTTTCCATTAACTTCTTTTCTTGTCTTAAATTTACTACTGATGGATGATTTTGTCAAGAGATATTTGCTGTCAAAAAAGTATTAGCAAGTTCCCTTTCTAATTGTAATTGTAATTGCCTTATAGCGAGAATGTTAATGATTCTCCTGGAGTCCATCAAAT
>NZ_DATMXX010000223.1:0-15355 GCF_035561255.1 Sporomusa sp. | reverse complement strand
AACCCCAAGGGTTAATGCTTGTTTGCGCTATTTCGGTTTCAAACTACCTTTATACCTTTTTAACAAATTCAGATTTTAATTTCATTGCTCCAAAACCATCAATTTGGCAATCAATATCATGATCGCCATCAACCAACCGTATATTTTTAACTTTTGTACCTATTTTTACGACTGATGAACTTCCTTTGACTTTCAGGTCTTTGATTACGGTTACTGTGTCACCATCGGTTAAGACATTGCCATTTACATCTTTGATAATCTTTTTGTCTTCACGGTCTGCAGTTTCTACAGTCCACTCATGAGCACATTCCGGGCAAATAAGAAGAATTCCATCTTGGTACGTATATTCCGAATTACATTGTGGGCACTTTGGCAAATCAGACATAATTTTAGTTTCTCCATTCGTGATTGTTAATTCTAATATACTATCACAGTTTGCCGCTATTAACAAACCAATGTTTTGCACTATAAGTTGGTAACGCTCCAGACACTATCCCTTTTTTCCCTGCGGATTCTATAGCAGCGCCAGTGCTTGTGCAAGATCGATAATAATATCTTCCGGGTCTTCCAGCCCAACCGACAGCCTAATAAGACCATCACTAATACCCACTTTTAGACGTTCTTCCCGGGGAATTGGTGAATGAGTCATCGATGCGGGATGCTGAATCAGTGTTTCAGTGTCACCAAGACTCACTGCCAGTGCACAAAGCGTAACATTATTCATGATTAAACGCCCTGCAGCCACGCCGCCGGTTACCTCAAAGCTAATAATAGCCCCAAAGCCGGACATTTGTGTTAAAGCAAGCTGATGTTGGGGATGACTTTTTAAACCCGGGTAATACACCTTTTTCACTTTCTGATGATTGTCTAGATATTGAGCAACCTGCATGGCATTTTTACAATGGCGTTCCATGCGAACGCCGAGGGTTTTCAGCCCGCGCAGAGTCAGCCACGCATTAAACGGGCTGATACAGCCACCGGTAATATCTTTTACTCCCACAAAGCGAACCTGATTAATAAAGTCTCTTTTCCCTAAAACAACACCGGCGACAACATCACCATGCCCGTTAATATATTTAGTGGCACTATGTACAACGATATCAGCACCTAATTCCAGCGGGCGTTGGCAGTACGGAGACATAAAGGTATTGTCTACAACAAGCTGCGCATTGTAAGCATGCACCAGCTTAGCAGTTTCAGCAATATCAATAATTGTTAGGGTTGGATTGGCCGGGGTCTCAATATATACAACCTTTGTATTTGGTTGCATCGCTTTGCGGATATTCTCTGGATCAGCTGCATCCACAAAGGTGACCTCAATGCCAAACTTAGGCATGCTATGAGACAAAAGCGCATGTGTACACCCATATAGGGTATCAGCGGCAATAATATGATCGCCACTGCTGCAAAGCGTCCACAGCGAGGCGGCAATCGCCGTCATACCAGAAGCAACCGCTATGGCTGCTTCTGCTTTCTCAAGTGCTGCCATTTTTAATTCAAGTGCCTGTTGGGTTGGATTTCCTAACCGGGTATAGATAAAGCCCTCTTCTTCCAAAGCAAATCTGGCGGCACCTTGTTCAGCAGTGTCAAATACAAAAGTTGATGTCTGATAGATCGGGGTCGATAGCGCACCTGTCAATGGATCTGGTGATTGTCCGGCATGAATGATTGTAGTATTATAGCCTGCATATTGATGCTTGTTCATAAAACTACCTCCTCGTTCTCTATATACAAAATTTTCTTCGCAACTTTCATGCCATATTCCCCATACCAAAGCGTGAACATACTGAAAAAGAAAAACCATGCCGTCAAAAGCATGGTAAATCAATGAGAACAGCTTTTTACTTATGTTAAATTATGATTACTGCCTTTTTCTAAATGGACCTTCCTTGCGAGAAGCAGAAGACAGTAAATGCTCTAATTTGTAGCGCCGAATCTTATTTAAAACGGCAGTATGAGATAGACCAACCTCACGGGCTGCCCCCCGGGCGCTGCCATATTTTTTCAGGGCTTTTTCCAGGATTGCTTTTTCAGTATGATCTATTGTCTTCTTAAGACTGCTTTCATTCCGCTCCAGCCTATTGCCATACTCAAGGTTTTTTTCACCTGTTAGTAACAGATTGGAGATCTCAATATCTCCGTCAAAGGTAAGATGGATTGCCCGCAGGACCACATTTTGCAGCTCTCTTACATTCCCCGGCCACTCGTAGCATGTCAAAAGACTGTAGGCAGCCTGAGAAAACTCCAGGTTTTTATTTAATTCAATACAATATTTCGCATGAAAATATTTTAACAGTAACGGGACATCCTCCGGTCGTTCCCGTAGCGGTGGAATAGTGATAGGGATAACATTAATCCGGTAATATAAATCCTGCCGAAACTGCTTTGTCTCCACCATTTCTTCCAGATTCCGGTTCGTTGCGGCGATAATCCGGACATCAACCGGAATATGGCTGTTGCTTCCCACCCGCCGGATAACCCCCTCCTGTATGGCTCTCAACAGTTTTCCCTGTAAAATAAGTGATAGCTCACCAATCTCGTCAAGAAATAAGGTGCCCTGATGAGCTGCTTCAAATAAACCAATCTTTCCCCCCTTCTTCGCACCACTAAAAGCGCCTTCTTCATATCCGAACAGTTCACTTTCTAATAAAGTTTCTGGTAAAGCGGCACAGTTAATGGGTACAAAAGGCTGCTTATTGCGGGAACTGGCCTCATGGATAGCCCTGGCGAATAACTCTTTACCTGTTCCACTTTCTCCTCTGACTAAAACCGTGCAATCACTTATCGCCACCTTTTGGGCAATGCCGATAACGTGTTCCATTGCTGAGCTGGCACGAATAATATCGTTAAAACCAAAAATCTGGCTTTTAATCATCGAATGAACTAATTTTTGAGCTGCCTTCATACTTTTCAGCGTCGCTACAGCTCCGATAATTTGATTGTTCTCATTTCTTATTGGCCGTCCGGAACATAAGTAATGCAGGATACCGCGGGGCGTATCTGTCAGCATTTGTTGATTATCAAAACTGTGACCTGTTAAAAGCTCCAGCAGTTGAGTATCAGCCCCTGTTAATTGTTTGATTTGTTGCCCTACCGCTTTCCCTTGCTCAACATAAAGCAAGCTTGCTGCCGCTGAATTGATATAACGGATGGTCCCCTCGCTATCCAGGCCGATAATTCCCTCATTGGCTGACTCCAAAACAGCCTGCAATTCTTTTTCTCTTTGTTCATAAGGCTGTAAAGCAATATCTATGATATCAATAATATCAGTATGCGCACGTAGTTCCCGTTTCAGAATTTCTTCCAGTCTACTTGCAGCATTTACATAAAATTTGATAAAAATTTGTCCTGTCGAGACCTCCATCGAGCTTATACTTACTCCTTCGCGGGAAAATACCTGAACCACATCCTGAATCATACCAATGCGGTCTGTTGTCTTAACCAGCCAGCGAATTACAGCCATAGTTATGCGCTCCTAACACAAAGGATATCTTCAATTTTACTTTGTATTAGCTTGCAATATCAAGGGCTTATTTTCTGACTATTGCTTCAACACCACCCGCTGCAAGGTAGATTTTTTTACGGGATTTGTTACTAGTGGAAATATTGTTGCCACTTCTGTCAATAATGTTTCCACTAGTGGCAATCTATCTTTCCATCACTGAAGATCTCTTTGGACAAGCAAAAGCCCCGCACCGATAACGGGGCGAGGACTTGGTCAATTCGTGCAGATTACTTGTAGACATCCGGGAGTTTAGGCTCTAGATTGAAACCCGTTAGATTCACCAGCCAGACTTTGCCAGATCTTTTAAAAATAAGCTGTCTGCCAGCGGCAATGTTACTCTATTGCGTGTAAATGCAGATTTATAAATAGCCAGTATCACTTCTAAAGCTTTACGTCCTTCTACACCGTTCACTGAAGGTTCGATGTCATCTTTAATTGCGGTGATTATCTCCTGAAATTGGCGCTGATGACATTCAAACGAAATATCAGGGCTGCTTACCCCGGCATTGTCGGTATTACTTCCAACCTTATATTCATACCCTGATTTTAATTGGACCGAGGTAAGTACATCATTTTCAATAACTGCGCTTCCTTCTGTGCCATAGATATCGATACGTGAGACCAGACCAGGATACGCACAGGTAGTGCCTTCAATGACTCCCAGCGCACCGGATTGGAATTTGACAGCAGCCGAAGCGGTATCCTCCACTTCAAGCCCTGTATGCCCCAAAGTTCCGCAATGCCCTGTCACCTCCGCAACCGGACCAGCCAGAAACTGTAACATATCAATATAATGGATGCCCTGGTTCATTAACACACCACCGCCATCAATAGCCCATGTACCACGCCAGGCACCGCTGTCGTAGTATTCCTGGCTCCGGTATAGCTTAATATAGCATCCTCCGAAGATCAGTTTCCCGAATTTACCCTGATCGAGTAAACTCTTCAAAGCGATAACACCATCACTGTAACGTCTCTGGAATATGACTCCCAGCTTAACGCCTTGCATTTGGCAGGTTTTAATCAAAGCATCTGCCTTTTCTAATGTGATATCAATTGGTTTCTCGATAACAACATGCTTACCGGCCAGCGCAGCTTCAATCCCTAACTCAGCATGCAGTCCACTAGGAGTACATATCGATACAACATCAATATCTGTTCTTTTTAGCAGCTTTTGATAGTCAGTATACCAATCGCAATTAAATTTGGCTGCAAGGTCCTGCGCCTTTGCAACATCTTTACCAAAAATAGCGACCAAAGAGGCATCATGTATGCTTGAAATTGCCTGGGCATGAATAGGAACTATAGAGCCTGTCCCTACGATCGCGAACCGTATTTTACTCATATCACACCTCCTTCATTATGTTCTCCACGGTCCCATTCGACAAACCCTATATCTATCCCTGCTGACAGCCAAGCCAGGCAGCATAGCCGGCATCGCAATAGTTACTTAACAGTAACTGTAAACAATGCGCAGTATTCATCAATGAGCACCGCCGCCCGGGCAGGGTTAAATATACCGCAGCGGCAGGGCTTGGCCAGCTCAATACCAGCCGCTTCCGGCGTCATTTCTCCCTTTTTCACCTTACGGACCAGACGGCGGACCAAGCCCTGCGCAACCATAGCATGGCCGCACATCGTCGTTATCTGCGCTATTTCTTCTTCCGGCATTTTTTCCGTTTTGCCCAGTACTCCCAGGGAGTGCTCCACAGCATGGGGTTGAATCCCTGCTTGGGCGCAGCATTCGAACAGTCTTGCAAACAATCCGGAAATCGTAAGCGACATACCCAGATCGGCCGCTTTTACGTCTGCAAGCAGCGCCGTAAGGTCGTCCTTATCAGCCAGAACGGCATGGGTGCTGCTGATCGTCAGCTTCTCATACAGCTCTTCATACTCTGTCACATACTTATTACCAAGCTTGACGTCGCCCAGATTAACCGGATTGTGCGCATGCGCAATCTCTAAAAATTTCTGCAGTTTGGGCCTGGCGCCTTCATGGTTAAAGCCGCGGGCCGGTAAAGCGTGCATGGGAAAATCATTTTCCAGATTCTCCGGTGTACCACGCCGGTGCAATGTGTGAGACATGAATTAACCCTCCTTTGCCAACGGTCTGCCCAGACCGGTATTCATTTTACCGTTTAATGAAACAGACCACTGCAGCGACTTAAGCAGGGGAAGGGTTGGTATTGTATTATCCTGCTCCAGCACGGAAATCAAATCGACGCAGAAAACACAGTCAACCTCTGCGGCAACGCGGCGGATAGCCGTCAGGATTTCGGTCATTCTTGCCAGGGGAACAATCATTTCAATAATCGCCGAAAGCACTTTTTCATTTTTGACTTCTTCTTTGTAGATACCGGTTTGCGGATCGGCCATCAGCCGGGTACAGGGATTGTTCGGCTCAAATTCCACACCCAGCTGTGCCAGCGCAACAGCTACTTTTTCAATATCACGGAAGCGGGCACCGACACTGGGCCGTCCCATCTCACAGGAAATCCCCACAAATCCCCGTTTAATCCGCCCGGTAATCTCATTGGTTTTAATCTCTTCCGTTCCCCGTCCTGCCACCTTGGTCTCACGGTGCTCGACAGTCGGATCGCTAAAAGCAGCCCGGACAGTACGGGGCCATTCGTAGTCCGGCATAAACAGGGCCCTGGCAGAACATACCTCTGCCCGCAGGCAAACCCCACAATCCACACATTCGTCTTCATTAATTTCATAGTATAGCTTCCCGGTCCCAGCATCACGCCGGCGAAACGCAATCTTGCCAAGGGTACAAAACTCAGTACACTGGCCGCAGCCGGCACATTTATTTTTATCGATTCGCATAACAGCCCTCCTTAAAATGCCAGCAAGTCAACATAGCTGCAGCAAGCGCCGGTCACGGACATACACCCGGCAGCGTCCGTCCGGGCAATGGCGCCGGCCAGTACTCCCGCCTGCCGGATATCCCCCATTAACAAAAAACCGTGTAGACGGTTATCCTTAAATACTAACCGTTTATATACACGCCCGTTTTGCTGAGATAGGATTTCATGCCCGTCTTTGCCCTGCACATTGCCTGCTGATACAAGCGGTATACCGGCGATCTCAACACTGTTTTTCGCCAAATATCCCAAATAACGCTCATTTAAGCAGCCTGACATATTTCTGGCGGCAATTATACCCTGTTCAACAGCTGCCGGCCAGCCGGCTGACAGAAGGCGCTGCCTGCCAAATACATCCAATACCTCCGCAGCGTCGCCAGCAGCATAAATATCTGTTCTGGACGTCTGTAAAAATTCATCGGTAACAATACCTGCCCCAATGTCCAGGCCTGCCGTCTGGGCAGTAGCGTTATCCGGCTTTATACCGGCAGCACAAATCACCATTTCGCATGGCACCAGCCGCGTACCGGCTCTAATACCGGTAACCTTACCACCGCATGTTTCCACCGCATCCACCTGCACACCGGTGAATACCTCCACTCCCCCAGCCCTGACGGCACTTTCCAGGAGTGTTGCGCCTAGTTCATCAAGTTGCTGCGGCAGTATCCTGTTCATTCTTTCAATGACAGTCACATGCAAGCCCCGCTGCAGAAGAGCCAGTGCGGTTTTTAGGCCGATCAACCCCGCCCCGATCACCACGGCGGATTGCGCCTTGGCGGCCGCCAGCGAGATTTCAGCCGCCTGATCCATCGTCCACAACGTATACACGCCTGCCGCTTCCACGCCTGGCAGTTTGGGAAGTATAGGCAGAGACCCTGTTGCCAAAAGCAGCTTGTCATAATTCAGCCGCTGCCCGGAAGAAAGCTCGATGTTGTGTTCCTCCGGGCAAATATTGACGGCCTGTACGCCGGTAAGACAATGGATGTCTTTAGCCTGAAACTGCGCCGGTGATTGCAGCAACGCATCCTGGGGCCTGCGTTTCCCGCTGATTATATCCGGAAGATCAATCCGGCTGTAAAAGCCTTCCCGCTCATTGGCAATCACCGTAATCGCCGCATCGTTGTCCAGTCGTCTCAATTCATTCGCCGCCGCCGCCCCGGCGGCTCCCTGACCGATGATCAGATAGTTCTTCCCTGTACTCATTTCTTAGCAGCTTCCATCAGGGCTTGCAAAAGCTCCGGTACAGCCGGTAAGGGAAGGATGCTGCTTCCCGGCAGAACGGCATCGTCAGGGATAGGCTCGTAACCAAGCCAGGTATGGATGCCGGCAACAGAAAAACCAATTGCCGTTGCCAGCACTTTATTGTGATTGATTTCCGGAAAGACCGCTGCCAGTGGCAGGCGCTGCTGTAAAAGCGCAGCAATTCCGAGCAGTTCCCCCGCGTCATGACAGGAACCAAGGTGAAGCACCGGTGGTACGTCCGGCGGCAAAACACCACAGAGTGTGTAATCGCCGTTTCGCCAGGCAGGCTGGCACATGCCGGCTTTCGCCAGGGCGGTTCCCGCACAGCCGGCGGTTATCACCAGATACCCGGCATCGATGAGCGCGGCAGCAAGCCTGACCGGCTGCTCATCCTGGGTATTGGCCACCACACCACAGCCGCCCAGATACACAACCCCTTGTATTTTCCCCTGTTCATATTGCTTTACCACATGTTCAAATACGGCCACACTGTTATCTGCCGTATAGCCGATACAGGCATTGCTGTATGCAGCAGGACATACAGGCGTACTTTTTCGGCGCTGGCAGGCTTGGTGCGCCGCAAGAACAGCAGCCTTATACTCTGTTGCCGTTGCCGCCGGTGTTGCCCGCAGAACAGCGATTCCCCGCTGTCCTGCCAGTTTGCGGAGGGACGGCATAACACACTGACTGCCGATAACCAGCAAATCGACCAGACCGGTCAATAGCGGCGCCTCCTGCGAATCATAATTCGTTACCACCGGCAGTGGGAAGCTGCCGCTAAATTCATTGCCGCACATGCCGGCAAGGGTGACAGCGATATTTTCATTGTGGGCAGCAGCCTTGAAACCGGCCACGACCTGCCGGTCCACATGCCCGTGAAACACGATATTAACAGATTCAGCCTGCAATACCCCCAGATTCACCCCGACAACAGCCGGCTGCCAGTCACCACCTGCTTCACGCTGATACTGGCAAAGGTCTGCCAGCGCCGCATTAGTACAGCGCCCAATCACATTCAGCCGCTCAGCAATATCCTCAAAAACCATCATTTCGTCGTCAGATACTGCCAGTTGCCTGATGGCCTCATCACGGAAACCCGTCCCGGACTGACCAGCCAGTTTTGTCAGCGCCAAGGCGCCGTCGGCAGCCTTTTGCAGGAAATGACCTGCCACCAGGTCATACTTGTCTCTTCCGCAGATGGTCTGCTGCGCTTCTTCCGAAAGCGGGTTCGTCCGGCAAGGGCCGTCCTGGCAGTCGCTGCAGCAGATAGCCAGCCGGCCAAAACCGCATTGGGGCTGCATCGCTTCGGCCCGGTCCCAGATCAGGGGCGTCTTGCTGCGGTATGCTGTCACCAGAGCCTGATTGACAGCAGGATCTATCGATTTTTTGTGCACTTCTTTCATAGCTTATCATCCTCTCCTACAAACTCAAGACTGACTTTGTGTGCGCCTCCATTTTGCAAAGCAAACAGCGCAAGCCGTCCCCGCTTTTTCAACAATATTTTTTGAAAATCAGCACCATCCCCCTGGCTGAGAGCACCAGTGGGGCAGGCATTGACACAGGCCGGTTCTTCCATATGAATACAGGCATCACACTTGACTGCCACTTTGTAAGCATCTGACGGAACAATTACCCCAAATGGGCAAGACATGACACACATCCAGCAGCCCCGGCACTTTGCCTGGTCCAGGAATATAGCCTCTGTGTCTTCATCCCGCTGCATGGCGCCGGCAGGACAAGCCCTGATACAGGACGCATCCTGGCACTGACGGCACTGCAAAGGAAAGCTCTTGCCTGTACTGCCGCAAACGCCTACCCTGGCGATCGGCTTAGGGGTTTCCTGTATTGCCCCAAGCAGCGTTTTGCTGACCGAATCACGCTCAATCGCACACTGCAGTTCACAGGATTTACACCCCAGGCATTTTTCCCTGTCAATCCAAATTCGTTTCATACCTTGCTCCCTTCAAATTCAACATGTGGTATTTAGATAATAATAGAAAAGTCCTTGATTGAGGAACCCGAGAATTCAGCACTCAACCAAGGATTTTTTCTTTTGTTATTGTGTAAACTGCGCAACCTTATAGTTAGCAGGAAAGCGTTGCTTTACCATCCAGGCAAAATTGATCCCTTAAAGTGCTCAGCTAAATATTTTTTGATTTCTTCTGAATGATACGCTTTTATCAGTTTCTGGAATACGGGATTATCTTTGTCCTTTTCCCTGACTACCAGAATATTGGTGTATGGTGAGCTTGAGTTCTCCAGAGCCAGGCCATCCCGGGCAGGTACCAGACCTGCTTTAAGCGCATAACTGGTATTAATCGCAGCAATATCCACATCTGCTATCGCCCTGGGGATTAAGGCAGCCTCTAATTCTTTGATCTTAAGGTTTTTGGGATTATCCACAATATCCAGCACGCTCGCAGCCGCTCCCACGCCCGGTTTTAACTTGATTAATCCAGCCTGATCCAATAACAGCAGCGCTCTGCCGGCGTTGGAAGGATCATTGGGTATCGCAACAGAGGCTCCAGCCTTAAGCTCATCTAATTTTTTCACTTTATCAGAATAGATGCCCATCGGCAAAATAACAGTTTTGGCAATAGATATCAGCTTATAGCCCCGGTCTTTTACATGATTGTCCAGAAAAGGCTGGTGCTGAAAGGCGTTAGCATCAATTTCCCCCTGATCAAGGGACGTATTGGGCTGGACATAGTCATTAAATTCAACGATTTGAATTTTGAGGCCGTCGCGTTCAGCCACATTTTTAACTTGTTCCAGGATTTCCGCATGGGGGCCGGAGGTAACACCGACTTTAAGTATCTTTTCTTCTTGTTTGGGACTTTCCGCAGAGCCGCATCCGCCAATGAATAGTGCAGCAATAATTAGTAGGTATAAAGCAAGTAACTTTTTCACTGATATCCCCCTATGTATTATATTTAAAATGGTAACAAAAAGAGGCGAATAGCCTCTGGCTACTCACCTCTGGTTTTCCAGTCAGTCAATATGTTTATTATTTTATTAGCTATAGCCAAGCTTGTCAAGCACTTTTATGTCATCAGCTGCCCTTCACCCCTTAATTTTATCCCACAACTTCCGGAACTTTGCTTGGGTCAGAATTTCATGAGTCAGGAAATCACCGTTATAAAAAACACTGTAGGAGGTAAATACAGCCGGCGATTGCCGGGCTTGTTCCTTGCTTTCCAGCTTGATGCGGTTTATCGGGATATTATACTCTTCACCAATGGCAGTAAGCTCTTTTTGTACATGATAATCCACAAACGGGCATTGATCGGTATACAGCACGGTTAATCCCCGCTTAGAAGAAAGAGAAGGTGCTTTTACGCATTCCTTAAATTTAGGCAGCAGGGCATCATGCTGCAGCCGTTTAACCAGAAGTTCAAAATAGGGCGGAGCCGTATCCGCGACTTCAAAGCCTTTCTTAAACAGATAGGCTTTATCAGAGAGATATGGCCTCTTTTTAGCACTCGAAATGATAACAATTCCCTTATGCCTTGCCGAATCACGAAAACACGTATTCAATAGTTCAGTGCCGTATCCCTGCTTCTGGTAACGTCCAGCCACCCAGAAACAATTGATAAACATATAGCCGTCGGCATCAATGGGGCACCATGCGTTTTCGGCAGGCAGATATTCAATGAACACTTTTCCCCGAACGGCCGCTTTCCTGAAAACAAGTCCATCATCAAACCGGTTTCTCAACCATGCTTTCTTCAACACTACACCTGGCGCAGTTTTTTTGTCGGCAATGGCACAGCAAATATGCTCCTGTTCTAAGTTTTTTTCACTCAGCGTTATCAGCTTAATTTTTTATAACCTCCTGGTAATTATCATTATGGCAAAGCTCTATCGATTTTCGCCGTTACCAAATTTATTTCATAATACACATGTCCATCGCTATTATTCTTTAACATTATTGCCACTCAATTATCCCGCTGGTCCCAAGCAATGCGTTAGGAACTAATTCATACGCCAGTACGTACTCGTCAGGAATATTGTGGAGTTGCGTAATACCAAACTCTACAGATGCCTTAAATCCAAATCTATGGTAATAGCCAGGATCGCCTACGTATCATTTTCCTCTGCAATCAAAGCAAGCTCTGGAATATAGTTGCTGCTGCTGCGCAGTTGATTGACAAAATCTTGTTCCTTGCCATCAGAAACCTTAGCTGTTTGAAAAGCAGCCTTCACTAGATCATATATCTGACTAAAATCTTTCTCCGTTTCTTTTCTTATAATCATCGAATTCTCCTTATGTACTGAAACAAGACTCCTACTTTATCGCCGCCTTATTTCAGGCAATTGGCTGCCTTATAATAGTTTTCCAGTTTTCCGGCTTGCCTCGCCTGGTATCACTCAGGTAAATTTCATGGTGCTTGCCATTCATCTGGTATTGATTATCCGAAATAAATGTATGCAGTTTCGCAACGGTCGGCCCTTCCCCGGAAAAGGGGCCTATATGCAATATCTGGGCAGCCTTTCCCTCTTCATATGTACCAAAGTTAACTTTATCAACAGCGACCAAACCCTTTTCCTTACTTACCTTTTCAGCTGCTTCAGAAAATAGTTCACGGGTTATGTGTGAAGGCTGCATGATCATTAGCGTCCATTTCCAAATATCTTTGTTTTCAATGCTAAACTGCTCCATATCGTCACACCACCAAAGCCCTTCTAAAGGCATTACCCCGTAATCGATATTGGCAATTTTTTTAATCATGAATTTCAAGGTATAGGCGACGCTAAACAGCGCTTCTACAGCATTTTGAAATTCAAGCGAGTTATTCGGATTTCCTCTTCCGTCAATCATCAAAAAATTCATTGCTGGAACGGTCGTGATAGAACACGCTTTGGACGATGCCAGGTATAACTCTTTTAGCTCTTTCTTGTAATCAATCTTGCTTCCCATAAAATTACCACCCTTCTATACAGTATTTCTCATGTCTTCCGTTATATATTATCAGGATGTTTCATCTGCATATATGATTTATAACTAATAGGCAAATGTCCCAATCCCAGGCAAACTGCAGCCAGAAACATGGATAGCGATTCCATGATGATCGCCGAAGCTAGAAAATATAGTAGCGGCATAACTGCCATAGGAATGGGTATGATACCCAATGGCTGAAATAGCCAAATATATTGTCTCTTGTTACGAAAGAATCGCCACCAGCAAAAGTAGTAAACTGTTACAGCCATGATTATAAGTGCAAAAGCTGCTTGTTTCGTTACCGTATCCAAATGAACCATGTGGAATAATGGCACTAAAAACACCCCGGCCTGCCCAATTCTCTCAAGAATCAACCAGATAACCTTTTCTTTTTCCAGTAACGGCATGTTAAGAGGCGGCAGCACAACAAACAGCAGATTAGGCAATACTATAAATAAGGGTATCAATAAATTATAACTAAAAAACATACTTGCTCCTTTTAGATAACCGCTTAGTCTGTTCCTTTAGTATTTACCCTGCCAATACAAAACTCCTGCCACATCCACACGGATTTGCCAGGAGTTAACATTTCTTACGCTCTGCCCCAATTCGAACTGCAGCACATTATAGTGGAAGCTCTATACTTTGGGGGAAGCTGATTATATTACAGAGATCATAGGTCTTCTTTACATACTTCTTGTCTGTTATACCTGAAACTTTTTAACAGCATTTTGCAATTCCTGTGCCATTTGGGCAAGGCTATGGCTGGCGGAAGCTATTTCCTCCATTGAAGCCGATTGCTCTTCGGTTGCCGCGGCAACTGTTTGGGTCTGACTGGCAATATCTTTACTTAAAAGATCGATTTCCTGCATTGAATTGGCAATTTGCTGACTGCCACCGACTGCGTGCTGTACTTCCAGTAAAACATTTTTCATCATTTCGTTGGTTTCCATTGAGACACTGGCAATGGCCTGAAAAACGCTGCCAGCGTCATTGACCACTTCTGTCCCGACTTTTACCTGCTCACTGCCTTCCGTCATCGAGGCAACAGCCTGATCGGTTTCGTTTTGTATTTCTCGGATTAAATGGGCAATTTGTTTGGCAGCTTCCCCGGACTGTTCAGCCAGTTTCCGTACTTCTTCCGCTACTACGGCAAACCCCCGCCCCTGCTCACCGGCTCTGGCGGCTTCAATGGCAGCATTAAGGGCCAGGAGATTGGTTTGTCCGGCAATACCGGCAATCGTATCAACAATCTGTCCAATTTCTTTGGAACGGGCACCTAATTTAGCAACAACTACAGCCGATGCATTTACCGATTGCTCTATTTTTAACATTTGCTCCATAGCCGATTGCGCCGACTGAGCACCCGCTTGCGCAGACTGGGCGGCCCCATCGCTTTTTTCCGCCACGGCAGCGACGGCAGCAGCAGTATTCTGCAGCTTGCCGGCTATTTGGTCAGCAACTGCCGCTGTCTCAATAACTGCCTTAAATTGTTTCTCCGTTCCCTTGGCAACTTCGGTCACAGCGCCTGCCACCTGGCTGGAGGCTTGTGCCGCCTGTCCGGAATTAGCCGTAAGTTCTTCCGATGAGGCGGAAACATGGTGAGTGCTCATCTGAACTCCCTGGACCAAATCACGCAAATTGTTAATCATAACATTAGCCGCCATCCCCAGTTGACCGATTTCATCCTTGGAGGATAATACCGACTGGACGGTAAGATTGCCGTCTGCCGCTTGTGTTACGACCTTCGTCAGCGAAACAATTGGTTGTGTGACTCTCTTGGTGACAAGATACACAATAAAACCAAAAAGAACCACTAGAATCAGTCCCAGCAGCATCAGCAAGAGATTGATCTGATCGATGACAGCAAAAGCTTCGCTTTTATCCTGTTCGATAATGATATTCCAGTCTGTGCCCTCGATGGGCGAATAGCAAGCAAGGACTTCCTTATTTCTTAATGGATCCAGGAAAATCCCCTTGCCACTTTCTTTATTCAGAACACGTTTGGCAATCGGGGTGTCTTTTATATTGATTAGTTCCTTTTGTCCTTTAAACATCGAATCGTCGGGATGGGCGATAACCGCTCCGTTTTTGTCGATCAGATAGGCATGACCGGTAGTGCCAAAGGATAATTTTTGAGTCATTTCATTAATTCTTTTCAAATCCAAGGCCGCCATCCAGTATCCGGTCACAGTGCCGGCAGCATCGGCAACAGACGTCGCAATGGCTACAGATTGCCTGCCTGTTGCAGCTATGAAGGTAACTTCCGATAAATAAGTCTTTTTTGTAGCCTCAATCCCTTTATACCACTCCCGGTTGGCATAACCGTTTTTGAATTCTTGCGGGTTGGCTTTGATTTGCGTAGCATACGGCTCACCCAATATCAGCTTGATCTTATCTGTATAACAAGCCATATAACTGAATTCCGGATATATTTTTAGCAATGCCCGTAATCCGTCCCGCTTTTCCCGGCCGGCATTTTCAGGAACTCCCAGGTATTTTTCCTCAACAAGTTGTGAATCCGACATATTTTTAAATGTCTCCAGCTTAGCAACAGATTCCACAACATTTTTATGCTGCGTAATATACTCCTTGATTTGCAATGTAAACGAATCTGATAACAGTCGTTGCTTATCATATATTTCCCGTTCCAGGTGTTGTTTTATAAAATAACCGGAGACTGTTGCCATAACTGCCACTGCAAATATAACAACAGTCAACAAAATAGCAGTCATTTTAAACTGCAAATGATTTAGAAATTTGTCTTTCAATGCATATAACAAAAAAATCCCCCCATAC
>NZ_DATMXX010000222.1:0-6417 GCF_035561255.1 Sporomusa sp. | reverse complement strand
TTGGTAATACTCCCAATAGAGAGTGGATAATTATGGTTATGATTTGTCGATAATTTGACTGATCAACCATGTTATGATATAATTGATAGGCTCGCAGAAAGGGGGGTATTCATGAGTGATGAAATGTCCGTACTGACAAAGTACAGGAACAGGAAAGTGGTATTTATTATCGCACTGCTCCTGGCATCACTGGTGGCAACCGGATTTGTTTGGGCGTATAAGAAAGTACATATTGTAGCAGATGACCAAACGTATAGTGTAAATACGCTATACAAAAGTCCGCACAAAATATTAAAGCAAGCCGGAATTACGCTTAGCCCTGAAGACGAAATCAGATTGTCGACAGCCAGTGTAAATACCGGAACCGTCATTGAGGTATTCCGGGCAATACCGGTAACAGTAACCTATCAGGGAAAAACCACCAGTCTAATTACCGGGAAGCCCACTGTTCGTGACGTTGTCGGTCAAACGGGAATTCCCCAGGAGAGAATTAAATTAATACCTGAGGAGGATACCAAGCCTGTTGCCGGAATGAACATCCGGGCAGTCACGTTAAGTGAGCGAATAGAAGAGCAGGAAACTCCTGATCTGTATCAGGTTGTCCGTCAGCCTGACGCCACTTTAGAAAAGGGCATAGAAGAAACCATCCAGGCTGGAGAAAACGGATTAAAGAAGGCAACTGTTCGGGTGCGCTTTGAAGATGGTGTTAAGATAGCTGCTGATGTACTTGCAGAAACGGTGGCAGTAAGCTCCAAACCGCAGATCATCCGGGTAGGCACTCGGGATATTGTAGATACATCGCGCGGGACTATGCGCTTTAGGAACATCCGCTACATGGAGGCCAGTGCCTATTTACCGACAGATGGTTCATCTCAGGGCTTGACAGCTACCGGTATATCGGCGCGAAGAGGCATTGTTGCCGTTGATCCGGACGTTATTCCGCTTGGCACACATGTATATGTTCCGGGCTATGGAATGGGGTTGGCTGCTGATACTGGTGGTGCTATTGTGGGGGACAAGATTGACCTTTGCATGGAGGATGCCAGTGAGGCTTGGCGGTTTGGCCGCCGGATGGTAAAAGTATATGTTTTAACAGATTAAAAAGCAGGGCCTTGTGCCCTGTTTTTTGTACGCTGATTATCGTTGCCATTTTTAACGGCTGATTGTAACTATTTACTGGGTGCTGTGTGGCGGTGTCTATTATTCGTGCCACTTTTCTATAACTGTTTAGTCCTGCTAAATAGACTAAAAACTATTTGCGCTGAGAGAATAAGAAGCTGAAGCAAATAGTGGCAGGAGTAGCGGCATAGTGCAGCGAATTGTTAGAAGATCAAATCCAATGGTCGAAGGGAATGATGCACTTGCCTGGCTTAAACCGTAAATTTCTGCAAGATATCTGGAATTTGACCCGCGAATACTGGCGTTCAGAGGAGAAATGGCGGTCAGGCGGGTTGCTTGCCGTAATTGTCACTTTGAACCTGACTTATGTTTATATTTTAGTGCTGATTAATAAATGGTTCAACCGGTTTTATAACGCACTCCAGAATTTTGACAAAGAGGAAGTTTTCAGCGAATTAGGTCAATTTTGCCTGTTGGCTGCTTTTTACATCATTGTGGCCGTCTATCAGCTTTATCTCCAGCAGATGCTTGAGATCAAATGGCGGCGCTGGATGACACATAAATACCTTAATACATGGCTCAAAAATCAGATGTATTACCGGCTGCAACTGACTGACCATTACACTGATAACCCTGACCAGCGTATTAGTGAGGATTTAAGACTTTTTACAAATTATACCCTGCAATTATCATTAGGTCTGCTCAAAGCAGTTGTAACACTGGTATCATTTATCGCTATCTTATGGCAGTTGTCAGGGACAATGGTGATTCCTCTCGGTAATCAACAACTGACTGTCTCCGGTTATATGGTGTGGGTAGCTATTGTCTATTCGGTAATCGGTACCTGGCTGACCCATAAAATTGGCAAGCCGCTGGCCCGGCTAAATTTTGATCAACAGCGCTATGAGGCCGATTTCCGGTTTAGTCTGGTGCGGTTGCGGGAAAACAGCGAAAGTATTGCCTTCTATGGCGGAGAGGCCCGCGAGGAACGATCCTTTATATCACGATTTGGCAAGGTGTTTGATAATTACTGGCAGATTATGCAGCGACGGAAGCACCTGACCTGGTTTGCTTCCGGCTATGGGCAGATTGCGCTTATCTTTCCTTTGGTAGTGGCCATGCCGCGTTATTTTGCTAAAGAAATACAGCTTGGCGGCTTATTGCAGACTTCCCAGGCATTTCGCAGTGTTCAGGAATCATTGTCTTACTTTGTCGAGAGTTACGCCTCGATGGCTGAATGGAAGGCAGTAGTTGACCGGCTTACCGGTTTTATTGGCAGTATGCAGCAAGTGAGCGGGTTACCTCCGCGCAATGCTATTATCAAGGTAGGCCCTGTACCGGCATTAGTTGTGAGCGAACTGAACATAGACCTGCCGGATGGGCGGCGAATCCTCTCTGATCTTAACTTATCGATACAGGCAGGTGAATCACTGTTGGTGGCAGGGCCATCAGGCAGTGGTAAAAGTACGTTATTACGGACCTTGTCCGGGTTATGGCCTTATGCCCAGGGCAGAATAACTATCCCAGAGGGGCATAACATCTTGTTTCTACCGCAAAAGTCATATTTACCGCTCGGGACTCTGCGGGATACGTTATTGTATCCTGGCCCGGGCCGCCCGGTAACAGACGAAGAAATTATGGCCGCTATGTCACTGTGTAAGCTTGAGGGATTGAAAAACCACCTTGATAAAACTGAGGATTGGTCTCATATTTTATCTTTAGGTGAACAACAGCGAATTGCTTTCGTCCGGGTGCTTATCCATCAGCCGGAATGGTTATTTATGGATGAGGCAACATCGGCGCTTGATGAGCCAACAGAACGGCTGTTGTATGCCTTATTGCATGAACGCTTGGCAGGAACTGCTATGGTTAGTGTTGGGCATAGGAATACCCTGAATAGTTATCATAAGAAGAAACTGACTCTTGATGGAGTGGGCCACTGGAATTTGTTAATCTTGTAATATTTCAATCTGACTATGAAATCGTCTCATTGTGGCGGTTTCATAGTCAGTATTTCTGTAATCTTTGTTGACATTATACAGATAAAAACTCAACAAATGTGGTAAGATAATTCATATTGTATAAGCAATGGAGTAGATTAAATGATTAAAGAAGTTATAGTGGTTGAAGGTAAACAGGATATTGCCGCTGTCAAGCGGGCAGTTGAGGCTGAGTGTATCGCTACTGAGGGTTTCAATTTATTGCCGCGCTGCTTAAGCCGGATAGAACAGGCGTATAAAAAGCGGGGTATTATTATTCTGACCGATCCGGATAGTGCCGGAGAACGTATCCGTAAGTTTTTGTCTGAGCGATTTCCTGAGGCTAAACATGCTTTTGTACCACGGGAATTAGCAGCAGCTAATGATGATATTGGCATTGAACAAGCAACCCCTGACGCCATTAGGGACGCGCTAAGTAAAGTGCGTCTGCACGAATGGGAACCAACTGGCGAATTTAGCTGGCAGGATATTATGGCTGCCCGATTAAGTGGAGTGCCAGATGCAACTATGCGACGGGCAACTGTGGGTGAAGGCTTAGGCATAGGTTATGCTAATGCCAAAAGCTTTTTGTATAGATTGAATCACTATGGTGTTAGCCGTGTTGAATTTATTGCGGCGATTACCAGTTTGGATGCCGCAGCCGGACAGCGCAGCGGTGTGGAGGAAGGTTAACTATGGCTATTAAACCACGTATTGCGCAAAAAGACGTAACATTACATATCTTAAAGACCTTCGGTATTCATATGAGCAAGAGACTGGGTCAGAATTTCCTTATTGATAGCAATGTTGTTGATGGCATAGTTTCAGCCGCCAAGGTGGCTGAGGGGGATGTTGTCCTTGAAATCGGTCCGGGAATTGGAACATTAACCCAGGGGCTGGCTGAGGCCGGTGCTGCGGTTACGGCCGTAGAATTGGACCGCCGCCTGCTGGACGTACTTGCTAAAACACTGGATGGATATGATAATGTCAAAGTAATCCATGGTGATATTTTAAAAATCGACATTTCCCGGGAAATTAATCAGGAAAAGTACAAAGTTGTTGCTAATCTGCCGTATTATATTACGACACCAATCATTATGAAGTTCTTAGAGGAACGGTTGCCTATAGAACTACTAGTAACTATGGTGCAAAAAGAGGTAGCCGAGCGTATGGTTGCCAAACCGGGAGGGAAGGACTACGGAGCGCTGTCGGTGGCGGTTCAGTATTACACTCAGCCGGAAATCATGTTTACGGTGCCACCTCAGGCGTTTATCCCGGCACCTGCTGTAGAATCAGCCGTTATTCGTTGTACTGTGCGATCTGAGCCGCCAGTCAAGGTCGAGAGTGAGAAGATGTTCTTCCGGGTGGTAAAAGCAGCATTTGCCCAACGCCGGAAAACCCTGGCTAACGGCCTAAAGGCTGGTGGACTGGATAAAGAAGAACTCATTCAGGTGTTAGATCAAGCCCAAATTGATGGTCAGCGGCGTGGCGAGCAGTTGTCGCTTGCAGAGTTTGCTGCTATCGCGAATGCCTGGACAAACCTCAAACAATAAAAAAACTTAAGCCCTGCTCATTTCGAGCAGGGCTTTTCGCTTAAGAACAGGTCTAATAAGTCAAAACGACGGTCAATATGGTAGCCTAAGTAGGTCTTGGTTTGCCATTGACGGTTGCGGCTCTGGTCATGGAAAGCGGCAATGGCTTCAAGGCAGTCACCGACAATGGTATCAATTATCTTGTTGGTATGAATCTGATTTTTTACCGATGAACCCAGACGGTAATGGGGAATGGTGGTTGCTACATCAATTTTTAGTTTATTCAGGCGTGCGAGTGCCATAGTGACCGGGGGAACAGCTAACTCGCGCAACGGAATTGTTTCCAGAAGACGGCGGGATACTGCGTGCGGCCCATGGGCCGGACTCGCCAAATTTATTTTTTTATCTAACCCCAGTTCTTTATTGAGGTTAAGCCGCCACTGGAAAGTTGGGTTATACCGCTCAATATGACGCGGTGGAGAGGGATAACAGTTCGTAAGTGCCATATCCATATGTTTCAATAATATACCGTCAACCAGTTCCATCAAGTTTTCATTAAAGGTGCCTACCATGTCGCCGTCAACAAAGACGACAACGTCGCTGCCCAGAGCCAAAGCTGTTTTTGCACCTATGGCACGGGGGGTATCAATTCCTAAACATTCGTGGAAGTAAATAATCTGCAGTTTTGGGAGACGCATTGCTAAGGCTTCACGCATTGTGCTGTCTTTTGAACCGTTCGCCACCAAGATGATGTGATCAATCGGTAAAGTTCCCAAATTTTGTAATACTGTAGTAATGCGGCCTCCTTCGTTTTTGGCCGGTACGACCACGCAAATCACGTCCATCACCTCGGAGTAAGCATGCGTGTGCTGTGCTATCAGATAAAGCGGTCTCACGGGGGCTCACTATAGTATATAGCGGGTATCAGGCGTTTGCTACTGCCCTGAGAGGATAATTTTGTGACACTTCAGATAGGCGATACATAGTATGTAATAGTCACAGTGCTAGCTGAGGGAGGGATTACGGTGGACATTCAAGTCGGCGATCTGGTCGTCAGAAAGTCTCATGGCGGCGATATTGTTTTCAAAGTAACGGATGTGTTTGAGGATGATGCTCAACATATTCATTGTGTTTTAAAAGGGCTGCACCTCCGGTTAATGGCCGATTCGCCTATCGATGACCTAATGCCAATTGAAGCTGAACATTTGCGCAATGAAATTGTGCGCATGGAAGGCATGCATAATGATACACTAAGACGGGTCTTGATGCGCCGCAGTCGAGAGCGGGAACAGTTCGAGTTAAGACGCTCTGAAGCAACGAAGAAGTTCACTTTTTTTGATTTGCCAGGACGCGTTTTGCACCTGGACGGTGACGAAGAATATCTTAAAATGTGTTTGAAAACGTATAACCAGCTCAATATTCAGGCAGAGGGGCGTTGGATAGAGGAAAGCAAACAGGCTGAGGTAATCATAGAGTTATTAGAAGAGATTAGGCCTGATATTCTTGTACTTACCGGGCATGACGCTTTAGTTGGTAATAGTAAAAAGGATTTCGGCGATATTAATAACTATCGGAACTCCAAATACTTTGTGGCAGCAGTAAAGAAAGCCAGGACATTTGAGCCTTCGCGCGATGATTTAGTTATCTTTGCCGGCGCCTGTCAATCTCATTTTGAAGCTATATTATCCTCAGGCGCCAACTTTGCCAGTTCTCCTAACCGCATTTTTATTCATGCCTATGATCCGGTTTTTATTGCGGAAAAGGTGGCATTTACGCCTATCAACAAG
>NZ_DATMXX010000221.1:0-5432 GCF_035561255.1 Sporomusa sp. | reverse complement strand
TGGTTTGGCTGTCTGTTCGTATTGTTCTAATTTGTAATAATTTAAGCCATTGTTATAATAACCATCTGATGATTCGGCACTCACAGTTGAAGATACAGGCAGAAACAGAAAAGTCGCAACGATAAAAAAAAGCCTAAAAGTCTTAGACTTAAGCTTAATTCCTGAGAGATGCTGTCTATTAGACATGGATATCCTCCTAGTAGGTAAGGTTTTACTGGATTATTTTCTTTAACTGGTTTAGTTCTTCCTGCTATTTAAAAAGGTTATTTACAAACATCTCTTTGGAGCGACGTCACGCAGGTGAAGTTGGCTTGATGGTCGAGAAGCGATTAGGATTTATATTCGAGAAGGATTAGACAGCTTTGAACTTAGTGAAGAATTTTGCTTACCGGATAAAGGATTTTATTTCTTGAAGGAGAATACTCTCACCTAGATGCTCCAATATTTACCATGTTTAGCATTGTTTGGGTATGAGAAAAACGCGCAGTTCATCGCCGGTTTTCTTCAGGAAAATGATGGAGGTTGATAATATGACAGCGTTAAAAAGGACCGTACTTTATGACAATCATGAAAAAGCAGGCGCAAAGCTGGTGGATTTCGGCGGCTGGGAAATGCCGATCAATTATAAAGCGGGAATCATCGAGGAACATATTTATACCCGGAAAAAGGCCGGCCTATTTGATGTTTCCCACATGGGAAGATTCGTTGTCGCCGGTAGAGAAGCCGTAAAATTTCTCCAGTATGTTTTAACGAATAATGCCTTGGCCCTTGACCCTAAGCAGGCGCAGTATACCATGATTCCGAACGAGAATGGCGGAGCGGTGGATGATGCTTATCTTTACCGCTTTTATGAGGATGAGTATTTGCTTGTTGTCAATGCGGCTAATGCGGAGAAGGATTGGGAACACCTGCAACGGGAAATAACGAAATTTGACGCAACGGTTACCGATAAGTCTAACGAGCTGGCGATGATCTCCCTGCAGGGACCGGATTCTAAGAACATCCTCAGTAAACTGACCGGCAGCGTTTCTCTTACAGAACCTATAAAGAACGCCCTGGATATTCTAAAAATCGACGGGGAAGAAGTGCTTGTTGCCAGGACGGGTTATACCGGCGAGCCCTTAGGCTTCGAATTGTTTATTAACGCCTCTGCGGCAGCCGCTGTTTGGGAGACGCTGCTTGCCTACGGGGCCATGCCTATCGGCCTGGGCGCCAGAGATACACTGCGGCTTGAAGCCGGACTGCCTCTTTATGGGCATGAATTGGGTCTGGACATTGACGGCAGGGAAATCCCGATTTTCTCCTGCCCTTTGGCTAAATTTGCCGTAAGCTTTGCGGCAGTCAAAGGCGATTATATCGGCAGGGAGGCTTTGGCCAAGCAATATGAAGGTTATAAAAAAATCATGGCCAGAGATTATGCCGGCTTGGCGGCTTTGGCCAGAATTATAAAACCGGTCGCTTTGCTTGATAAAGGGGTGGCCAGGGCCGGCTGCAAGGTATTTCAGGGGGATAAGGAAATTGGCTACATAACAAGCGCCACCATGGTGCCTTATCTAAAGACCGAAGGCTATGGGCTGGCAAGCAAAATTACCGGGGATAAAGCAACAAGAGCAATCGGCCTGGCCCTGCTTAATGGCGATGTAGAAGTCAACGACAAGGTGGCGGTAGAGATCAGAGGCAACAGGGTGCAGGCTGTTATCACGCCGTATCACCTCAAAAGTGATGCTCCGCCCTTTGCCAGGCCGATTATTTATGGCGTGGAAGCAGGCGGCACCTTCGCCAGTCCGGCAGACTATAAGACCAAAGCGGTGCAGCTTATCGAAAAAAGCTGCCAAAACACCGTCTGGCGGCAGCAAGCAACCATTAACCTGATTCCCTCTGAACAGACCCCTTCGGCTGCTGTCAGACTGTTGTCGGTGCTGGACCCTGCTTGCCGGTATGCGGAGCACAAGAAAACGAAATCGTTCTATGATTATGATGTTTTCTATTATCAAGGCACCGGTTTCATTAACGAGATCGAACAGTTATTAATGGCAGAACTAAGAAAATACCTCAATTGTACGGCAGTAGAGACAAGAGTTGTCAGCGGTCAGATGGCCAACGCGGCCGTATTTAGTGCGATTATGGATTTTAAAAACCGGGTAAACAGAAAAAAGGACCCTTCCCGTCTGGGCTATGTACTAAATAATCACATCATCAGGGGCGGACACCTGAGTGCCCAGCCGATGGGCGCTTTACATGACTACATCGCCATTGATCCTGTCACTGAGAAAAACGCCGTTGTCAGTTTCCCTGTAGAAAAGGATAACAGTTTTAAAATCGATGTGGAGGAAACAAAAAAAGTCATAGAGAAATATAAACCGGAGCTGATCATTTTCGGCAAGAGCATGGTATTGCATAAAGAACCGGTAAGAGAAATCCGGCAGTTCATCGATGACCAGAAAATCAATGCGGTTATCATGTATGACATGGCTCACGTGCTTGGCCTGGCAGGGGATTACTTTCAGAATCCCTTTGCCGAAGGGGCGGAAATTGTCACAGGTTCAACCCATAAGACCTTCTTCGGCCCCCAACGAGGCATCATTGCCGGTAATTACGACAAGGATGATTATAAATTCGGCTTATGGGAAACCATCGAAACCAGGGCTTTTCCTGGCAGTGTAAGCAATCACCACCTGGGTACTATGCTGGGGTTATTGATGGCAGCCTATGAAATGAACAGCTTCAAAGATGAATATCAGAAGAATATAATCCAAAATGCCAAGTATTTTGCAACATGTCTTAAGAGTGCCGGCCTGGATGTTGCCGGCGATCCTTCCATATCTTACACGGAGACACATCAGGTCATTGTCAGGGTGGGATATGGCACCGGGCCGGAAATAGCAAACAGGCTGGAAAACAACAATATCATCGTCAACTATCAGGCTACGCCTGAAGAAGAAGGCTTCACGGCTTCCGGCGCCATCCGGCTTGGCGTTGCCGAAATGACGAGATTCGGCTTCGGTTACAGAGAATTTGAACAGACGGCCGAATATATAGCGGACGTCGTGCTAAGGAATAAAAACGTCAAGGAAGAGGTAGCAAAGCTCAGGGGCAATTTCACCGGCCTGAAATACTGCTTCACCGACGAGGAGATTACGAAAAGTCTGGAAAGATTGCTGTCCACTTTCTAAGAGAAAAAAGGAACATTCCCTAAATGTCCTAAAGGCCACTTAGAAACCCTGCCTGGGTCTAATCTGTACTTGCATTTTGCTGCAGACAGACTATAATTAAAAATAGGTGGGAATTAAAAAGTCGACGTGACCTGAAAGTGTTAGAGCACTTTCAGGCCCGCGCAAGGTGCCCAAACACCTACACGTAACAGCCAAGCTGTCCACGACGACATTTCTATTATACACCGGGCTTCTGCCGCCACACAAGCGGGGGAGCGCGGGGTTAATAGTCGTTGCCGCTGGCGTCGCCGGGCTGTGAGTGCGACCGGACGCAGCAATTGATTCGATCTATCCTCAGCAGCTAATGAGCAGCAGCGGGGCAAACAGGGATGACCGGTTTGCGACCGTCCTTGTTGTTTTGGCCGGGTATCCGGCTTATTAGCGTTGAGTATGTAACAGATATCGCAACAGAACGCATGTGTAGGGGATAAAACCTTTGCATGCGTTCTTTTTAATTTCCCCCTGTAAAAAAGCTGACGTCCATACCGGCCGCAGCCTGAATATAGGGGGGTATATATATGTCTGATCAATCAACGGCAGCCGGCGCAGCTTTTTGTCCGGGGCTGGTTTCCTTCCTGCCGGCAGAGCGGGACTGGGAGCTGCAGCCGCCCGGGGCAGAGCAAGATGACCGGCTTATGCTGCAAAGCATCTTAACCGAGGCCTTTAATCAGTATATCTTTGTCAGGGTGGACAGTATCCTCAAGCTGGCCGGCACCAACGATGCCGGTTACAGCAAGACGGTCAGCAAGGCCGGCACCACCCTGGACCGGCTGCTGGCCCTGGCCAGGGAACTGGAGGGTCAGTATCCGGAATTGCTGGACCTGGTCATGGATTACGAGTCGTTCACAGCGCTGGAATCGGGCCAGTCGGCCGAAATCGCCTACAAGCAGGGGCTGCGGGACTGCAGCCATATCCACCAGGAGATTTTGACCTTCCTGCAGCAGCGATAGGATTAAATCAAAGTGCAGGAGTTTACGCAAGGCTTGTAGAGGCATGAGGTGTTTGACCTTGAGCCTCTTTTTTATTGCCCTGCCCCAGGACACCTAAGAAAACTGATAATCACCGAAGCAGCAAATATGAAAAAGATAGTAGCTTTTGAGAAATTTATTTTGATAAGCTTTATCAAGCTTGTCATACATATTATGAGTAATCAGCAAGGCCGGATCTGCTCTCAGTGCTGTTGCATTGCAGATTTTTATGGTTCTTTCAATTATATTTCCTAACCATAAGGTGTGACTGGTAAATATCGTATTGTCAGCAAAATGAACGGTGTCGCTGTTGCCGGTATCCATAAAAACAGCCGCTTTTATTTCTGCTTGTGGATTATTGATGGTATTAACAACCGGGAATACCGCTTTGCTTATTGTCGTAAAAACTTTATTTATTTCTGTTGGTGCCGGTGTATTAAAAATACCCAATATAATATTGGAACGTTGCTCGATACTCAGGCAAAGTTGCGTTTGGCCAAAGATTTCGCTGCATTTTGCGAAACAGGTTGTGTAGGCCAGGCTGAATGAGCTGTTTCTGTGGAAATCAGAACTATTGCGGGCTGCTTCTATTCTAATCGCTATTACTGTAATGGGGAGTGTGTTCTTTGTAATATTAAAATTACTGAAATTGTAACAAGGATATTTATTCTCAGCGTTTATAGTTGAAAATGAGCTTTCGTCAGCAGCAATATTTGACATAATTTATCATCCTTACGCACTGAATTACCCGGAAAGTAAAGTTAACATTTTTTAGCGAAAATTAAGGTGCAGTAGTTATTGGGATTTGATGTAATCAGGTTGTTGACAACATCCATTATAAAAATATGTCCTGTAGTATGCAGGTTGCTTTGCTCAACCTTTTCCAGGAAGCTTGTTACTGCAAAGGGTAAGTTCTGACCCTTGCCTTTGGTTAACAGGCAAAGATAATCACCGCCTGGCACAAATTGCAGCTCTTCTTTGGGGAAATCTTCGGGACAATCCACTTTTAAAAAATAAGATGTTTCCTGAAAAGCCCCTTTTTTAATTTCGTCTTCCGTAATAAATGCGCCTAACTGGTAGTGGGGCCAAAAGCCGTTCGAAAATCCTTTTATAAATAAGCCATTGGCAATATTAGACTCGCTTGCTTCATATTCTGCGCCTATTTTCAGCTTTGGCGAAAAAATAATGAACCACTCAGGGAAATAATGCAAGAATAATTCACCAAGCGGGTTATTTTTATACAGTTTATAAT
>NZ_DATMXX010000220.1:0-9168 GCF_035561255.1 Sporomusa sp. | reverse complement strand
ATCTGAAACACTAAACCCGGTACTATTGGAACATCCGGAAAGGGGGATTTATTATGGTATTCAAAAAATCAGTTGCACTCATTCTTCTGGCAGCATCTGCCGCCATTGCTTTTTCCTTCAGCGCCTTTACAGGCCAGGCCGCCGACATCAAGTTAGACATGAAAGAGGTTAACTGGGAGATAAAGCCGGGGCTGACTACTAAGGTTTGGAGTTATGGCGGGACTGTACCAGGAACGCCTATTATCGTTAAGAAGGGTGAAACAGTCAACGTTTCAGGCGTGAATAACTTGCCTTCGACAACAACCATTCACTGGCACGGTCTGGTGATACCAAACGACCAGGATGGTCCGGGAAAAACCATCAAACCTGGTGAGAAGTACTCTTACTCCTTTAAAGTGAACGAATCCGGTACCTATTGGTATCATTCCCACTACCGCCCGGTGCTTGATCAGGTTGACAATGGATTGTATGCCCCGATTATTGTCAAGGCACCGGAAGACGATAAATACAGCGGCGATCATATCTATGTTTTAGATGATTGGTACCTTGATGCAAGTGGTAACCGCCTCAAAGGAACAGCCAGAGGCGATATGGAGCGGTTTGGTAATATTGAGACAGTAAACGGCAAATCAGGTTCAGCTATTGAACCATTAGTCATGCGCAAAGGCGAACTCCACAAGCTGCGTTTTATTAACGCCTCGACCGCTGCCATTCACATCATTAAAATATTAGGTCACCGCTTCCGCGTTACCCATACTGATGGACATCCTTTGCCACAGCCATACGAGACTGATGTACTGACCTTATCGCCTGGCGAGCGCCTTGACGCTGAGGTGGCAGCAGTCGGCGATGTAGGGCAAGCCTATATAATGGAAAGCGACCGCAGTGAACTAGGGATCAAAATCCCCATACAATACCAGCAAGGACAAGTCGCCACGGTAGCATCACCTTTTGTTGTGCCCCAACCGAAAGGGTTTGCCGGCATCGAAAATCGTACCCCTGATTTTACACTTGACCTGAACTCAGTGATGGACATGCCGTCTCATGGTGCTAATCCTGCGCCTGCCGCTTCAGCGGGCGGGCATGCCGGACACGGAGCACCGGCTCCGAGTATGACCAATGAGATGAAGATGCAGGGCGGCATGCGTTGGACCATTAACGGCAAATCGTACCCTGATGTTGCCGCATTACAGGTTAAGCTCGGACAAATTGTAAAGGTTCGGATTGTCAACAACGACATCAGCACAGCCGAGAAAATGGATCACCCCATCCACATTCACGGCACTGAATTCCAGATTGTATCCCAAAACGGGAAAGCTCCCGAACGGGAAATTTGGAAAGATACCGTCAATTTACCGGCTGGCGAGTATGTAGATATCGCCTTTACGATGACTAACCCTGGCACATGGATGCTTCATTGCCACATTCTCGATCACGAAGATGGCGGCATGATGACTACTGTTGTAGCTAAATAGGGTAGAGAGTTGTTATTTAATTAAATTAGTTATAGGAAACGGGATATTCAATGCCAACACTGGCACGAATATCCCGCTTTTGTTTTCCTCTTTCACGAAATGTTCTGCTCAACTCATAAATCCAGAGGGAACCCATATAATAATGGTATATATTGGCAAGGTGAGGGGTGCTGGATATGAGCATCATGAAAACAGCTCTTCAAATAGGTGATATGCAGTGCCGATCGTGTGAGAAGCGGATTGAGCAGGCACTGCAGCAGGTTGGCGGCGTAGTATATGTAAAGGCCAGTTATACAGCAGGAAACGTGCGGGTGAAATTCGATACTGAGCAGTGCACATCCACGACAATCAAACAGGCCATTCATGGTGCAGGCTACACTGTAGGTATGCGCGTACAGTCAAAAGCTAGAGTTAAAGATATGGTAGGTATGTTGCTGGTTTTTCTGTTTATCCTGTTCCTGGGGCAGTTCGGGACCGGTTTTAATACAAACAGCCAACTACCAGGCCAAGTGACATATCTCCTGCTTTTTGCGGTAGGCCTTTTAACTTCGCTTCATTGTGTTGGCATGTGTGGTGGTATTATGCTATCGCAAAGTGTTACCATATCCGGTGGTGGCACACTCTCAGCGTTAAAGCCGTCGCTGGCCTATAACGCAGGCAGACTTACAGGGTACACCCTGCTGGGTGGGATTGTCGGAGCGGTTGGTTCAGTAGTGTCGCTGTCGCTAGGTATAATCGCTGGCATTAACCTATTTGCCGGGATATTTATGATACTGATGGGCTTAAACCTTGCCGGCTTTAATTTTCTAAGAAAATACCTAAAACTACCGTTACCGTCGTTGACCTCTTCACGCATCAAAACACCATACTGGGTAGGTGTTGTAAACGGGTTAATGCCCTGTGGGCCGCTGCAGACCATGCAACTATATGCATTAGGTACCGGAAGTGCTGCTGTAGGAGCCATGTCGATGTTTGTTTTTGCACTGGGCACCTTGCCGCTGATGCTTGCCTGTGGAACACTTACCAGCCTGTTTAGCAAAGATGCAACTGCCAGATTGTTACGTTTGAGCGGCGTGTTTGTCATAGTACTAGGCATAGTCATGACCAATCGTGGTCTGGCCCTGATGGGGGTTGATACCGTTCCCGACCTAGTGGCTGGCACAAAAGACAAGGTAGTGGCGGTAAAACCGGAACCCAATAATGCCGTTCAAATCATCCGTATGACTGCAGACAGGAATGGCTATCAGCCAAGCGTCCTCTATGTGCAGAAAGGGATACCGGTAAAATGGATCATTGAGGGTAAGGCGATCAACTCCTGCAACAATGAGGTTGTTGTACCTACCTTACAAATTAAGAAGAAGCTAATTAAGGGAGAAAATATGATTGAATTTATGCCCAAAGGGGAGGATATTACCTTTAGTTGCTGGATGGGAATGATACGAGGGGTCATCAAGGTAGTAGATGGCGCGAATCGATAATAGGTATATCTTGGGGAGCAAATTCCCAATATTATTCAGAGTGATTGGAAATATCCTGCAAGGGGAGACCCTGCGGGATATTTTGTTTTCCTGTTAGAAAGTATAACTTTCTGCCTGGATAAGGGCAACATCGGCTTCCGCTTTCGCAAGGCTCGGCGCAAGCCGTGTTTTCTTTATACCGCCAATGAGATTTCAGACTACATGAAGTGAGACTAAGCCCCTACTATCTCCCCCTTAGGTTCGCACACCGCCCTAGTTCAATACAGGACATGCCAGTTCTCAGAAAAACTCATAATATCTTCACGGCATATTCATCAGTAATTCATATTTGATTTGTATAATATAGGTAAATGAATTTGAAAACGGAGAGTGAGAAGAATGAATAAACAGCAGGAAGGTATCGTCCTGGAAGTAATCGGCAAGATGGCTAAGGTTAAGGCTAGCCGGCATAGCGACTGTGAAAACTGTGGCTCATGCCCAGGCAATACAGCCATCGTGGTTGAGGCTCTCAACTTGGTTGATGCCAAACCAGGTCAGCGAGTAGCTATTGAGATTCGCGAGGTGAATATGCTTAAAGCGGCATTTATTGTCTATATGGCGCCATTACTTGCGGCTTTCGCCGGTGCGTTGGCGGGAAATTATGCAGCTTCCTATATAGGGATGGACAGCTTGCTGACATCGATAGCCGGGGGTGTTGGCTTTTTTACACTGTCGGTGTGGTATGTCAAACACTTTGATCATATGGCGCGTACCGATGAGCGGATGCGGCCGGTGGTAGTAGCTATACTATCCAAAAATATGTAAAAATTCCTGTAGAAGCAACTGGTGAGAGGAGTTTTGAGGAATATGCAATGGTTTCGGAATTTACCAACAGCACGGAAAATACTTAGCTTAGTACTCATGATGGTGGTTTTTTCGGGCATTATCGGTTATGTAGGTTTTAAGGCAACAACCCATATTAGAAAGTCGCAAGATGACATGTATGCCAAAAATCTGCTGCCAGTCAAATGGGTTAATGCCGCCCGCAGTCAGTCGCAGGCTGCGCTGGGTATTACTATGGAAGTCCTTCTGGCCGATATGGATAAAACCAAAGAAAACAAACTGCTTGCTGAAGCCAAGACCCGGATGGACGATGTAGAACAGCTATTTAAACAATATGAAACTGTAGTTCATGATGATGAAAAAGAAAAGCTAATGCAGATTGAGACAATGTTCATTACCTATCATCAGGAGCGGCATAAGGCAATCGAATTGGCGTTGGCGGGTAGGAAACAGGAAGCCTACGCCTATTTTGAGCGAAACGCTGCCGGGCATGTGCAGCATGCTAACAGCATGCTGGAGGAAATGGCCAACAACGAGGCCAAGCAAGCCGCCAACCGGGCAGAGCACAGCGCTAAGGAGGCCTCTGAGGCCATTACCTGGATTGTCGCTATAACAGGTGTAGCTATGATAGCCGCATTTGGTCTGGGGCGCTATATTGCCCAGGTTATTGTCAATCCGCTGCAGAATATGGTTGAACGGGCAGAAGAGATGGCTCAAGGGGATTTCACCGGCAAGACTGTTGTCGCCCTATCGCAAGACGAGATTGGACATCTTGGCCAAGCGTTTAATATCATGACCGAGAACCTGCGTAAACTAGTGTCGCAGGTTACAGACTCAGTTGAGCAGGTAGCCGCTGCCTTGGCTGTCCTGACTGAAGGCGCAGAGCAATCAGCTCAGGCGGCTACCCAGGTTGCCGGGTCGGTTATGCAAGTCGCCCAAGGGACACAGCAACAATCCCATGCGGTAAACGAAACGTCTGGCATAGTAGATAAGATGTCAGCCAACATTCAGCATGTAGCCGAAAACGCCGGTACTGTGGTTGGGGTTGCCAACCAAGGGGCTCATACTGCCCAAGAGGGGAATAAGGCTGTAGCAGCGGCCGTCCGGCAAATGGCCAGCATTGAAGGAACGGTGGCTAATCTGGCAACATTAGTGACTAAACTGGGCGTGCGGTCAAATGAGATTGGTCAAATCGTAGATACCATTGCCGGTATCGCCAGCCAGACGAATTTGCTGGCGCTTAATGTAGCCATTGAAGCTGCCAGAGCCGGGGAACAGGGGCGCGGTTTTTCCGTGGTCGCTGAAGAAGTACGCAAGCTTGCCGAACAATCCCAAGAGGCGGCTAAGCAGATTGCCGGGCTAATTAGTGAGATCCAGGGTGATACCACAAAAGCCGTTACCGCCATGGAATCAGGAACCAAGGAAGTTAGAGCAGGTACCGAGGTGGTAAACACAGCCGGGTACGCGTTTGAACAAATCATGGTGCTTGTAGAACAGGTATCCACCCAAGTCACCGATATATCGTCTTCCATTCATGAAGTAGCAGGCGGCAGCCGGCAGATAGTGAGCTCTATTCAAAATATCGAACAAATCAGTAAGAATACCGCAGCAGAAGCACAAACCATCTCGGCGGCAACTCAGGAGCAGTCGGCTTCCATGGAAGAAATGGCGGCTTCCAGCCAACGTTTGGCTCATATGGCTCAGCAACTGGAGGATGCAGTGCAAAAGTTTAAAGTCTAAATTAAGACTGGCGTCTGTTTATGGCGTCAGTCTTAGCTAAAGGAGATTACTGGGAGGGAAAAACATGTCACAAAGATCGGTTTTAATTGTTGATGATGATGTAAAACTGGTAGAGTTACTGCAATTGTATTTTCAAAAAGATGGATTTGTTGTATTCACCGCGAAGGATGGTCTTGCCGCTTTGAAAATCACTCGTGAAAAAGGGCCCGATATCCTGGTGCTTGACTTAATGCTGCCAGGGATGGATGGCTGGGATATTTGCAGGATGCTACGGCGTGATAGCGAGGTCCCCATCTTAATGCTGACCGCCCGGGATGAAGAGAGCGACAGATTAGTTGGACTAGAGATTGGCGCCGATGATTATGTGACTAAGCCCTTTAGCCCTAAGGAAGTCGTGGCACGCGTTAAGGCCATCTTGCGCCGGACAAAGGGAACAACTACTAAGCCTGTACCGTTTCGAATGGGGGATGTAATCATTGATCTGGAACAGTATCAGGTAACAAAAGGCGGGCAACCCGTTGAACTCACGCCAACCGAGTTTAAGATTTTGGAACTGTTGGCGGCTAATCCAGGTCGGGTATTTAGCCGACTGCTGATAGTTGAGCAGACCCAGGGATATTCTTTTGAGGGATATGAACGCACCGTTGATGCGCATGTCAAGAATTTGCGGCGGAAACTCGAAGATAACCCGAAAGAGCCGGCATACATCCAAACTGTCTATGGTGTTGGTTACCGTATGGTAGGTACCCAAAATGAATAGCATTATTTATCGGATTACAGGACTCATGTTCCTGGCGGTTGCCATGACCGTATTTTTGCTTATTTATTTGGCTAACACGCAAATGACTGATTTGTTCCAGGAGTATGTTACCGTTCAGCAGATGGAAATGCACCGCAGTATGATGACTCATATGAGCCCCGGCAGTCATGGACAAGCTGTCATGATGGGAAAATCGGAGCAAAACTTTTTAACATCCGTACATCAGTCCCTCATTTGGGTTGGCGTAGCCCTATTAGTGGCTGGGTTGGCGGCAAGCTATGCCTTGGCCCGCAGTATTACTATACCCTTGCGCAAAGTAAGCGCCGCCGCGCTGGAGATTGAGCGGGGTAACTTTGCCCAGAAAGTTCCCGTAACCTCCAAAGACGAAGTGGGAAGTCTTGCCATGATATTTAACATAATGGCAGAAACGCTTGATAATAACAGTAAGCTAAGGCAGCAGTTTCTCGCCAACATAGCCCATGAACTACGCACTCCACTCGCTGTTATCCAAGGCCATCTGGAGGGAATGATCGATGGGATTATAGAGCCTAACCAAAAACAGTTAACTTCCCTCCACGAAGAAGCTGTCCGCTTATCACGACTAATCAAAGATTTGAAAGATTTATCGCTCGCAGAAGTACGCCAACTATCATTAGAGGTTAAAGAGGTTGCCGTCAATCAGACGATGGAGCAGGCCTTGTATATGCTAAAACCGCTTGCTGATGAAAAAGAAATCACCATTGAGCAAAAACTGATTCAGGGGCTGCCATCAATTACGGCTGATGCAGATAGAATTTGCCAGATATTCTATAACCTTATTACTAACGCTATTCGTTATACTGCAACTGGCGGGCAGGTAACAGTTTCTACCGGGCTAATAAGACTAGAAGAGCAGGACTGGGTAAAGGTCACTGTTGCCGACAATGGCCCTGGAATCAACGCTGCTGATTTACCTTATATTTTTGACCATTTTTACCGAGGCGATAAGTCACGGGATAGAAAAAGTGGCGGTACAGGCCTTGGCCTGGCTATCGTTAAACAGCTTGCAGAGATCCACGGTGGTAAAGTACAGGTAGAGAGCACAGTAGGCAAAGGAAGCGCTTTCTATGTCCTGTTGCCTGCAAAAGTTCACGAAAAAGCCATAATATCTTCATCAGTTCTTCACAGTGATCGTGTATTATATACATATCAGGACAAGGCGAACAAAATGTAGCGGAGTGATGGCAGATGATGTGGATTCTGTTTTTTATGAACTTGTTTGTGATAATTTATGTTATCAATGTAATTGCAAAACTGAAGGCGAACGAAGATATGGAGTAGTAATAGCGACCCGGATGGTTAAGCACCATCTGGTTTATATAAATAAACCTCCCCCTCTTTGTAAGACCCTAGCTCAAGCTGGGGTCTGTTATCTTGTTATCAGTAAATTATATTGAAAGTATATGGCAGACAGAGCCCTGGGTTTCTTACACTGGATATACCCATAGAAGCTTTTTCAAGTTACAGAACGAAAAGATTCACAAGATTTTCATTATTAATTCATGGGTTCTTCATAATTGTATGGTATCTTTAAAGTAATAGATTTCCAAGACCAGCTGATTAAAGTCAGGCAAAACTTGTAAAAATCTTAAGAATAATTGTAGTTTGAAGGGAGTGCGGCAAAGTTGGGTCAACCAGTGGTTTGGGGTGGGACTTCACCGGCCCCGGGGATTCGACTACTCCGGTCTGTACAAACGTGTACCGGTAAGCATTACATAACCTGCCTCGTACCGTAGATCTACGGTTTCTGGTGGGTAGGAGGTATCACTGTTACTCCCCGGCCGTGTGACCTGGTAAATTTTACAACATATGAATCGCGCGCATCCTATGTAGGGATTTATATTGGCGGTGGTTATTCGGTGTCTCATTTCAAATAGCAAAATAATGACCGAGGTGGCAGGATGCAAAGATCAAACATATTCTATGTGCTTATGGTGACGAAAGACTTGGAAATGGCGAAGGTGTTGAAGACACTGTTGGAGAATGATTGTTTTCGACTATATAGAGCTGATACTGGTGCTGAAACGTGGCAGCTTCTGACAACCTGGAAGCCGGATCTCATCATTCTTGATATTGTGTTACCAGATTCTGATGGCTGGGAAATGTTAACTCAGATCAAAGGAAAAACGGATATTCCGATCATTGTAGTTGGTAAGAATGGTGAAGAATGTGAACGACCAAAAGCCTTAGCAGCAGGTGCTGATGACTACCTGACAAAACCGTTTAATTGCCGGGACCTTGTAGAAAGTGCGAAAGTCATCCTGCGGCAAGAGACTAGCGAACCAAAGCCAAGTGAGATTTTTAAGGCTGGCGACCTGGCAATTAACCTGGAAAATTTCCAAGTCAGTTACAAGGGCCGTGACATTACACTGACACTGACCGAGTTTAGAATTTTGGGAATGCTGATTTTGCACTCAGAGCAGACACTAAACCGGGCAGATATTATTGAGATGGTATGGGGTAAAAATTTGAAAGGAACTACACGTTCGATTGATGCCCATATTCACTCATTAAGACGGAAATTAGCGAAAAATATGGGAGAACACGACTATATTCAAACAGTCCGTGGCGTGGGTTATCGGTTTGCCAGCGGTAACAAATTGAGAGATAGCATGTCTGGTATACTTTAGTTCTGAGATTTAGAGTGGAATTGAATATGAGTATGACCCATTATATGGAACTGGTGGCGGTGACCAACCATGGAGTTTGCTTATCGACATGTTTATTTCGGTTGCTTGCTGAGGCACTACTGGTGGTGGCTAACCGTCTCAATCAAGTTACAGAACGAAAAAAATTCACGAGTTTTTCATCATTACTTCATGAGTTCTTCATAATCGGATGATATCTTAAAAGT
>NZ_DATMXX010000219.1:0-3708 GCF_035561255.1 Sporomusa sp. | reverse complement strand
GTATTTACATAATTTAAAAGCCATCCCCCAGCCTTAGCTGAGTGATGGGCTTTAAATTAAAGTGACACTTTTTCGTGAAATTAGCAAGTGAAATAATTTTATTTATTTTTAAAAATATTTCAACAACACCTTATGAGCGTGGTTCACAGCTGGTCTTTAAGCTATTTGCGTACATTTGACATCCTTCTTACACCATATTGACATTTTTTGTATTGTTTGTTAGCTATGAACAACCGAACCCACCACGCCTCTGCTTGCAAGCGTACCACGGTGGGACTTTATTTTATACGAGGTGTTTTCTCGTGGAATATGATTTACATACATGCCATGAGTTGCCTTTAAAAAAACCTACTACATTCGATGAACAAATTGAACTACTCCAAGCTCGTGGCCTATTGATACCGGACGTAGACTTTGCCAAGTTTATATTAAGTACTGTAAATCATTACCACTTCTCTGCATATTTATTACCTTTTAGAGACCAAAAAACTAATTGCTATCGACACTGAACTAACAGGCGCCTGGTATCAACAACCTTTAGCCTAATAATTTCATCCTGCACAATGTCAAGAAACTCCATCCCGGCCGCTTCGAGCCAAAGAGGTTATATTGTTTCTGCAAATCTCCACTAACCGCTTCTTTCAGCTTTTGGGTGAACTCCTTAAAGCCTTTGAGATCAACCTTAAAGTTTTTGCCCATTCACTGTTCTCACCTCCCTTCCATAGCAATTAAGATTACCGTAAAGGCTATCCTGTATCTGCCAATTTTTTTATCTCTCATCTAGATGGAGGATTCTGCGTTAATATAAAGAATGATTAAAACAAAGAGGAGAGATGTTTCGTTGAAAAAGATTTTACTTATATTTATTTTTACTATGATAACAAACGTATGCTTCGCAGAAGATGTATACAATGTTACGGCAAATGGTTTTACTAAGTATCTTCACTCCGAATCATTAAAAGCAAAAGTAATATCTAAGACTGAGCAAGAATCACTTTTCGAAATGACGTTTAGTTTGGTCTGTATACCGGATAAAGATTCTTTAGCTAAATTAAGAAGCCAGGCTTTCGATAACAAAATAAACTACAAAAAACAAACTTTCACTTTCAAATGCTCTCTTAATACAAATAGCAATCAATGGCTCACGGACGGCTCAATTTGGCTAAACAGTGATGAGATTTGGGGAGATTTCCCTGATAAAGTCTTGTATGAATCACATGGCAACATGCCAGGCGGAGCATATTACGGAGACAGTTCTGAAGCAGTTATGAATAGAAATATCATTATCGCCGCTTACAATTACGTCATTTCACATAAATTAATAGAATATTATTGAACACCGAATTACTCATAAAAACCGCTAACCATTTTCCGAAGAGCCATCGGTTACCACTGGTGGCTCTTTTGCTGGTTGTACTAGATTCTTTAGCTTGTTGACAGCTCATAGGACTCACCGGGATAAAAGAAGCGCCCTCCACCAATATGGAGAACGACCTTCTCTTGCTTAAGTTTGTATTTACTTTTAGCAGCCATATCGTACCTCCTACAGTTTAGTGCCGGTCATCCAGGCTACGACATCTACTTCCCGGATAACGGCATCAAGATAAGCGTAAATGATATGATACGTAGCATCTTTAGCTGCTGCTGTAGCACCTCCTTTTTTTATCTCGCCCCAGGTATCATCATCGGCAACATGAACCGACATCAGCCATGTGCCTTTAACAACGTCCCGCTCTCCCAGTTTTCCGGCCTCCTTGGTCTAATTGATAATCGGGAATACCCAGCTCGCTCGCAATCTCCGAATCAGATAACCCAGCCCGGCAGAGCCATTTAACCATCTTTGGATGATAGCTACTGTCGTACTGGGATTTGCTACGACACTCTATAGAACATTTGTTTGTTTTTAGTATTGCAGACACCCCGCCCATGGTCCCCCTGTGTTAGGATAGTTGTCGTAGGGACTTAAAACAAGTATCCTAAGGAAAAGGAACGCAGGAGGGAACCTATTGCCAAGATGTTGCCGCCTAATAATCAATCCCTAAGTCAGATCCAACAGGAAACCGGTATTCCGGAGGGGACGCTAAAAAATGGCGGATGGGGATTCGAAATAAGGGTTTTGCAGCCCCTGCTGGTGAGCAGCAAAGTGAAGAATGGAGCAGCCGGGATAAATTTCTTATCGTTGTTGAAACCGCAACTCTGAGTGAAATTGAACTAGCAGAATACTGCCGGAAGAAAGGGTTGTATGTTGAGCAAGTTAAATCATGGCAAGACAACTGCATGCAGGCAAATGGTGGTGTCGCACAGGAACTAGCCTCATCCCAACGTCGTGAAAAAGAAAAAGACAAAGAACTGAAGCAAGTAAAAAAGAGCTTCAACGTAAGGAGTCCGCACTTGCTGAAACGGCAGCCCTCCTGGTTCTACGAAAAAAAGTCGAAGCGATTTGGGGATCTCCGGACGAGGAAGTTTAACCAGCACTGCAAATCGCGCAATCATCATTAAGCTGGTAGAAGAAGCCGTAGCAAGCGGAGCCCGTCAGCAACAAGCCTGTGAGGTAATCGGCCTATCAGAGCGAACCCTGCAGCGTTGGTGTAAAGAAGGTGCGCCTATTGCGGACCAACGACCGTTGGCGAAACGTCCTGCACCGACCAATAAACTCACTGACGAAGAATGCAAAGCAATCTTAGACGTAGTAAAGCAACCCGAATTTCGCCTAGTCAGATTGTCCCTATCCTTGCTGACCAAAGAATCTATCTCGCCTCTGAATCCACCATGTATCGAGTTATGCACGAAGCCAAAGAGCAACATCATCGTGGCCGTAGCAAAGCGCCTTCCAACAAACCCACAACTGGGCCTAACCGTGTCTGGTCGTGGGACATCACCTATCTTCCCGGTCCGGCCAAAGGTCTCTACTTTTATCTATACCTTATCTTAGATATCTTTAGCCGTGATATTGTCGGCTGGGAAGTGTGGACAGAAGAAACGGCAGACCATGCAAGTCATCTGATCCGGCGGGCAGTGATGTCGCAGAAGCTCACACGCCGGGAAAGTCCACTAGTCCTCCACTCTGACAACGGAAGTCCGATGAAAGGCGCATCCATGTTGAAAACATTATATCAACTAGGGATCACTCCTTCGAGAAGTCGTCCAAGAGTTAGCAATGATAATCCCTATTCAGAGTCCATTTTTCGCACTTGCAAATATTGCCCAAGCTATCCTGCAGGTGGGCTTTCTACCCTTGAGGCCGCGAGGGTCTGGGTAAAAGAATTTGTTCACTGGTACAACTACAACCATCGCCATAGCGGAATCAAATTTCTTACGCCTCATCAACGCCACAGCGGCCAAGGTGAAGAGATTCTAGCAAAACGCCATCAACTTTACGAGGCCGCTAAAGCTAAGCATCCGGAACGCTGGACCGGTAAGACTAAGAACTGGTCAATTGATAATGAAGTGTGGCTTAACCCTGAAAAGTCTCAGATTGACGATAAAGACAAACCACAAGCAAATGTATCCTAGAGAATTCACTTTATGCGACAACTATATTGACAAACACCGGGGTGTCCGGTATGGGACGGATGTTAGCGCATCCGTCCTTTTCACTTGTAAAACAATGAAATAGAGAAGTCATTTACTCTAACTCTGCGTTAGTCCGACATATTAAATTTTAAAGTTGACCATTATGGTCTAAACTTGTCAAATATGACTTTTGCG
>NZ_DATMXX010000218.1:0-2068 GCF_035561255.1 Sporomusa sp. | reverse complement strand
GCGGTGGTTACGGCGGTGGCTCAGGTGGCGGCGGCGGTTCCAGCCGTAAATGGTAGCGTAATTAGATATTTACAATGATTGTGGGAACAAAGGAAGGGATTTATGTGGGAGAAGTTTCCCTGTTGGACTGTTTTACCAAGGTTGCTAAGTATATTCCGCAGCTAATAAGCGGAAAAGTTGGCATGGTGGTTAGTGACCGGGAAAAATGGTTAGTGTCTTACTCGATTCCTGAACTTGAGGGTCAAGTTGTTGTTGGTGAACCGCTTAAACCGGGATCTGCTGCATACAAAGCAATACAGCAGAGACAGCGGGTAGTTGTTGAGGTTAGCAGCGATGTTTACGGCATTCCCTATATTGCCATCAGCCTGCCTGTAATTAATGCCCAGGGAGAAGTAATTGGCGCTGTTGCTGTCCACGAGTCAATGGAACGTCAAAACATGCTGGCTACTGCGGCCAAACAGTTATCTAATTCAGCTACACATATGTCTTCTTCTATCCAGTCTATTCTGGCTCAGGCTGAAGAATTAGCAGCCAGCGGGCGGGTTCTTAAAGATATGTCAATTGCTGCTAATAAAGAGGTGTCAGACACGGATTCTGTTGTTGGCTTTATTAAGAATGTTGCCAGCCAGACTAATCTTTTAGGGCTAAATGCTGCAATTGAAGCAGCCAGGGTTGGTGAAATGGGAAGAGGGTTTGGCGTAGTAGCCGAAGAAGTCCGTAAGCTTGCTACAAATAGCGCCAGTTCGGCAACTCAGATTACTACAATTTTAAATAATATAAAAAAATCGATTGAGAAAATTGGTGTTGAAATAAATCAGATCGATGCAGTTACTGAGCACCAGGCAAACACGATTCAGGACCTGACTGCACATAGCCAAATGCTTATGGCAATGTCTGAGCAACTTGCCAGTTTAGCATCTAACATGAGTAATGAACAAAAAAAGTGAAACAACCATCAAGGTTGTTTCACTTTTTTAACCTTCTTCCACCAGTGTCAACCGGGGATTAGGCCGGTAACTCCTGCCAACTTTAGCCGACAGTTTTCCTTCTAACATAACAATGTCAGCAGTGAAATTGACATTATCGTTATACAGACTGCTGCCTACAGCATACACATCAACAGGTAGATTAGCTGTTTCAAATTGGGCTATGCGATCAGCGGTAAATCCACCTGACACCATAATTTTTACATGGCTAAAGCCTTCAGAGTCAAGAGCCTGGCGGACATTTAAAACTAACTGTGGACAAACTCCCGTAGGTTTAAAAGTACCCATTTGAGGTAAGACAGATACATCAATAAGGTTATCGGCAGTATCAAGGCGAACAGCCCATAGTTTATCGCCCATTTCCTTGGCAACAGCCAAAGCTGTTCCAACACAGTCATTCGAGAAGTCGACAAGCGCTACCCGGTTTACCTGTGGATCAATATAAGCATCAAAGGCTTTTGATGCCCGTACAGTGTCGCCACCGTAAACTGCAATTAAGGCATGGGGAATAGTACCAAGGGCTTCAGATCCCCAGAGAGAACCATTGGCTGGAGTAGAGACGCCGTATATGCCGCCAATGTGAGCGGCATAACCATCAGATGCCTGGACTGCATAATGGTCGAAACGCGAAGGGAAGAATAGCACAGGTTTACCATTTGCGGCCGCAACTACTCTCTGTACATTAGTAGCAATTTTAGTCTGACGGGAGAGCACTCCCAGATAAACTGTTTCTAAGTGAGAAAAGTTTGCCAAATCACCCTCGATGGTCATAACCGTTTCCCATGGTTCAATATGGTCCCCATCATGCAATGCGTGAATAACAAGACTATCAGGGTCATGAGCACATTTTCTGATAATAGCAATCGCTTCATCAACACCGCAGATTACAGCATGTTGGCGCTGGAAAACTTGCATAATAACTCGTGGCCGGTGATTATCCTTGATTAAGATCTCCTGGGTACGCATGAAATAACTGTCGCTGAAAAAACCATTCTTTATTTGCTCAACAGGGATAGTGAAAAAATCCGGTGATAAGCGTTGTTTCATTAAAAAGGCCTCCTAGATATTACAAAAGTGATGAT
>NZ_DATMXX010000217.1:0-9323 GCF_035561255.1 Sporomusa sp. | reverse complement strand
CATCTATATGAGATAAGAATACTCTTGAACTCAGTTCACAGTAATTATTTCAGTTTTGCTCTAAATTGCTTCTGCGTTGTAGTGCAATATAACAGCCACAGTTCTTTTACCATTAATTATATAATTCATGGGAGCTATCCGCTCCTCACAAACTTCCTTTTCATGATTAAATTCGTTACCCTACCAAAGATTTATCAATAAGGTTTATAAGAATCCGCACTCCATAACCAAGTGCATCTATGTTAAACTGCATCGCAGGGTGATGCAAACCTGGTGTTAGATCGGCGCCTAACCCGATATAACACGTTTTTAGTCCAGACTTTGACTGCTTATAAAAATGAAAATCCTCACCACCTGGGGTATGGATACCGGAAATTAGCCCTTCCGGCCCCAGGATTTCTTTGATAGCTTCTCCCGCCCTGTTAATAAGATCAACATCATATTCCGCAGCCGGGACAAATCCCCTAATCCGGGTAACCGCCGTAGCCCCGATCGTAGCTGCCGCTGCAACCACGGCCCGTTTGGTTTTCTCAGTCAATTCATCCATTATCTCATTATGCTGAGCCCTGAGGTCCAGGGCCAGCTCCGCCCGGTCCGGAACAGCGTTAAGTGCTTGCCCGCCAGCATGCAGTTTAGTGACCTTAACCGAAGCTGGCACAGTGGGGTTAACATGAATGGCGTTAACGGCATGTACCACAGCCGCAGCCGCATCAATAACATTGATCCCCAGGTGAGGCCTGGCCCCATGGGCGGCAACACCGCTAATTTCGGCCTCGATAATGGCACTGGCGCCGTGGTAAAGGGCTGGGGTCGCCTGACCAAGCCGTGCTTCCTCAATCGGTCGCAAGTGAATACCCAAAAGCATATCCACGTCGGTTACAGCCCCGGCCGCAATCATTTCTTGCGCCCCCCCTAAGGTTTCTTCAGCAGGCTGAAAGATTACCTTTAGTATCCCTTTGGAGATACCCTTGGCGGCAATAGCCTGGGCCACAGTCAGCACCATCGCCGAGTTGGCATCATGCCCGCAGGAATGAATAGCACTTTCCTGCCCCGCCACACAATGGGCCAAGGCATCCATATCAGCCCGGATGGCCACTACCGGCCCGGTTTGTGAACCGGTTAATATGCCAATTACACCGGTCCCGCCGATTTGATCGGTAACCTTATATCCGGCTTGCCGCAAGCCTGCCGCCAAAAATGCAGCTGTCTGCTGCTCTGCAAAACCAAGTTCCGGCAGTTGGTGTAAAACCTCATAGTTTTCAATAACCTTAGACTCAATATCCAGCATAGTATCACCTCGCCCCAAATTCATAATGTTATATAGATGGATAACTTATTCAGTTACGCGCCCTATCCGGCCTATTACATAGTTTCAGGGCGGAAGGTTTCGCTATATAATGTATATTTATCGATCCGGTCCCGGCGTAGCATATAGCCGATACCAGGACGGTCAGGGACATGAATAACACCATCATGAACGGTAACCTCGGGTTCAATCAGATCTTCTTCCCAATAGCGGCTGGAAGCAGCAGTGTCGCCAGGCAAAGTAAACCCGGCCAGGGTAGTAATGGCCACATTATGAGCCCGGCCAATTCCCGATTCAAGCATACCGCCACACCAGACCGGTACCCCCTTACCCACACACAGGTCATGGATTGCTTTGGCCTCAGTAAGCCCCCCTACCCTGCCAATCTTAATATTAATGATCCGGCCACTACCCAATGCCAGCGCTTTACGTGCATCCTCTACCGAATGAATACTTTCGTCAAGACAAATAGGCGTCTGTAACTGCTTTTGCAATACCGCATGGTCAATGATGTCATCATGGGCCAAAGGCTGTTCAATCATCATCAGGTTATATTCATCCAGGGCGACCAAGCGGGCCGAATCGGCCAGTGTATAGGCCGAATTAGCATCAGCCATCAGCTGTATTGCCGGAAAGCGTCGTCTGACCGCGGCCACTATATCAACATCCCAGCCTGGTTTTATTTTTATTTTGATCCGTTTATAGCCTGCTGCAACATATTTTTCCACCTGAGCCAACAGCTTATCAACCGAACTTTCAATCCCCAGGCTAATACCTACGTCAATAACAGCCCGCTCTCCCCCCAAAGCCCGGTACAACGGTATGTTTTCTGCCATAGCATAGAGGTCCCACACAGCCCCCTCAAGAGCGGCCTTGGCCATATAATTGCGACGGATATGACGGAAGATGCCGGCTACGTCCCGGGGATGGCCTGGCGTCTGCTGCCAGAGTAAAGGAATTAGAAATTCCTTAAGCATCAGCCACACTGTGCCCACAGTTTCTTCATTATAAAGTGGTGCTTTCATAGCTACCGCCTCGCCCCAGCCTGAACGCCCTTCCACATCTTTGACTTCCACCAGAATAAAATCCTTATCCCACTCGGTCCCAAAACTTGTGGTAAACGGCGTCTTCATCCGCATCCGCATCGCACGTAAGGTAATAGCCGCTAATTGCATTCTCATCATCCCTATCCTTTTAATCTTTTTTCCACGGCGGCCGGGGCAGCCCCAACTGCTCCTGCCGTACTAAAATATATTCATTAGCCGGAGTCTCCGGTAAACGCCGGAAGCCAGCCACGACCCATCCGGCGTCAAACAGGGAAACAAACGTATGCCTTGTCAGCAAGCGCCAGGCTTTGGCCAACGCAACATCCTGTACTTTGATTGCCTGGATGTCTGCCGGCACCGTCACTGTTACCCGAACCACTTTGTCAAGAGATTCAGCCGACAACCCGGCCTCGCCAACCGGTTCAATCAGACTTTCGCCGCAGCGTCGCCACCGGATAGCCTGATATTCTTTACCTGAAGGTAATACCAGTTCTTTCGGCTGTTCTAACCACCAGGCTACTTGAAAACGGTCTGACGGCAACCCCTGATTGAGATTATCGTTCATCTCCCCGTAACAGTTGACAATATATGTTGAGCAGACGGCCCCCAGCTTACTAATATTAAGATTGGCATTGACTGATTCCAGCGGATCATAAGTCCAGGTAACCAGAGAATAGCCAGCAGCTCTCGCCGCCTCGGCCTGAGCCAGCTTTAATCTTTCCCCTAGGCCACGCTGGCGCCATCCTTCCCGTATTCCCAGCATATGGGAACACAGATAAGCCTGCTTGTTAAGATAACCGGGAAAACTATACAAAAGCCCTACCATGAGGCTGCCAACGAAAGCCCCTACCAGAATACCGCCATTTTTAGCTACCGTTACCACCTGGTGTAATGGTAAAGAATGCGGCATCTGCCAAACCAGGTGCTCCAATTCCTGCATCGCATAAAAATCCTGCAGCCTGTCAGGAGTAATAGTCCTCAATTCGATGCTTTCGTCTTGGCTCAGGCTATTATTACCACTGCTCATTGTTCTTCCCAAACCTCTCTTATGTAAAATTCCAATAGCAGGCCCTATAAATTGAGAGAAAGTACTATAACTTCTTCTAAGTCCTTCCATAAAATTCCTGCTCTAATAACCTGTACTTATTAGTAAATATTACGTCATGGTTAATTACAAGTAGATGATTAATTCTACCTGCTTCCTAGGCATTCTAGTCTACACGAAAAGGTGATAAAAAGATCAGAGAATTGCACATCTACTGCACACCGTTAGGCCAAATCCCCCGGCGCAACGCCAGGGGATTTTCTTACGCACGTTTCCGTTAGATTTCGGCTTTTCGATTTGTTTAATTTCTTTAATGCTGGCTTCCAGCACGGCCATCATGTCAATTACCTTGCCACCTGGCTTAGCAGTTTAGCCCCGACCTGGGCGCTTTCGGCTTTGGTATCAATAAAGCAAGACCAGAGCTTTGACTTCTGTGTTTGGGACAATGTGTGTGGTTGTAACTCTCATATTACATGAGTGTTACATCAATGTTACATGAGTGTTAACCTAATAGAACATTAAATTTATAGGTCTTTCACACATAAGCGCACTTTTTGAAGTATTTTCATTAATATAGGGCTATTTTGCTGTTAATATATTGAGAATCTTGTATGGCATAGTATTTGCATTAGTCTACTAAGTGTATAAGTCTTATAACTAAAATTATAAATTTGTGTTGGAGGAAGAAGTAATATGGGTTATTTGGATACTACACACGGATTCTACAAAGAAGCGTCTTTGACACCGCAGGTTGGTCTCTGTTGTGTTACAAGCCAGGCTCGATTTTTGCCGGGATTTACTATTCCAGTCGCTATGCAAGAAATGAATTATGGTTGTGGGACAACAGTTCATTTTGGTGAACTAAGTCCCGAGGAAACCATTCTTTATGTAGGTGTGGGAGGCGGATTGGAGGCACTTCAGTTTGCATATTTTACCCGACGGCCTCAATCGGTCATTGCTGTAGATAAAGTTCCCGAAATGCTTGATAAGGCTAGAGAAAATTTTATTCTTGCAGCAAAAAACAATGATTGGTTTCGTCCAGATTTCGTTCAGTTAATGCAAGGGGATGCTCTCAGCCTACCTGTAGAAGACGAAAGCGTTAATGTTGCCGCTCAGAATTGTTTGTTCAATATCTTTGAACAAGATGATTTAACGAAGGCTCTTGCTGAAATGCATCGTGTTTTGAAGCCGGGTGGTAGATTATATATATCAGACCCTATTACAACCAAACCCATACCTGAACATTTGCGAAAAGATGAGCGGTTACGCGCAATGTGCCTTTCGGGTGCTTTGACTTATCAAGAGTATCTAAATAAAATTATCGATGCGGGATTTGGTACGATAGAGATAAGAATGCGCCGGCCATTCCGTGTTCTGGATAAACAACGTTATTCCTTAGAGGAAAATATTCTGCTAGAATCGCTTGATCTGGTTGCCTATAATAAGCCAGTAGCTGAAGGAGGAGCCCGCATTTTCGCCGGGGAAACCATTATATATTTTGGAAAAGAAAGGTTGATGGATGAAGACGGCCGCATTATACCACGTGATATTCCTCATCCTGTGTACCAAAAAACAGCCGATTATTTTCGTGAGTTAAACCGGTGCGATGTGGTTGTTACCGATCCAACATACCATTACAATGGCTCAGGCGGTGGGTGCTGCTAGATGTCAACAGAAAAGGTTAGGAGATGTTCAGCTGTGAATTATGATCGTGATTTTGTTGGTGAATTTTTGGGGACTTTTTTGTTAGTTTTGTTTGGCTGCGGCTCAGTTGCGGTTGATGTCTTGTTTAAATCCTATAATGGCTTATTTCAAATCGCATTGATTTGGGGAGTCGCGGTTAGCTTGGCTATTTATGCTACACGTCATTTATCTTGTGCTCATCTCAACCCCGCAGTTACTATAGCCATGGTGGTAAGTAAAAGATTACCTCTGAAAAAAATGCCGGCTTATCTTATTGCCCAGTTTATCGGCGCTTTTTGCGCAGGTCTCATCTTGTATTTCTTATTTGAGCCATCTATTGCTGCCTTTGAAACAGCGCAAAGTATTGTGCGCGGTACACCAGATTCTATGAAAGTTGCGAAAATGTTTGGAGAGTATTATCAACTTCCTGAAAGCACATCTGTAGTATCTATGCCCTTAGCAATAGGTGCTGAAGCTGTTGGTACTTTTTTACTTGTACTCATGATATTTTCACTAACAGAAGCATGCAATCTTGGAAGACCGGATAACAATTTCGCACCGTTATTTATTGGATTAGCTGTGAGTTCTGCGATCTGCCTGGTTGCACCATTGACTCAGGCCGGATTGAATCCTGCCCGTGATCTCGGTCCCCGTCTTGTTGCGTGGATTTTTGGCTGGGGGGCCGCGGCCTTTCCTGATCAGTCTGGAGGCTTCTTCTTTGTATACATTTTCGCTCCCGTAATTGGGGCTTTGGCGGCAGGCTGGTTGTTCACAGGCATAATAGAGCCGTTGATGAAGAAAACGGAATGCGAATGTCGCTGAGTCCAAATCAATTTTAATTAATTAAATAGAGAGGAAGATGGATTCTTATGAAAACGAAAATTATTTTAGTTGGTGGATTTCTTGGCGCTGGTAAGACAACGCTTCTTTGGGAGGCCACTCGTAAACTTGGCCAAACAGGAAAACAAGTGGGGTTAATTACTAATGATCAGGCGTCTGAGCTGGTAGATACCGTATTTCTTGAACATGCCGGCACGACTGTCTCAGAAGTGAGCGGGAGCTGCTTCTGCTGCAATTTCCCAGGGTTTACCGACGCTATTGCTCATATAAATGAAAAGAAGCCTATGGATATCATAATTGCTGAACCTGTTGGCAGTTGTACGGACCTCTCCGCAACAATATTGCAGCCGTTGAAGGATAAGTTTGCTGAGAAATTAAGCGTTGCTCCACTTTCGGTGCTCGTTGATCCTCAGCAACTTGAGGATATTATTAATGGGAGAATATCAGGACTTCATATGAGCGCGGTTTATATTCTCCGGAAGCAGCTGGAAGAGGCGGATGTGATCATTATCAACAAAACGGACCTGCTAAGTCCGGAAGCGGTTACAATGTTGAGAAAACGTACATCCAAAGAGTGGCCGTGGGCTAAAGTTCATGCCCTCAGTGCCAAAAACGGAGAAGGTTGTGAAAGTTGGCTGAACGAGGTTTTGCAGTGTTCTGAGGCTGGAACCCACTTGGCAGATGTGGATTATGATATTTACGCTGAAGGGGAAGCTGTTCTTGGCTGGCTTAATACCACGGTCATGCTGAAAAGTGAACTCGCAAACTGGGATACTTTCGCTCAAAGTTTACTAAATGCTCTGAAAGAACGATTTGAAAAGTTAAATGCTGTGATTGGTCATGTGAAATTGCTTATTAAAACAGGCAACGGTTTTGTAATCGGCAATATCACAGGACCCCAAAACATCCTGAATATCCGTGAAACTGCGGGGACGGGTAAAGAGGCGAAAATGACGCTGAACGCTCGTATACAGATGGAACCGGATGCGCTTAAAGCCATTGTCTTAGAGGAGATTTCCAAAGCTGCCGGGAACAATATAACTTCAGATCTCGTAGCTTTTAAATGCTTAAAACCGGGACGTCCTAACCCCACTTACCGTTACAATCATATTGTAGGCTAAATATAAAATTGTGCTGCGCTGCTATACAAAGTCCTGGAAGAACTGCTATTCTTCAGAAAGAGGTAGTACGCAAATGATTAAATTCAGTATTAAGAAAAAATTTAATGATTGCCCATGCACTGGAACAAATCTTGAAAAATTAATCCATCCGGCTATTCTTACTCTTCTATTTGAGGATGAAGAACTACATGGTTATAGTATAGTGCAAAAACTACAAGAGACCTATATGCTTCAAGGCAAAAAACCTGATCCTTCAGGAGTTTACCGGTGTTTAAACCAAATGGAACAGGGTGGGTATGTTACTGCCATTTGGGATGTATCAAATTCGGGGCCAGCCAGAAAACTATATAAAATTACGGACGATGGACTGGAATGCCTTAAGACTTGGATAAATACATTGGAGAGCTACCATAATTCACTGGGCTTGTTTTTATCTTTTGCCAAAGAAACCGTGCTAAAAAGTCAAAATTAAGCAATTACCTCCTGACTGCACTTATAGCATATCTGTAGGAACCCATTTACAAGAGACTAAAACAGAAAATAGTCGCCGGACAATTGAGCTTTTTCCTGCTACTAAAAAAGCGATGAAAGCCATGGATGATATTTATAATCGCTTGAAGTCAGCAAAAAAGGCATAAAAAAAGCAGCCCTTTCATTGCGAAGGACTGTTCTTGTTAACCGTCATCGCACACCTACTCCATCGGTCTTGTGGCACACCAGTTTTATAATAGCCAAAAGAGCCTTGATTAACTATTGGCGGGAGCGTGTAGGAATCGAACCCACCATGGACGGATTAACGCCCAACGGACAGTTTTGAAGACTAATATTTCGGCACACGCCAAGGGCTTGTCGGAGTTCACGACGGTTCAAATGTGCGTTCACTTTCGTTTACTCATGGTTCACCTGTTAGCGGGGGTTCCCTGTCAGACTCTGAGAACCCGCGTTTCACCCATGCCTTCGCCGGTTTGATGATTATTCTCACCCAACATCAAGTATCAAGTTGTCAGGCCGGACGCGCGAAAAGTCCTGCCTCCCCTCCATCCCAATGAGCGGCTTTTACCACTTAAGTTTGGAGGGACGGGGCGCACGATACAGTTCTCCATATCATACCTAACGGCGAAAATACATTTAAACAAGTAAAACCCAACTCTCGGGCTTCGTTGGTTAATCATTTAAGCGAAGCAAAATGAGCGCCCCCACGCTTCTTCCGAATGATGAAGTCGGTTAATTTCACAATCTTACAGCGGTTTTATTTCCGCTGAGCTTTAATTTGCTCTAATATACCACTCTCTTGTAATGTTTTTTGTAGTTTCTGACTATCGGCCTGCCATTTGGATTGTGCATCTTGAGAGCCTAAATATTCGACAGGCATACCTATATTACTCATGTTCTTTGTGAATTCAGGATCCATAATTATAGTTTTAAATTTTTCCTCTAGCTTATTTTTTACGTCCATAGGTAGTTCTTTCGGAACTGCGACCCCATGCCAGTTGGTCAATGTAATATCAAAGCCTTGCTCTTTAAATGTTGGTACTTGCACAAATACTGAGTCATTTAATCGGTGCTCACCAGTCAAAGCTAAGATTCTTACTGTACCATTTTTTACATGTTCTTTAATGGATACTGGATTAACAAATATAAGCTGAACGTGTCCTCCCAGTAACGCCGTGGTCATCTCCCCGCCGCCAGAAAAGGGTACTTGTACAGTATTGATACCTGTATCATAGCTAAACATTTCTCCGAGCACATGGGCAAACGATCCTACGCCTGCATTTCCAAACTTTAACTCCCCTGGATGTTGTTTAGCATAATCAATCAGGTCATTCAGAGTTCTCCATGGTTTATCGGCTTGAACTGCCAACAGCATCGGCAGTGACGTTACTTGTGCCAACGGGGTTAATGCGGTTAGATAATTATATTTTCCTGAACCGTATAATGACAGCAACACCATTTCACTCGAGGTTGCGCCAATGGTATAGCCATCTGGAGAAGCTCCTGCCAATTCATTCCAACCAAGAGCACCTGCGCTCCCTGGCTTATTGATAATTATTAATGGTTGCCCTAAATGGTTGAGAGCGATTTTTTCTAATGAACGAGTTGTCAAATCTAGACCGCCGCCAGCACCAAATGGAACGATGGTAGTAATCGGCTTTTCCGGGAATTTTGACAAAGTTGTAGTGACCGGGGTACTTTGCATATCACTACAACCTCCTAATATTATTGAAACAATAAGCAAGGATATTAATAGTAAAACCGGTGCTTTTATTCGCACTATACGATTC
>NZ_DATMXX010000216.1:0-6393 GCF_035561255.1 Sporomusa sp. | reverse complement strand
CTCTTCTAGAATTTTTATTGGGTGTTTTCCAGATGGCCGATATTCAACTAGCGATAAGCCCAGGATATTAAAATCTTTATTCAGTACCTTGAGGAGATTAGAGAGTGTTTGAATCTTTAATCCCCCCAATGCGGGAACTGGAATAAAGGGAAACTCATTGGGATCAATTACGTCCAAATCCAGGTGGATATAAATATTCTTTGAGCCATTTGCTTTTATTGTATCTACTGCAAGCTTGGATTCAATATCAGCCACTTTTAACAGTTTAATCTTTCTTTCAGCTATATATTCAGATTCGGCATCATCCAGCTCCCGGCTTCCTAGCAAGATAATCTGCGCAGGCGTCAATGGGGAAAACGTCTGACTCAGAATTTTGGGATCTCCCTCCCCAAGCAATGTTCTAAGCGGCATGCCGTGAAAAGCTTTACTCAGAGAGGTTGCTGGTGTATTGAGATCGCCATGGGCATCAAACCATAAAATCGTGACATCACCTTTTATCTGGCTATTTAAGTAAGATATCGGCGCAATTGCGATATCGCAACCGCCACCTACTGTAAAAATACTTGTGGGGTTTTCTTGAAAAATCAGGTTCTTACATTGCTCTAGCTGTTTCACGATAGGCTTATAGCCCAAGATGTCATTCTCAATACTATAAACATCTTCTAAGCTTACATCAATATCAATAAATGTTTTGCTACTTAAGTAATTTTTTTTTATTTCCAGGGCGCCTTCATAGGTTGATTTATCTTGCCCCCCACCCTGCCATTGGGGGAAAAAAATATTGATATGTTTTTGCATAATTGTCCTTCCTTTCGTTACTTAATAACACTATTAGCACGTACAAAACGCAATAATGCTCACATCTATTAAACAATATCAATATTCCAATCCCAGCATACGAACTCCTGCCGATTCCAGATGAATTTAGTACCATTCATTTTTTTGCTGTTATCACTAATTATTTTCCCATTTCCGGCTACAGTGGTCGTACTGGGACTTTAGGTAATATCTAACTGATGTTCAAATATTGATTTAAATTGTTAGTTATATCCTATTGACAAAAAACGCTTGTCCTGTGATAATGAATAATAAATGAAAAGCGTATATTATTGATCGCGAATTACAGTTCCAAGTGTAACATCATAGTTTTTTAAACACGAATAGTAAAAGTAATGATTGGGATTAAAGCAACAAGTGAATCGCTTCAGAGAGCCGGCGGTGGTGCAAGCCGGTGCGTGATTGTTGCCGTTACCTCGCCCATGAACTCTTCAGCTCACATGTATACATAGTAAAGTATACATTAGGTTGAAGCGTCGCCCCGCGTTAATGGGAAAGAGTACAACGTAGGGTGGTACCGCGAATTTCGCCCCTACTGGCAGGGATACCTGTCAGTAGGGGTTTTTACTTTTTTAGGGGAGGTTGAGATATTAGATTATTACCATAAGCATTGCGGATGAGATTAACAAAAATAAAGAAAAGGTGGGAAAATTCTATGTTTAACGTGCGAAATAGTATCAAAAAGTGGTCGGCAGCTGCACTGGCAATGGTGTTTGCCGTTTCGATGGCTGGCTGTGGTGGTAACCAATCAAGTGCCCCGGCAAACTCAGAAACCGGCGGCGCCGCCAAAATCGGGGTAGTATCCTATCTTACCGGTGGTGGAGCCGCTTATGGCGAAGCTATTAAGCAGGGTCTTGAACTAGCGCGGGATGAAATAAACGCCAAGGGTAAGGTCAAGATCGAGCTCGTTTTCGAAGACTCCAAAGGTGATAAGAATGAGGCTATCAATGCCACCAACAAGCTCATTCATAAAGATAATGTAGTCGGAATCATCGGCCCTACCCTGAGCGGAGAAATGTTTGCCGTAGGCCCAATAGCCAGTCAGTCGGGCGTACCTATTATGGGCACATCAACTACTGCCGAAGGCATTACTGATATCGGCGATTATGTATTTCGCAATGCCCTGCCTGAGTCACTGGCAATACCGCATGCTGTGAAAAAAGCAAAAGAAAAACTCGGTTTTAAAAAAGTAGCTGTCATGTATTCGAACAATAACGACTGGGCCGTATCTGGTTTTAAAACCTTTGAACAGGCAATAAAAGACAACGGCATGGAGACTGTCACTGTTGAAACTTTTGCTGATAAAGACACTGATTTCTCAGCTCAGCTAACCAAGATTGCCGCTCTCAAGCCAGATGCAATTATGGTCGCTGGTTTATATCAGGAGGCTGCGCTCATTCTTAAAAAGGCCAGAGAGATCGGTATTACTGTGCCGATTGTCGGCAATAACGGCTTCAACTCACCGCAATTAATTAAATCTGGTGGCACTGCAGCTGAAGGGGTTGTTGTGGCAAGTCCCTGGTATCCTGGTAAAGATGACGAGAAAGTTAAGAAATTTGTAGCTGCATACAAAGCAAAATACAGCAAAGAGCCTGATCAATTTGCAGCCCAGGCATATGATGCTTTATACATTATGGCAGATGCCTTAGAAAAATCCGGCACCACGACAGACCGCAAGAAGTTCAGGGACAGCCTTGCCAACGTAAAAGACTTCCCCGGCGTTACCGGTAAGTTCGCTTTTGATGCCAAACGTAACCCGGCTATGGATGTTACTATCCTTGTTGTTAAAGACGGGCAGTTCACAGAGTTAAAATAATAAGAAAAACGTAACATGAAGGAGTGAAGTCAGTGTTCTTGCAGCAAGTAGTCAACGGCCTCACTTTAGGTAGTACCTATGCAGTTATTGCATTAGGCTACACATTAATTTTCGGCGTACTAAACATTGTGAATATGGCTCATGGCGAGATATTCATGATCGGGGCTTTTGTCGGCTTGATGCTTGTCACAAAGTTCAATATCGGTATCATCGGGGCACTTATTGGTGCGATGATTACCGGAGCAGCTCTTGGTTATCTGTTAGAAAGAGTAGCTTTGCGCCCCCTGCGGCGCAAGGAAGTCTCACACCTGGCGCCGCTGATTAGTACGATTGGTGTATCTATTTTTTTAGAAAGTCTGGCTCTTAAGGTATTTGGTCCACAAGCCCAGTCCTTTCCGCCCGTATTTTCAGGACAACTGCTGGATTTAGGGGTATTTAAAATTTCTTTTATCCAGATTATTATCCTTGCTATTTCATTTGGTTTGATGGTTACGCTGCGTTTTTGGCTGGCAAAAACAAAAGCCGGAAAATCAATACGGGCAACGGCAGAGAACATCGAAACAGCGGGTCTGTTAGGTGTTGATACGCGCAAGGTCATTGTAATGACCGTCATGCTGGCATCCGGTCTCGGGGCAGTAGCCGGGGTTCTTGTAGGGCTGGCGTTTAACGCCGTTGAGCCTACTATGGGGATCACCATGGGTTTTAAGGGGTTGGCAGTACTTATTCTAGGCGGTCTGGGCAATATAACAGGCGCCATGGTTGGTGGTTTAATCTTAGGGATTGCGGAAGTATTTAGTGTCGCGTATGGAGATTCATCCTACCGGGATGCAGTAGCCTTTGGCTTAATTATGGTGCTATTGTTTGTACGACCCCAGGGTCTTTTTGGCAGCAGCACCCCTCAAGGAGGCCGGTAGCCATGGATGCGCTCTTAAATCCGTATTATCTGCAGATTTTAATGTTTATTCTCATCAATGCTATGCTGGGTATTAGTATTTATTTAACCCTTGCAACAGGGCAGTTATCCTTGGGAAATGCCGGTTTCATGAGTGTAGGTGCGTATACATCGGCATTATTGACGCTAAAACTCGGGATTCCCGTATATCTGGCTATTCCGACAGGCGGGTTGGCCGCTTGCCTGATGGCCGCAGTCATTGGTATCCCGGCTACCAGGTTACAAGGGATATATTTAGCTATTGCCACCCTCGGCTTTGGCGAGGTAGTAAGAGTAATTATTCTCAACCTGAAAATCACTAACGGGGCTTTAGGTCTTTCCGGGATACCGTCATTAGGTGTACTTATTGGCAAGCAGTTTTCTGCAATGGGGTATAGCCAGGGACTTGCAGGCTTCAGCCTGCAGCAAATAAGCAATCTGTCTGTCATTGCCATTCTTGCTGCGATCTTAGCTTTTATCGTTTTCTTTGCCGTCCGGTTACGCAATTCCAGGATAGGCCGGGCGTTTGCGTCAATTAAGGCTGATGAGCACGCCGCTGAAGTGTCAGGGGTAAATACAACCAGATACAAGCTTTTGGCCTTTTTCCTGGGGGCTTTTGTTGCCGGGATTGCCGGCGGGTTAGCAGCACACATTACTTTCTATATCGGCCCAAAGGATTTTTCGTATCATCGCGCTGTTGAGATATTGCTATTTGCCGTATTTGGGGGCAGCAATGTGGTATGGGGACCGCTCTTAGGATCGGTCATATTAACAACTCTCCCTGAGCTGCTGCGGTCAGCTGCAGACTATCGGGCCATGATCTATGGCGGTATTCTGGTCATAATGATGATTTTCCGCCCACAGGGGCTGATCAGTGAAGAAACAATCCGTTACTGGCAATCCAAGCTGAAGACATCTTCTACTGCAGGCGAACAGCCGGAACCAACAAGGAGGTCAGCAGGATGATCCTCACACTTGAAAAAGTCAGTAAAAACTTTGGCGGGCTGGCTGCGTTATCTAATGTAAGTTTTAGCATCGGGAAGGGTGAAATTCTTGGTGTAATTGGCCCTAATGGCGCTGGCAAGACAACCCTTTTCAACCTGATTACCGGTGTTTTATCGCCAAGTGAAGGCCGTATTGTTTACCAGGATAAAGCGATTGTTGGCTTAAAGCCCCACAGGATTACTAAGCTGGGGATTTCCCGTACTTTTCAAAATATCCGCTTATTTGGTCAGATGACAGCGTTAGAGAACGTTATGGTTGGCGCTCATTGCCGTATGAAGGCCGGTCTCTGGCAGGGATTATGGCAGACTAAGACGCAACAGACTGAGGAAAAAACCATCAGGGGTAAGGCTCGCGCTATGCTGGAACTAACAGGGATCGGCGATGAAGTGAATACCTTTGCCGGCGCGCTATCTTACGGTAAACAACGCCGTCTGGAAATTGCCCGGGCGCTGGCCTCTGATCCGGATCTGCTCCTCTTAGATGAGCCTGCAGCCGGTATGAATGAGAGTGAGACAGAAGACCTGCGATTACTGATTGCTAAAATACAGCAATTGGGCAAAGCCGTTATCCTGATCGAACACGATATGCATTTAATGATGAATGTATGTGAGCGGTTTGTTGTGTTAAACTTTGGCCGGAAGATTGCGGAGGGCGCACCGGCAAGCATTCAGGAGAACCCTGAGGTTATTGAAGCCTATCTGGGAAAGGAGGATGTGTGACATGCTTGAAATCACAAAACTTATTGCTGGTTACGGCAACATTAAAGCGTTAAAAACGGTCGACATCTCCGTTCCCGAAGGTGCAATCGTATCCTTGATTGGTGCAAATGGTGCAGGGAAAACAACTACAATGAAATCAATCATGGGTCTGGTTCAGCCTGACGCAGGCCAAATTGCCTTCCAGGGAAAAAACATTACCGGTTTAGCTGTACACAAGGTAGTAAATCTGGGGATATCACTCGTTCCCGAAGGCCGCAGCATACTGTCTCAAATGACAGTGCTGGAGAATTTAGAGATGGGGGCTTACCAACGGAAAGACGACTCCATCCAGAGTGATCTGGAAAAAGTTTTTAAGCGCTTTCCAATATTGGAAGAACGTAGAACACAGTTAGGCGGGACCTTATCCGGGGGACAGCAGCAAATGCTGGCAATTGGCAGAGCCTTAATGGCTCGTCCGAAGCTGCTGCTGCTGGATGAGCCCTCCATGGGCCTAGCCCCGCTGGTAGTGGCCGATATATTTAAGGTCATCCAGGAAATCAATGCCGAAGGGACAACTATTCTGCTTGTTGAGCAAAACGTCCGCCAGGCAATCAAGATTGCTCACTATGCCTATGTCATGGAGACCGGCCGGATTGTTCTCCACGGGAAAGCTGATGATATAGCCAATGATCCAAGAGTTATGGAGGCTTACTTGGGCGGGAGAAAAGTTGGCTAAAAATACGCATATAACCTAAAGGAACCCCCTAAAGTCGTTACGGCTAAACCGTAAGCTACTTTAGGGGGGTTTATTATTTATTAAATCTTTTTCTATAGCCACATTTTCTGCAAAGTTCTTCTACTACATTATTATTGCAAAAACTACGTCTTATATTTTCTGCCCTTTTTCCATTGATAATATCACAAAATTTGTGACCATGAATATTGCCTAAATTAATTATCCCTTCCCCATCAAGGCAACAGGGCACTACTGTACCATCAACTAAAATAGCAATTTGATTTCTTAATCCAAAGCAAGTTCCTTTATTAAAGTCCTCTTCTTCTTTTAAATCAGGCCATTTAAACTCATAATCCTGACTCAAATATAC
>NZ_DATMXX010000215.1:0-7279 GCF_035561255.1 Sporomusa sp. | reverse complement strand
GTTTTCAGTAGTTGTATCTGTTAAATCTGGAGAATCACTAGTTTCTCCTTGATAATAATGTGCATCATCACCAAGAGCTTTTATGATGTCGTCTCTTAATTTTTGCGCCTCACTATACTTGTAAGAAATAAAAGTTTTATGTGCCATAACTGTCTCCCCCTTTTTCATGAATGTGATAAATCAGTGGTGGTTCTCAAGGGACAAGGGGACAGGAACCTTGTCCCAATTTTATTTGTTTCCGTGGCATGACAACTGGGATAAGAAACCTCTAAACTGTGCTTACGGCAATCCTCTGCAGTGACGGTATAAGCGGCCGTTACACTACCATGCCTCACACCACAAGCTCCGCTGCTCCAACACACTTCTTAAGCAACCCACTTGCGCTATTCTGTACATCTTTCAAGCAATGGAGATCCCCGAACATGAAGAAATGGTCTTTGACACGGGATACCGCCACATTCATAAGGCTCTTATTTGCATCAATAAAAAAGCATCCGTCCTGTTTGCCATATACGGTAGACAAAATAATAATTCTGCGGTCCGCTCCCTGAAAGGTGTGTATTGTGCCAACGCTAATTGCTGAGTAGTGTTCGGGCAGCTTTTTCTTTAGTTCCAGTTCGATGCATTTAGCCTGGGCTTTAAACGGAGTGATAATCCCGATCAGGTTTTCCTGTTTTTCTTCCGGATAAGTAGCCGCTATAAAAGCATAGTTCGCCTGCAACCACGCTACAATCTGCTCTGCTTCCAACTGGTTAAACCTGCTGGTCCCTTTTTTAGTTGAATGCAGGGAATCAATTTGTTTGAAACCCATTTGCGGCCATTGACCGATGGCGCGTTTCCGGTCCTGTTTCCCTTTGCCCCGCATGGGTTGCAGGTTGCCTTTATAGATTAGAACGTTGCAATAGTCGATAATTTCATCATAGCAACGGCGATGTTCGCTAAGGAACAGGCCCTTCGCTGCAAACTTCTCATAGTGGCAGCATTTTGCCGCTACCTTCATAACACTGGAATTCGAACTAGTGAGACCGGCTCGCTCCAGCACTTCGAACTCATCTAATGATTGGATGGCTCCATTCGATAACGCCAATGCTTTGTCCAGCGCCCAGTTCACGCTCCATACCGGTTCAATCTGGTAAGTGTCGCCGACAACAACAGCCCGCTTGGCCAGAGAGAAGACTCCGGCGGCAATTTCAGGCGAAACCTGGCCAGCTTCATCAACGATCAGCAGATCAATGAAATTGTACAAGAAAAATTGCTTTTGATCACCATAAGCCAGAAACTGTTTCGGCAGCATGGAACGACTCAAGGGGACGGTTCTTTTGAGTCATTTTTACCTTTATCGCACTATCTCGGTTCTATAAAGCTTGCATGCGATTGATTATTTCATCCTGAGTTCAATAATTTTTTTAAGACAGAACCAACCGTCCTTTAGTCTTCTGATGCCATACAATGCAATTTTCGACCGAAATGATAGAGATATCAAAAAATACCATCCGTTTCGAAAATATGATCGAGCTCGTCGGTATTCTGTGCTTTCAGCACTTTGTCACGAACTGCTCCCTGTGACAGGTCAAGACGTTTGAATCGTATTTTTCCTGCCGGGTCTTTACCTGTACGAATCAGTTGAATCCTCCCGATTTTAGGCTCTGCTTCCGCATATTTTGCAAAGCCTTTAGCCTTGCCAAGATTGTCTTTGAAATCCGGATTGTGCGGTTCCAGAATGTCAATGACATAGGTAAGAATCGGGTCGCTTCTTACAATCAGAAAATCAGGATAGGTCGCTTTGATTTCTCCGTTGATTTCATATGGAATGCACAACGACCATTTCTCACGCGGCGGGTTTCGAAGCCAGCAAACAAAATCTGGTCGTTTTGCTTCTTCTTCCAAAACACCTTCTTCCCAACCGTTGAGCTTGATGACGGCAATACCTTTTTCGTCAGCAAACAAGTGGTTATCATATTCCTTGCCAACTTTCTCAACACGAACATTGATCGTTTCCGGCAGGGTGAAATTGTGTTTACTGACGACATCGCTGTCTGCAATGATATCGCTATACTGCTTTTTGCACTTTTCGGATTTGTTGACAACATATTTCCGATATTGGTCGTTCAAGGCATGGAATTTCTTTTTCGCGTACCTGTTTAGCTTCGTTATACAGTCATCATCAGCCGCGAATAAGATACAATCGACCTTGAAAACACTGGGGTCATCGTTATTACAATACCTATTTCCGTATACATTTGGGAAGCCGTACCCGCCAATCTTTGCATCGGCCACACGCAGTTGCCGGTCGAGGTCGCTTTCGGATGTAGTAAAGAGATCGTGAACAATTCCGCTGTCAAGGGGCTCTCCGAACACATCAAAGATGCGGACAGACAGCTTGAAGGAAAGCACACACGAAGCAAGCTCATCATATTTTACTGTGCTTTGCAGCGACTCGATATAGGACCGAATCATGCTTGTAACATCGTCTTTAACTTCAACGGCTGCGTCCCGATAGATATTAGTCTGCGTAAGCAGGCTGGCAAGGTTCAGAAGTGATTTCAGATAGCTGTTGATCTTTACCGAACGAACCAAATAAGTCAGCAATCCTTGATCATTGATAAACTTCGTGATTTCTTCTCTGTTAAGGTAGCAGTTCGGAAGTTTCATCTGAACGCCGGTATTCGAAACGAACTCGTCTGGCTTGCCGTTGTCAGTTTTGATCGGGAACATAGGGGTCGGAGTACTTTGTGGATAGATCTGTTGCTGTGGGATATCTGTCGATTCAGTTATGGCATAACCATTCGTAGCATTAGACTCCCGAAAATTAGATGGTTGAGCTTCCGCAGCAGCGTTTCCCGATTGCGGAAATAAATTCATCTGTCCCTCTATCGGCTGGTTGTTTCTGTGCCGAGGAGGATGTACTGTCCATGGAACATAGACCGGCTGATCCATGGATTCTCCGTCGATTACAGTGGGAATCTCTCCGCCTTCGGTGTTTTGCAGCTCATCAATCACATTCTTGACTGTGTTCATATTGAAATAGGGAAGGAATAAACGCACATCATTCAGGGAATCGTCCACAAGGATATGACACTGCAGCGGTGTACGCACCATTCTGCCGAGAAGCTGTGCAATATATGTGGCGTCTACTGCATGTCGGAATGACATCATGGTTTCTGCGCGAGGACAATCCCAGCCTGTAGAGAGATTTTCCTTGAACAGCACTACGCGGATGCGCTTGTCATCTGTGATCTCAGGCGGCTCCACATGATGCACCTGCAGACCGTTAATTAACAGTGTGGAGGTAGATCCAAAGGTATGTACGACCTCATTCTCTTTAAATTGCGTGCCGATTCGTTCCTCGATTTTGGCAATCACATCGTCCAGATTGGTATCGGAAACGTTTTTACCGCTTCCGGCGAGAACCTGAATCACAAAGACCGGGTTAACCTGTTTATAATGCTGTTCGTATGAGTATTGATACCAGTGGTCGCATTTTAACTTCCATTCATCCGTGGCAGCCTGTAGAACTGCCATCTCGTTGTTCTTTTCCGGGTCGTCTGGATAGGTGATAACGATCCGATCTTTCAGCAGACCGGATGCACGCACATCGTTAGCAGTTACAATACACTTTTGCAGCGTGGAATTAGTATCGCCCACCAATTTATTGAACCGGGCAGCTGTGGCGCTGATACCGATGACAACCGGCATAGGGGAAAGATGATACTCCGTACTTCCTTTCAAAAAGCGCTGCATAATGGATGTCGCCTTTCCGGCTTCCTTCCCTTGCATACCGCGATGAGCTTCATCGATAATAAAGTACAAATGGTCGGCTTTCTCCCTTGCTGTGTTCTCCAGCGTTTCCCATATGGTGTGCTGGCGGGTATCGGAACGTCTGCAAAGGTTTCCGGCTTTTCCTAGCTTTTGCGTATTAAGGAAATAGACGTGCCCGTCCTCCAGCATTTCCATATCAAAGGATGCATCATCAATGGTGACACATTGACCAAAGCGAATCCTGTCCGCCTTCAAATCGAATTTTTGCTTGGATTGCTCGTTGAGCGCAGGAGAGTCTGACAGCCAGACGAAGATAGCTTCCGGCTGTTCGGCATATTGGTCTGTACCAAAGTAGATATCTTCAACAAGGGCTGCCATGATGAGCGTTTTTCCGGCACCAGTGGGCGCCTGCAGGGAGACTACCTGCGGGGTTTGGGTGCGCCGGTAACTGCCCAGTGCCTCAGCTGCCTTCATACGCAGGTCGGTTACTGCTTTTTTCTGAAACGGGAATAATTCAACTTTCATGGTCAGTTCCTCCCGGTATTGATTCTGAAGTTATCGAGATAATCCCGATAGAGCTGATATGTATTGGGTGCACTCAGATTCTTTGCCATGGCACAGTACCCAGCCTCGTAGTCGGTGACGATATATACCGTTTCAATTTCCGGATGGGCATTTACTGCTGCTTCAAACTCCGGGAAAGCAGCTTCTTCTGTCATTACGGCAAGCCGATTCTCCGGCAGTACCAGCATGGTGGGTATTTCTTCTCCAACATGTTTGGGGCATGGGCCGTGTGCTCCGGCTTTCATCCACAGCGTGGGCAGCATCTCTTTGAACTGCCTGCCCAACGCAACATCGGTTTTATTTAGAAAACTCAGCTTGAAATAGGCTGCATTTGCCTTGAACCCGTCTGCCATTGGTATATCGCTGCCGAGGTAATTGCCTTTCAACGGTTCACCATTCACATCGTGCCCTTCAATGCTGCATACTGTGCGGGGCCAGGTGACATAGCGAGCAATACCGAGCTTTTCCCATTCGTCATCACCAGGCTGATAGCCTTGTTCTGCCAACATTTTCGCCTCATCGTCGGAAACTTCATTGTTTGTAACCAAAATGCAGCGGCGTTGTCCGCCGTCTTCTGTATTCAGAAGATTTACAGCGTGAAGTGTTGTACCTGAGCCAGCGAAGAAGTCGACCACTATAGCATTTGGCTTATCTCCGACACACATTCGAAGTACATCTTCAACCGCATAAAGAGATTTTGGGTAATTGAATCGTTTTCCAATTATTCGATTTAATAATGTTGAGCCATATTCGCTTGCGTTATGGGATGTTTGATTCCATACAGATTTTGGCTCGACCAACTTATCTTCTTTACGCTTTAGAATTAGTGCACCTTTATCGTCCTTACCAACCACAATTATTGAACCTTTTTCTATTTCATCTATCGTGCCTTCGTTAAGATAATTGATCGCCCACCTGTCTTGTTTTTTATTATAGCTTCCGAGCTTCGCTGTTCCGGATTTAAGCGCGTTAACAAATGTTTCTCTTTTAAGCTGCCAACGGCCTTCACTTCCATTAGTGCGCATAGGCCACACGGCTGTTAACCCTTCAGGGATGAATACACTTGCACGATTTTGCTCTAAAGGAATTGGTTCACCAACGTTGACGATTGAAGATGTTCTTGGATCTACAATAATGGGGTAAAAGTGTTTTGGTTTATCTTCACGTTGGGAGGCAACACCTCGGCGCAACATAGATAACCACTGAACATTTTCAGTAGTTACATCTCCAGTTGATTCGAACATCTGTGAATCTAACATATTACATATATTTTTTTTGACTGATGCCTTGCCAAACATAATAAAAAAGATATATTCCGAGACTCTTGAAAATTGGATTATTTCTTCTCTTTGCATGCCACCTTTTTTCCCTTTATGTGAAACGCCTTTTCGATTAATAATGCTATCTACCATTTGAATTCTTGCCTCTGGAAACATCTCCTCCAGCAAGCAGCCAAGATGTAGATACTCCTTTTCATCAATGGTGACGATCATTTTGGAATCTTTCGGATTTAGCAGCTTCTTGGCAATTTTCAGCCGCTTCTGCATCATGGAAAGCCACTTGCTGTGCCTATATGTATCGACGTTGTCTACATAGTCATTGTTATATTTCCAGTCTTTTGCACCAGTGTTATAAGGCGGATCAATATAGATGCAGTCTACCTTTCCGGCATAAAGGTACTCCAGCAGCTGCAAAGCGTGATAGTTGTCCGCCTCAATCAGCGTATGCCACAAATCGCTATCGGGAGCGTTGCACACGCTGTCAATGGGTTTCAGATAAGGATAAATTGCCTCGCCGAACTCTGCAACGGACACCAAATCTGCCACCGGGAATTCCGATTGTTCCCCGCCGCCTTTTGGCAGACAAATCGCCGTTTCATCTTTTAGCTTCAACACGACATATGTTTCGTTTACCTTGCCGGCCATGAGAGCAACAGTGCTTCCTTTCCTGACAGGAATATCATAAAGCGGCGTACATTCCGGCAGATGCTCTTCAAACACAAGCCCGAATTTCTTCTGCTTATTCATCTGGTCTATCTTCTGCTGAATGCGGGCACGCAACTCTGGATTTTCTATTTGATTGATCAGATCATGTATTGCAGCCATAATTTCCTCCTTTATTGGTTCTTATTCGACCCGTAGGCGGTTTTCCTTCGCCTTGATTGCGAGTCAATCATTGTTTCTCCTCCGCATCGGGAATAACGTCCATAATATCGTCCATCGTGCAATCCAATACGCCGCAGATTTTAGCAAGCACATCAACACGGACATTCTCATTCCTGCCGAGTTTTGCCAAAGCGTTTGTGCTGATTTTTGCTTCTTTGAGCAGCTGCGTTTTGTTCATGCCTTTGTCAATCAACAGTTTCCAGAGTCTATTGTAGCTGATCGCCATAATCAGACCTCCAATTCTAATGAGACCCTATGCACAACAGTATAACACGGCACAAGCAGATCTCAATATAAATTTGATAATCTCAAATAATATTTGAGATTATGTGCCTTCAGAGCGAATATACACATACCAGAAAATAAGAAGGCACAGAACATGAAAATGGCAATCCCGTATAACATCACAGGTAAGCAAAGAAAGCAGCTGGCAGAGGACATCAGCGTGGTCCTGTACACCATTCCCCAATATATGGGCTATCCTATCTGCTCCTACCGAATTAGTGACTGCACTACACGAGCGTACCAAACATGCTGAAGGTACTCAATCCGCTGTTCTTGGATGATTTGCGACAGGATAGCTAACGGAGGTAAAATGAAGGGACGAGGCGTAGAATTTCTATAAAAAAGCAAAAAATATTCTTGCTGTATCCATTCCAAAATAATGTGCAATGAAATCCGGCAGATGATAGGTGCGTTGCCATAAAAATAACTTGTCACAATAATGACAAGAGGACAGAACCAAGCATCAGTGGTTGTTTATATGCCGCGACCGAGTGATGAAATGATGG
>NZ_DATMXX010000214.1:0-4635 GCF_035561255.1 Sporomusa sp. | reverse complement strand
GACTTAGAGTTAACTCCATAATGTAAGATAAAAAAAATATGCGGCTACGCTTAAAAACGAGGTACTCTATGGAATATCGAAAAATACCCAAAGGCACTGACAAGGTCAGCACAATTGGCATTGGCGGAGCGCATCTGCATGAAATCTCTCCGGAGGAAATGCAGCGGCTGGTGGACTATTCCCTTGAACAGGGTGTCAACCTTGTCGATACGGCAATTTCCTATCCCGAAGCGCTGGATAAGCTCGGCCCTGCGCTTAAGGGTCAGCGTGATAAAGTATTGTATCAACTGCATTTGGGGCTGACTTTCCCCAATGGGCAGTATCTTCGCACCCGTAAGCTTGACCAAGTGCAAAAAGGCTTTGAAGCTCAATTGGACAAGCTAGGAATTGACTATGCCGATATCGCCTTTATCCACTATGTGGATGAAGAAAAAGATTTCGAGGAAGTGTTTTCTTCCGGCGTTTTTGATTATGCCCGGAAACTGAAAAAAGATGGCACTATTCGTTATCTCGGGTTCGCTTCCCATAACGTAGATATTTGCAATCGCTTTATTGAAACAGGCGAAGTCGATTTGTGCATGTTCAGTCTGAACGCGGCTTATGACCTCGATCCGGTGAGCAATGTTCCCTTTGAAGAGCTGGACATGATAGGACAAGACCAGCTGACTGTTTCTCAGGAACGCGCCAAGTTTTATCAGGAATGTGAAAAACGCGGTATCGGCATCCAGGTGATGAAGCCTTATGGCGGCGGTATATTGCTAAATCCAGGCACCTCGCCATTTGAAAGGGTCATGACCATCTACCAGTGCCTGCAATATGCTCTTGACCGCCCCGCCGTGCTTTCCTGTCTTTTAGGTGTGCGTTCCAGGGCGGATATGGAGGATGCCATTGGCTTTTATTCTTCCAGCAAAGAGCAAAGAGATTATTCTTTTATCGCCGGTATGCAGCACAAGGATATGCGGGGAACCTGTGTGTATTGCAACCACTGTTTACCCTGCCCTGTCAATATAGATATTGGCGCTGTCCACAAATACCTCGACTTATTTCTTGCAGGTGATCAGTTAGCGAAAGAACATTATCGCAGCTTAAGCCAGAGGGCAAAAGACTGTATTGAATGTGGCTCGTGCGAAAAAAGCTGCCCCTTCCAGGTAAATGTCCGGGACAAGATGCAAAACGCGGTTGAAGTTTTGGAGAACTAATGCCCGCAAAGACGGCGCATGTTCTGCTGATAGCGGTGATAAGTGGATAAATACTGATAATAACAAGGAGGATTATGTTATGAAAAAAATCTTAGCCTTGGCCCTTACATTGATACTGGGCCTCTCTCTCACTGCCTGCAGTGGCAATAATAGCGGTGGACAGGCAGGCAATGGCTCCAATCCCAATGCTGCTGCACAGGAAAAAACCAGTCCGCCCGATACGAAAGCGGAAATTGGCAGTCAAACACAGCTGAATACAGGAAACAAGAAAATTCTTATTGCTTATTTTTCGCGCTCCGGCAATACACGTGAAATTGCGAACCAAATTCACGCCAACGTCGGCGGCGATATGTTCGAGATTAAGGCTGTAGACTCATATCCAGCAGATTACAATGCGACTACTGAGCAGGCCAAACGGGAGCTGGAAACCAACTACAGGCCAAAACTTACAGCAACGGTGCAGAATATGGCCTCTTACGATGTGATTTTCCTTGGGTATCCCAACTGGTGGGGAACAATGCCCATGGCGGTATTTACCTTTTTGGAGGGACATAATTTCTCCGGGAAAACCATCATCCCTTTCAGCACCCACGAAGGAAGCCGCTTTGGGCGAAGCGTCAGTGACCTCCGTCAGCTTTGCCCGCAGGCCACGCTCCTTGATGGTTTCGCCATCCGGGGATCAAGTGCGAAAAGCGCCCAGAATGATGTAGCCACGTGGCTTCACCAAATCGGAATGATAAAGTAACGCAACGTTTCCAGCTAACTTGGAAGACCCAGTGGATGTTATTTGAGCCCAGCCAGCGGTACAAGCCTATATTGATTTGCCGCTGGCTGCGAGCTAGATAGGCGTCCATATTTTTTATTCCAGAAAGGGGGATTTTTTGAATACAAGAGCGCTGTGCAAACTGGCTATTGATCTCATTATGACCGTTCTCATATTGGTGGCAATGGCTTCCCGCCTAACCGGAACCACGATTCATGAGCTATTGGGCATTACCTTGTTTATAGTATTTATCATCCACAATATCTTGAATTGGGGGTGGTATAAAGCACTGCTGAAAGGAAAGTACAATACACTTCGTTTTTTTCATACCGTGATCAACCTGCTTCTTCTTGCAACGATGCTGGCGCTGCTAATCAGCGGCGTAATGCTCTCCCGCACCGTGTTTGTCTTTATGGACCTAAACGGCGGCTTATTCGCCCGCAAGCTACATATGCTGTTCACCTATTGGGGCTTTATCCTCATGTCTGTGCATCTTGGAATGCACTGGGGTATGATTATGGATGCGGTGCGAAAGATGGCGAAAATTACTTCGGCGAACCGCAACCGCACCTTGGCGCTACAAACTATGGCGGTATTGCTTGCAACATATGGAGTATATGCTTCCTTTAGCAGAGAAATAGGAGCCAAGCTGATTTTATATTATACCTTTGATTTCTGGAACTATGACCAATCCCCTGTGATCTTTTTTATTGATTACCTGTCCATCATGGGGCTCTGTGTTTGCGTAACTTATCACACGGTAAAACGGATGCAGCGAAGTTCTTCAAAAAAGATTTGATCATACGTAGTAAGAGACACTGATCCGTTTGTCATCCGAATATCCGAATCATTAATATAAGGTATACAAAAACCCGCTTTCAAACCTGAAAGCGGGTTTTGTTCCGTAATCCTGCCGATAGGCAAGATGCTTTATTTCTTTTTCAATTTATCTTCACTTTAAGATCTGCTTTCCCGTTACCGTTAATGCCGGTTTGTCAGGTTAACCTAGCAAACTTTACTTAATTATGGGTTACTTGCATAATCCCCCGGTTTTATTAGTTCTTTTTCTTTCTCAACGATTGTCTGGTCAAATTTTGCAATCTTATAATCCAAGCGTTCGATCGTTCTTTGCATATCTTCCACTTTTTTGATAAGCAGCTTACGCTGCCCCACAAACAATTCTCTTCTCGCCTCAATGGTTGTATCACCCTGCTGAAACATCCCGACATACTCAGTCAGGACTTCAATCGAAAGCCCTGCATCTCGCATGCATTTGATAAATTCGACCCAATTGCAGTTTTCCTCTGTATAATCCCTGATCCCGCTTTTATTGCGGTTCACGCGGGGAATCAGTCCGATGCGCTCATAATAACGGAGTGTATCCTGGGAAATATCATATTTTTGACTTACTTCTGTAATCGTCATACGGTTTCTCACCTCCTGCTATCGATAGCATACCATCTAGAGCTAACTCTAAGTCAATAGCAAACTAAAAATCGGCTTCTCAGAGTTTCCTTTTCAGCATAATTAATACCCATGGCCTTTTGGCTGTAATATCTGGCCTGCTGATAAATCGCCTGCTCCAACACATCGTAATATCACCACAGTTATCTGCTTTTTCCCATGTACACCACCTGCTTCATGATTCCAGTGCCGTAAATTCTACTTTCATTGTAGTTTTTCCTGTCAAAACCACTATTTTATTCTATAATTTTAATTTTATTTAACCAATTAGCTATTTCAGGTTGTACGTTTTTCACATTTTTGCTCTCAACTCCAAAACCTTCGAGAACAGTTGATTGTGGGCAAAGTTTTGCGATGTCTGTGACGCTTCGTCCCTGACCGCTGCCACCGTACGTGCAGAACGGCACAATTGTTTTCCCCGTCAAATCGTATTCCGACAAAAACGATACAATCGGTTGAGGTATTGTTCCGCCCCAAATCGGCGAGCCAATAAAAATCACATCATATGATGCGATATTTTTAATTTTTGTTTTCAGCGCGGGTTTGTAATCCGCATCTCTTTCCTCTTTCGCTCGTTGCACAAGTGCAAAGTAATTACTGGGGTATGGTTTTTCTGGCTGAATTTCGATAATATCCCCCCCAACGCTTGTGTGAATTTGATTGGCCAGTTCGCGAGTGTTGCCCGAATGAGAAAAATAAACGACAAGAATTTTTCGTGCTGGCGAGAGTGCTTGTTCCTGCTGTTCATTTGCTTTTTCCATGCTTAAAGGATTAATTTTTTCTGCTGTTAAGCACTGTCGTGCTTGTACACCAACTAGTAAAAGCACGACAGTTATTGCCGTTAGTAAAAGATATATTCTTTTCACATTTGCTTCCTTTGTTATCTAGACATTACGGTTTTTCCTGGGATCTACAAGTATTTTGAATTATAGCTAGTCCTACTGGTGTAGCCGCTTTGATAAACTCTCGGCAATTTCATGTATCGTTTCCTTCTAAACTGCTTATCATCATCATTGATTCATCGTTAACAGCAGTCTAGCATTTGGAGTTAACACCAAGTCAAGGCTTTTTTTAGTTTTTGAGAGACAAAATGAAAATGAGTGCGGTGCTTCCAGCTATATTAAACTCAGTGAGTTAGGACTTTCTGCATTAAATTATTGTTCTGAATTGAATTTAAATATTTATAAAAGACGTCTTATTCATTATTGC
>NZ_DATMXX010000213.1:0-9151 GCF_035561255.1 Sporomusa sp. | reverse complement strand
ATATTAACCTTACGGTAAAGCCGGGGGAGTTTATCAGTATTATTGGCCCCAGCGGCTGCGGCAAAAGTACACTACTCAGGCTTGTTGTCGGTCTGGAGCAGGGATTCACCGGCGAAATACGTCTGGGGGAGAACCTGATTGAAGGGCCGGGAGTTAACCGGGGCATGGTCTTCCAGGAATCCCGGCTGTATCCCTGGCTAACCGTTGAAGAGAATATCGCTTTTGGCTTGGGAACCGGGCACAGCACTGCGGAGAAAAAACGTATTGTCCAGGAGCATCTGGACCTGGTGGGCTTAGCCGGCTTCGTGAAAGCATATCCACACCAGTTATCAGGTGGTATGCAGCAGCGGGTGAGCATTGCCCGGGCATTGGTCAACCGCCCGCAGGTGTTGCTGTTGGATGAGCCGTTTGGTGCACTTGATGCCATGACCCGGATTAATATGCAGCAGGAGATTATCCGCATATGGGAAGCAGAGAAAACAACCATTCTGCTGGTCACCCATGATATTGATGAAGCCATCTTTCTGGGCGACAGGGTTGTGGTGATGTCTAAGCTGCCGGCGACAGCCAAGTCAATCATTCCAGTCGATTTGCCCCGGCCGCGTGACCGCAATAGTTTTGAGTTTGTAAAAATTCGTAAGGCGATCTACTCTGAATTTTTCTCAGATGTTGAAGTACCCTTTGCTTATAGCATCTAAGCAGTCACATACTTACTGATAAAGGGAGGTTAAGGCTCTATATCTACATACACTGAGGCTGCAGGTTTACGTTATAAAATTAAAGAAATAAGGAGTCGATAGTATGGGTAAGAAAAATCTAATTGTAGCTGTTCTAATGTTATTTGTAATTGGTATTTTTGCGGCTGGGTGCGCCGGCAAGGATACCAAGACGGCCGAAGTAGCAAAAAAGACGGAAAAACCCAAAGAGATTCACGTTGCTTACCAGAACTCCAGCATAATCATTCTGCTGGCTAAAGCCAAGGGCCTATATGAAGAAGAGTTTGCTAAAGACGGGGTCGATATAAAATATGATCTTTACTTGTCCGGGCCTCCCATGATTGAAGCCTTTGCCGGCGGACGGGCGGATTTTGCCCACACCGGTGATATGCCGCCGGTATCAGCCCGGGCTGCCGGTGTTGATATCAAGGTAATCAGCCGTGCCGGCTATACACCTGCCGGGAATGCGCTTTTGATTCGTCCGGATTCACCTGTTAAATCTGTTACCGATTTGAAAGGTAAAAAGATAGCCGTGCAGGTTGGTTCGAGTGCTCACCATTTCCTCATTTTACTGCTGCAAAAGAATGGACTTAGTGCTAACGATGTTAATATTGTGAATCTGCCGGCAAGTGATCATCAGGCAGCTTTAGAAACCAAAAACGTTGATGCCATTGCCACCTGGGAACCATGGTCGTCTGTTTTAGAGAATGCGAAAGCCGGCAAGATCCTGGAGGATTCATCCAGCGGGGTCAAACGGTATATTGGCGTATTCCTGGCCCGCAATGACTTTGCTAAACAATATCCGGACTATACCGAGCGCATCCTTAAAGCGAACGAAAAAGCCGCTGCATTTATGAAAACGAATCCCGATGAGGCCCTGGAGCTGATTGCCAAAGAGAGCAAGCTGCCTGTATCGGCGATTGCCAGAATTGTAAAAACCTCGGATTGGGATTCAAAGATTATTCCTGAAGATATTGCTGCCCTCCAGCAGGTAAAAGACTTCCTTAAGGAAACCAAGGTCCTCAAGAAAGATTTTGATATCAATGAATTATTTGATGACCGCTATTATAAAAAGCTTAAGCAATAAATAACAGTGGATACCGGCAAGTGATTTCCTTGTCAGGGGATGAAAAAAATGTGTACTTTAGGGGCTATATACGGTAAATATTTGTTTAAAAACCGGGACATGGAGCCAGGAGCCGGTTTGGCAGAAGATTTGCTGCGTGGTCATGGCCGCTACCGGTATATCGGGGTGGCCGGTCATGCCAGTCCGCTGGAGCGTGGTTTAAACAGCGGCATTAACCAGGCCGGGGTAGCTGTTGCTATGACTTTCGCAGATTATACACCACTTACTGAGGTAATTAAAATCCGGACTCCGCGCGGCGTGCTTATTGAAGATATCCTGCGGAGTGCCGGTAACCTGGCAGACGCTTTGCGGATCGCTGGCGACTGCTTGCTAACTACACCGTTAGTAGGCGGGAATATTGTCATTATGACTCCTGAGGGCGGTGCTGTGATTGAGCAGCTTTATCCTAACTATGCGGTTCAGCTTATCACACAGCCTGTTACTGTACGCACCAATCATTTTCTTAACCTGGCGGTCCCGGGAAAGCTTGCGGTAAACGAAGAAAATAGCAAAATTCGTCTTGCCCGGTGTACACGGCTATTAGTGTCAGCCGCAGTACCGGAACAACCACTTACTGAGGGTTTTTCAGTTGAGAGAATAAGCCAGGTGCTGGCTAACCATGAAGAACCACATCCTATCTGCCGGCATGGCGGTGACGCACAGACCGTATCCACTGCCATCTATGATATTGAAAACCGGGCAATGCATTACGTTTATGGTAATCCATGCGATCATCCATTAGCCCACTATACCGTATAGGGGAGAGGACTATGAGTTTTAAATCCTTGGCTCATCTGATTAAATATCGGGCTTTACATGATTGTGAACGTGTTTTTGTATCATCGCCGGAACAGCAGACTGACTTAACCTACGGAGCGTTTTATCAGGCTGCCCGGAAATTCGCGCAGTACTTAGAGCAACAAGGCTTACAAAACGGAGCACGCGTAGCGGTGATATTAGATAACGGGGTGGATTGGGTACTGGCATTCTGGGGGATTCTTTTGGCGGGCGGGGTTGCCGTTCCGCTTAATCCCCGGTTCAAACCCTCGGAAAGTGGAGGCTTGCTGGAGCAGGCCGGTGTACAATTGATTATTGCAGACGTCGAGGGGGCAAGGGCATTGCCCCCCGAACTGTTTGCAGGTCCGGCCAGGCGTTATCAATCAGGGCACGATGGCCGGCAAGAGCTGCTTATTGTTACGCTGCCTCAGCAGCACCCAAAAACCGTTATAGCAGCGGCTGGGTCAGGGCTTGAGGCAGAAGCGCTCCTGCTATTTACATCAGGATCAACAGGTGTGCCCAAAGGCGTTGTCCTAACCCATGGCAATTTACTGGCTGAGGCTGGTTTTATCCAGCAGGGACACGCGCTGACAGCTCAGGATATCACCTTGTGCATCCTGCCGTTTTTCCATATTAATGGCTTGGTTATTACCCAGATTACCCCTGTGTTTACCGGCGGGCGGGCTATCATACCGCGTAGATTCAGTGCCGGTAGCTTCTGGGGTTGGGTGAACCAGTATCAGGTGACCTGGTTTAGTGCTGTTCCGCCCATTTTATCAATCCTGCTTTCCCGGGATGAGGCTTGCCCTGTTCAGGCACCCAGCCTGCGGTTTGCCCGTTCGGCCTCATCCTCACTGCCTGTGGCGATTCTGCAGGAATTTGAGAAGCGGTACCAGGTACCGGTAATTGAAGCCTATGGCTTATCCGAAGCAGGCAGTCAGGTGGCAACGAATCCGCTGCCGCCTGCAATCAGAAAGGCTGGTTCAGTCGGGCTTGCTGCAGGTAATGAGATTTGTGTGGTGGATGAAAACGGCAATATTACTGCTGCCGGGGTGGCAGGCGAGGTTATTCTCCGGGGGGCTAATGTTACGCAGGGGTATCTTAACAACCCGGCGGCAAATCAGGAAAGCTTTAAAAAGGGTTGGTTCTATACCGGAGATTTAGGCTATTTTGATGAAGACGGCTATCTCTTTCTGACCGGCCGGAGAAAAGAATTAATCAACCGGGCCGGTGAAAAAATTTCGCCCCGGGAGGTAGATGAAGTTCTCTATCAGTTGCCCGAGATTGAGGTGGCAGCTGCAATCGGTGTACCTGACAGCTTGTTTGGTGAGGAGATTGTAGCGTTTGTACAACTGCGTCCAGGCGCCGAGTTGAGTACCGAGAATGTGCTTGCTCATTGCAAAGCGTATCTGGCCGATTTCAAAGTGCCTAAAAATATTATCTGTATTGATGATTTTCCCAAAGGTCCCAACGGGAAAATCCAGCGCCGCATGTTAGTCGAGCTGCACAGCAGACTGACTGTCGACAGGGTAGTAGAATGATCAATGAGATATAGAAGAGAAAGGAGCTGCCGGCTGATATGGTAGCTAAATTACAACCAAGCAAATATGATGTTCAGGTTGACGGCCAAGGCTGTAAGGCTTGCGGCTATTGTATAGAGGTTTGCCCTAAGGATGTCTTTAGCCAGGCTGATTATTTTAATACGAAAGGCTATCGGCCTGTCCAGGTTAAGGCTGCAGATAAATGCATCGGCTGCCGGCGCTGTTTTTTTGCGTGTCCGGATTTTGCCATTGATGTAGATAAAAAACCGGCAGAGGAGGATTGTCGTGAAAAGAATATTTGACACAGGCAATGCAGCGATTACCGAAGCTGCTATTTTTGCCGGCTGTAAGGTTTTTGCAGGGTATCCGATTACGCCGGCAACCGAGATTGCCGAGAATATGTCGCGGCGATTGCCACAGGTAGACGGCTATTATGTCCAGGCTGAAGATGAGTTATCAGCAATGCATATTTGTATTGGCGCCTCCCTGGGCGGGCTTAAAGCAATGACCTCGACCTCTGGTCCGGGCTATATCCTGTTTGCAGATCCCTATGGCTGGGCCTTAGGCAGCGAAATTCCGGTTGTTGTAGTGAATGCCCAGCGGGTAGGGCCGGTCAGCGGCATTACCGGAGCGCCCGGTCAGGGGGAATTTTATCTCAGCCGTTATCCGACCCATGGGGGCAATTTCGAGAGTATTGTATTGGCGCCAAACAGTGTACAGGAAGCCTTTGAACTGACTGTAGAGGCCTTTTATCTTGCTGAACGGTTTAGGATGCCGGTTACTGTGCTGGCTGATCAAATTGTAACAGATGGCTGGGAAACACTGCTGATTCCTGAAACCCAAGCAGAGATAGAAGCAATGGGACTCCGGGTATATCCCCGGAAAATCAATTATGGCCCTGAATTCTATCCTGCAACCGATGAAATTGACGTACCGCCGGTGGTATTAGGACATAACACAGGAGCGGCCTGCTCGGACTGGACGCCTACAGCTGAAGGTTTTGACACCGAAGAGATTGAATGGCAGCATAAGCACGCCCATCGTCTGATTTACAAGGTGAGAAACCATAAGGAGCTTATTACTCGCTATGAAGAGATCGACACTGAGGATAACCCGGATGTTATTTTAGTGGCCTATGGCAGTCCGTCGCGCGTATTAAAAAGCGCGGTAAAAGCCGCCAGGGAACAGGGGCTAAAGGTAGGCGGTATTCGGTTGGTTTCTATCTGGCCTTTCCCTGATGAAGCGTTTGGCCGCAGCGCCAAGTACCTGTCTGTGGAACTTAACTATGATGGTCAGTTGGTGCGGGAAGTGCAGCGGGCAGCTCCGAAAGACAGTGAAATACATTTCTTAGGCCGATGCGGGGAATTGCCTAAGGTTGCGGAATTAGTGGATGCGGCCCGCACCTTAATCAACGGTCAGCCGCTGGAAAGCGTAAAATGGCAGCGGGAGGCTTGGTAGAATGGACTATTTAGCGACAAAATACCTAAAAACGAAAAAAATTCCCAGCACAGCCTGCAGTGGCTGTGGTTTGGGACAAGTGCATAAAAAGGTTTTATTGGCGATTGATGAACTGGGACTTGATACCGGTGATATTGTGTGGGGAACCGGGATCGGCTGTTCCGGCCGGCAGACTTTTAATACCTGGAAGGGTGATAATTTTGCTGGCACCCATGGGCGTGTATATGCGATTGCCACCGGTCTGCGCCTGGCGCTTCCCCCGGAGAAGAAAATAGTACTCACCGTGGGCGATGGCGACGCTTTCGGCATTGGGCTGCTGCACCTGCTGCACTCTGTGCGCAGAAATGTTGATATGACTGTAGTTGTGGCCGACAACTTCGGCTATCAGTCTACCGGCGGCCAGTATGGTTACACAACCCCCAATGGCTCAGTGACCGACAGCAGCCCCTATGGTATGCAGGACCCTAACTGGGTTCAGGACGGTCGGGATATTCTGGATATTTTAAGGGCTGCCGGGGCCGGGTTCTTAGCCAGACACACAAGTGTCGAAGGTCAGAATGCGGTAGAAAGTATTAAGAAGGCAATTCAGTTTAAGGGATTTTCGCTGGTGCATGTAGCCTATCCCTGTATAACCAACTTTGCCGGCAAAGCCCTGGGGTCACGTAAGCCGGTGGTGGCTTACCGCTGGCTTAAAGAGCGGACCAATCCCGAGCCGGCCAAGGCTATCGAGGGGATTACTTTTCGGACAGGTATTTACCACCAGGCCACAGCCAGCCGGCCGGAGTTTTCCGAGCAAATGAGAAATTTTACAGCGGCTGTGCGTAAGGAGGGACAAAATGAAACGAACGGAAATATTGGTTAGTGGCTTTGGTGGCCAGGGAGTTGTCCGGCTAGGCCAGATTTTTAGCACAGCGGCAGTCTATGAAGGGCTGTTTACTACCATGCTGGTGAGCCATGGGACGGAAACAAGAGGCGGTTATGTCCGCAGCCAGATCGTGTTGTCCGGTTCGCCAATCGACAGCCCGGTGGTCGAGACACCTGATTATTTTTGCGCAATGTCAAAGGCAGCCTATACTAAGTTTGGTGCTTTGGTTACGCAGGGTACAATTATTTTTGATCCAGGGTATATCGAACCTGATCCCGGTTTTGTGGCTCAACATACCGCTCTCCCGGCGAGAGAGATTGCGGTCAACGAACTGGGGCGGGACATCTTTGCCAATATTATCTTTCTGGGAATGCTGGGGCAGCAATTAAAAACGGCAATCAGTAAAGAAAGTTTATTGAAAGCTCTGGAGGCGCGGGTTCCAAAATTTGTCGAGGAGAATCAGAAGGCTTTTGAGTTTGGTTATAAGTTTGCTTGATTAGCTGTGAACAGATTGCTGTTATAGCCACGAAGAGCTTTATTGGTTCGAATCAAATGGCAATGCTGTAATTTCGATTCCTAGTGCTTTACTAGTAAAAAAACGCTTCTAAATTATTTAGAAGCGTTTTTTGTTGAAAAGTGATTGAATGCAGGCGGGGTCGGTTTTAAATTCAATGTAATTATTTATTTTATGTTGGCAGGAATATCACTCTTGATATGGAAATAAAAGGTAATGGACAAGCTGGCCAAGAAGAGGGGTGTTACAATGAATAATCAAGCACAGCCACTATTAGTTCCATTTAAGTGTGACAAGTGCGGCAAGGTACTGGCTTGGGCATTGCCTGAAGCTACAGTTTGCTGCAAACAATGCGGTAAATGGGTTAATAATTCTGCTGAAAAAAACACAGAGAATGCAATTACAGCGTAACATCGCAGAGCAAAATAACAGCAATTCAAAACTGAAAAACCAGGAGACTGCAAATTTGCGTGTTTACATTTGACAAAATCTCAATAGTTATGTATAATATCACTTGTGACGTTAGCGTCAAGTGATTTTTATTGGGGCGTAGCCAAGCTGGTAAGGCACGGGACTCTGACTCCCGCATTCGTAGGTTCAAGTCCTGCCGCCCTAGCCATAATTGACTCACTAGCTCAACTGGCAGAGCAACTGACTCTTAATCAGTAGGTTGTTGGTTCGATTCCAACGTGGGTCACCACTAAGAAATGTAGGTGTATCAAGGGTTTATAACCCTTTGGTACACCTTTTAATTTTTTTTTGTTTAAGGTTGCCATCAAGGTAATAGGCATAAAAATAAGCAGTAATACTTGGAAGGTCTTTCTGATGAAGACACAACCACCGTCCCTTTGTCACATGTCTGGCGGAGTCAATGGGCCAGGAACTGGCTGGTGTTCTCGTTGGCAATCAGGTCGAAACCCTAAGCAAAGATCTGTTTGCCAGCGGGGCCGACAAGGTGTATCTTCTGCAGATATCGTAATCGCTATTAACAAAGATGCTGATGCACCGATATTCAAAGTTGCCGACTATGGTATTGTTGGGGACGTCATGGAAGTATTACCGGTCATGATTGAAGAATTTAAAAAATTGCGGCAGGCTTAATTTTATAAGCTGCGCCAGGGAGGGGGGCATAAGTAATGATTCAGAACCTGCAATTTACTGACATCCAAGTGGGGGATAAAGCCAGTATGACGAAAACAGTAACTGAATACGACGTATATGGTTTTGCCGGGATAACCGGCGATTTCAATCCTGTTCACGTCAATGCCGAATTTGCTAAAACAACTATGTTTCAAGAGCGAATTGCTCATGGAATGTTATCAGCTGGTTTTATATCGGCTGTCTTAGGAACTTCATTACCCGGGGCGAATACAATCTATCTGGGCCAGGAACTTGCATTTAAGGCGCCGGTGAAATTTGGGGATACCGTAACAGCTACAGTTGAAGTTATTGAAAAGATAGAAGCCAAAAATCGCTTGATTTTAAAAACTACAGTTACGAATCAAGAGGGGAAAGTAGTTACTGATGGTAAAGCTACCGTGATGAAGAAGTAGCGCAAATGTCGCGCATTAGCATTAAAACCGGAATAATCGCTTTCACACTAAGGTTTTCTGTAGAGTTACAGTTATGTTTTGGCTTAAATAGTATTGGGGATTTAGCAAACAACGAAGTAAAGCGCATGTGTAGGGTATAAAAGCCTCACATGCGCTTTTCGTATTACTAATGAACAAACTACAAATGAGTTCAAGTTACCGTAAGCTGAGTATGTCGCTGCATACTTCGGGATGGGGCGGATTTTATTTTAATCGCTTTTTAAATACAATTCAAAGAATCGGGCTATATAATGATATTGTCAAATTTTCAACTATGAACAGCTTTTCCAACCCCTGTAGCAGCTGGCTATTTTTTTATTAGGTGGTGGTGTCAATGGATAATGTAAACGATAAGATCGAATGCAACTTGACGGAAGAAGAACTACGAGAGTTGTTGGCTGATTTGCCCAATATTATTAGAGACTTGAAGGATGAAAGTGACGACTTGGAAAAAACAGATTAATGATGTGATGTATCAGCCGCCCCTGCTTTAATAGGGCGGTTTTTTGCCGATTATTTTACCACTTGCGCTTGAAAACATCTATTGCAGGTGTGTTTATTT
>NZ_DATMXX010000212.1:0-7702 GCF_035561255.1 Sporomusa sp. | reverse complement strand
ATGCATATGTTTCGGTTAAATGTGTATTTTTCCTGCTGTAACAGATTGACAAAATAAATTTAAGTGGCAGAATGACGGTCAAATAAACCGAACAGAGTATTCAAAATGCCGAATAAGGAGTACACAAAAAATGGCACAAATAATACTGCATTAAGGGTTAAAAACAAAATATATACGCCTACAGCGACAGAAATGGCAACAGGAATTAACCGAACGGGCTCGCCGCCTTTACCTTTAAAATCAGGATATCTGATCGTGCTCACCATTAAATAGGCAAAAATTGCTACCATTAAGGGAAATATCCAACCGGACGGCTTCATGCCCAATATGACAAAAGTTGCTACAACACAGCCGGCAGTTGGGATTGGCAAGCCCATAAAATAGCCTTTAACGCTACCTGTATTAACATTAAATCTTGCTAAACGCAACGCTCCGCAAGTAGCGAAAGCAGCGGCAATAATATACCCAGCCATACCAAAGTCTTTGAGCATAAAAGCGTATGCTAAAATGGCGGGAGCTACGCCAAAGGAAACCAAGTCACACAATGAATCAAGTTCTTTGCCAAAGTCACTGCTTACACCAAAGTATCGAGCAACCCGACCATCCAGACCGTCTGCGACCAGAGCAGCAATAATTAATAATGCTGAACAGGTAAACTCACCTTGAAAGGTAAAGATAATGGCAAACATGCCCAACACTATGTTAACTGCTGTTAATATATTAGGAATAGCATTTCTCACTTTTCCTTTAACCTCCCTATCACGGTAATTCCGCCTTTAACTCTGTCCCCCTTTTTAACAAGTATGTCTACTGTAGTTGGCACAATGAGTTCAGTACACGATCCAAATTTAATCAATCCATAGCGGTCACCTTGCTTAAGTACACTACCAAGGGTGACCCAAGATACAATACGCCGTGCCAGAATACCGGCAATTTGCGTAACTAAAACACGCATCTGGCTATTTTCTAGACCAATAGCGTGGCGTTCATTCTCGCAAGCTGCTGCTTCTTTATATGCAGGCTTAAATCTACCGCAAGTATATTGCTGAAACTTAATCTCACCATTAATCGGGCTACGATTGACATGCACATCAAACACAGATAAAAAAATTGTGACCTTGATACTCTTTTCATTAAGAAACAGATCGTCGTACACCTCATTGACGCCCATTACTTTGCCATCGGCTGGTGATACGATCAATTTGTCGTCCACTGGCACATCACGTTTGGGATTGCGGAAAAAGAAGGTAACAAAGGCCGTTAATACTCCGGGAATAATCGCCCAATATAAGCTTAAAGCTAAGGCAGAAATTATAGTGACTAGTCCAAGTATAGCAATATAAATATATCCTTCTTTGACAACAGGAGTTTTTACCATCTATCCACCTCCCTGTGAAAACCTCCTCTGAAAATTAAAGCCAAAAAGCAAGTTCAGTATATCAGTATAATATACTTGGTTTACTTTGTCTAACATTTTTTACCTAGCATGACTTTGACAGCAAAACGGGGCAAAGCCATCATTCTGATAACTCGCTGTGGCTGCAGGAGTAAGCGGAACAGCCATTCCAAGCTGATGCGTTGCATCCAGAGTGGTGCACGTTTAACCGTACCAGCCATTACGTCAAAAGTGCCACCGACGCCCATACATACAGGGACGTTTAGTTTAGACAAGTTTCTCGCCAGCCACTTCTCCTGTTTAGGAACTCCTAATGCAGCTAATAAGATATCAGGTTTGGCAGCTCTAATTGATTCGATAATAGCTGGCTCATCCTGGTGTGTGAAAAAACCATCCCTTATACCGGTAATGATCAGGCCAGGATAACGTTCTATTGCAACCTTTTTTGCCTTTTCAATAATTGCAGTCTGGCTACCAAGCATAAAAACACGATAGCCGTGCTTAGCGGCATGGGCCAGCAGGTTTTGAGAGAGGTCGTAGCCAGCGACTCGCTCCGGCATAGTATATCCTTGATGCCGTGCCGCCCATACAACACCGGCACCATCAGGCACTACCAAAGCACATTGATTAAGGATGGCAGCTAATTCCTGATCTTCTTGTGCCAGCATAACCATCTCTGCGTTGGCGGTAGCGACTAAATGCGGTTTTTTTTCTGCAATAAACTGTTCGAGCTTGGCTTCTGCTTCCGACATAGTAACAATATCAATTAAAACACCTAGAACAGTTGCTTTAGTACTCACTGAGAAGTATTAACTCCTTAACTTTGTTTTACTATACTAGCACATTGTACCACAAGTTTAAAATGACGGCAATCTCGACCACGGCCATTTCCAAAATGGCTGCTTACGTTCCTGCTGATTGGGTTGTTGTTCTTTTGTGCCTGGTGTCAGCCAGGACTTAGAACGACTTTCAGGTAATGGTTGGGTTCCCTGGACAAAAGCACTATATTCGATTTCTTTACAGCCGCTTTCTGCCAGCTTACCTGTGTTTGCACAGATCGGGATACCAGTAATTACATTAGATGGAACCGGGAAATCAGTTGGCGGCGTATTTGCTACTATTTTGGAAACCATCTTACCCCATAACGCCGAAACCTCAGTACCAGAGATCCCTACAGGCTTACGGTTATCATTACCCACATAAATACCAACTAATATATCCGGAGTATACCCAATAAACCAGGCTGTTTCATAATTGTCAGTAGTACCTGTCTTGCCAGCGGCTGGGCGTCCAAGATTAGCTGGCGTCGCAGTACCGGCCTGGAGCACACTTTGGAGCATATCTGTTAGAATATAAGCTGTTTCCGGTTTAAGTATCGATTGTTGGATTATCCTGCCTTCTTCAAGCACCTGGTCATTTTCATCAAGTACTTTAAGGATTGACACAGGTTTAGATAATACACCGCCATTCGCAAAGGCACTATATGCTGTCGTCAATTCCCACAAATTAGTTCCCTGAGTTAGACCTCCCAATGCGGAAGCCAAATTATTATCTTCAGGTGTTAATGTTGTAATCCCTAAACTTTTGGCAAGTGCTAACGCTTGATCTATTCCTACCTGCTGTCCAAGTTTAACAGCAGCTACATTGACTGACAAGCGCAACGCTTTTTTCATAGTAATAGGACCACGGTTCTTTTTATCATAGTTAACCGGTGAATACCCATTGATGTTAATGGGTTCATCAACAATTATGGCATTAGCAGCCAGGCCCTGATTAAGGGCGGTTGCATACAAAAATGGTTTAAAGGCTGAACCAGGTTGGCGGACTTCTACGAATACGCGATTTATTTGACTTTCCTCATAACTACGCCCGCCTACCATCGCTTTAACATAACCGGTCTTGGGGTCAAGGGCCAGTACGGCTCCTTGTAGCTCACCTAAAGCCGCCTCAGCCGCTTGCTGCTGCTTTATGTCTAAAGTGGTATAGACTTTAAGACCGCCTTTATATACTCTATTGGCGCCATAGCGTCCAACCAATTCATTAGCAACATAATCAAGAAAATAGGAAGCTTGTACCACCCGCTTTTTTTTGCCGGCAACTTTGATGGGCTCAGCTTTAGCACGTTCGGCTTCCTGTTCTGTTACATAGCCTTCTTTAACCATCCCGGCTAGCACAACTGACCGGCGATCTAAGGCAGCCTTCATATCAATATAAGGTGAGTAAATGTTGGGACCACGCGGCAATCCTGCAAGCAAAGCGCTTTCAGATAATGACAGCTCTTTGGCATGTTTGCCAAAATACATTTGGGCAGCTGCCTCTACACCATAAGCTCCTTCACCGAAATAGATCTGATTTAAATAAGCTTGCATGATTTCTTGCTTAGAAAATTTGCGTTCAATAATTAAGGCCAGCAGCGCTTCTTTTACTTTCCGGATTAATGTTCGTTCTTGCGTAAGAAACATGTTCTTTGCCAGTTGCTGGGTTATGGTACTTCCGCCTTCCACAAGGCTACCTTGGCGGATATTAACCACAATGGCACGAATAATCCCGATTGGATCAATACCAATATGATTGTAAAATCGGGTGTCTTCATTTGCTATGATCGCCTGCTGAACATAGGGAGACATATTGTTAATTGTTACTACAATTCGGTTTTCCTCAAACAACTTAGAAATTAGTTGACCGTTTATATCAAATACTTGAGTAGCAGCAACCAAATTTAAGTTATTTAGACTGTCAGTTCCTGGCAATCCTAAGAATGCATAACAAATATTAGCCGACATTGAAAATAAAACAACCATGACTGTGATTATAATAATTTTTTTTGGCATAGGCATACACTCCTCTTAGAATAGTATCCCCAAGCTACCTAAGTTTTACATGCAGGAATAGTGAATCTGACGGAGAATATACGAGATTTAGACAGTGTTTGTCAAACTAGCGCTAACAGGAGCGACTAAATGAAGCATAAATCATGGCTTTTTCAGGTAATATGCAGCTTAGGCGCTGTGTGTCTTACCATACTGGTAGCATCGCCGCTGGCATTGATTATCTCCGCTAATCTCAACTTTCCTGTACCGGTTTCAGGTTCACCCTTACATCAAGAATCTCAGCCGGACACTGTTGCGTATATTACCTCACCAGGCACAATTACTGATGCTTACTACATGAATGAAAGCTTTGATAATCCGCCGCTTTCAGGGAAGCCGGCCTATGATGTATTCACTGTGGAAGAAAGGCAGGCCCAAGGACTGGCATTGGAGGTTCCGAAGGTTACCCCGTACCATGCTGAAAAGGTAGTTTACCTTACTTTTGATGATGGTCCGGCACCGGAAAATACTCCAGCTGTACTGGACATCCTGAAGCGTTATGGTATAAAGGCAACTTTCTTTGTAGTGGGAAATCAGGCTGAGAAGAATCCGGACATTTTACGCCGCATATATCAGGAAGGGCATGCTATTGGTAATCACTCTTACAACCATGTGTACCGTGAGTTATATCAATCACCTAACACTTATGTTTCTCAATTGCGCCATACTGATGAGATTATAAAACAAGTAATTAGTGTACGACCGCGTATCTCACGTGCGCCAGGCGGTTCTGCCGGTAGCTTTACCAAAGAATACTGGGACAACCTAAGTAAACTTGGCTATATTGAGGTTGGCTGGAATATCAGCTCTGGTGATGCTTCAAATGCAAAAGCCAAACAAATTTTGGGTAATATTGTTGCCCAAATGGATAGCAGAAATTTATGGAGCCATGCAATTGTATTGCTGCATGATGGCCGTGGCCATGGCGAGACAGTAAAAGCCTTGCCTGATATCATTAATTTTTATCAAGACCGTCAATTTGAATTTCGGGTTGTTAGTTTTGAGACTCCTGCCCCTTGGTAATGAGTAAAATGCTTTGGACGTTGGTCCAAAGCATTTTTTATTAAACACTATAGTTAGGCGACTCTTTCGTTATGCTGATATCGTGTGGATGACTTTCTTTTAAACCGGCACCAGTGATACGGATAAACTGGGTTTTAGTAATAAGCTCTTCTATATTTCGAACCCCACAATAACCCATACCAGCCCGCAAGCCACCTATCAGTTGGAATACAGTATCCGCTACTGAGCCTTTGTAGGGCACTCGCCCTTCAATTCCTTCAGGTACGAGCTTGTCCATGTTTTCTTGGAAATAGCGGTCTTTGCTGCCTTCAGCCATTGCCCCCAGCGACCCCATGCCTCGATAAACTTTATAGCTACGGCCTTGATAAATAATGGTTTCACCTGGGCTTTCTTCTGTTCCGGCAAGCAAGTTTCCAATCATTACAATCTGAGCACCAGCTGCAATTGCTTTAGCTACATCTCCTGAATACTTGATGCCGCCGTCAGCAATAATGGGCACGTTGTACTCATTGGCAGCCTTGGCACAGTTATAAATTGCGGTAATTTGCGGTACTCCAATACCGGCAATTACCCGGGTCGTGCAAATAGAACCAGGTCCAATACCTACTTTAACGGCATCAGCGCCTGACTCAATCAAATCGCGGGTAGCCTCGGCAGTTGCAACATTACCGGCAATAAGATCAATAGCCGGGAAAGCATCTTTAATTTTTCTTACTGCGTCAAGTACGCCCCTGGAGTGGCCATGGGCAGTATCCACAACAATTACATCAACTTTAGCACTTACGATGGCCTCTACACGCTCCATCATATCTGATCCAACACCGATAGCGGCTGCCACCAGCAAGCGTCCTTTCGCGTCTTTAGCTGAGTTTGGATACTTCTGCGCTTTTTCAATATCTTTAATAGTTATAAGACCTTTTAGGTTACCTTCAGAATCAAGAAGTGGCAATTTCTCTATCCGGTGCTCACGTAAAATTGCTTTGGCTTCTTCCAGTGAGGTGCCAACATGGGCAGTGATAAGATGCTCTCTGGTCATACAATCAGCAATTTTACGGCTTAAATCAGTTTCAAAACGCAGGTCCCGGTTGGTCAAAATACCAACAAGTTTGTTATTGGTAGTAACAGGTACCCCCGAAATACGATATTTTTCCATGAGGTCATGAGCATCCTGCAGGGTATTATTGGGGGATAAAAATATCGGGTCGACAATAATGCCATGCTCAGACCGTTTGACTTTGTCAATTTCATTAGCCTGACGGGCAATAGGCATATTTTTATGGATTACCCCTATGCCGCCTTCACGTGCCATGGCAATCGCCATCCGGGCTTCGGTAACGGTATCCATTCCTGAGCTAATAATAGGGATATTAAGCTTAATATTTTTAGTCAAATATGTTGACACTTCTACTTCCCTGGGAAGAACTTCCGATTTTGCCGGTACTAGCAAAACATCATCAAAAGTTAACCCTTCAGGACCGAATTTGTTGTTAAGCATTGACTAAACTCCTTTCACCAAACACATCTAATAGGTATTTCCCAATATAATAACATAAATAAAGTTACCAAATCTACCATTTTTCATGTAATTTTAAAAAAAAATAAACAATGCCTGGCAGAGTGCCAGGCATTGTGATTAACTAAGAACATATACTTTAACATTTTGAACGCCGAAATCATAGGCTTTATCTACAGAAACCATCGCAATGTCGATGCGATTTCCTTTGATTGCGCCACCAGTATCTTCTGCTACGCCATACATGCCATTACCATCAGCAAATTCAATATATAGTCTTGAGCCAAGTGGAATAACCCGCGGGTCAACAGCAATTACGCCTGGACGTATCTGAGTACCCATATACGTCAGGTTGCCCCATTGTCCATTGTCATGCGGACCAGGGGCATAAGCAGTAGCTTTAATAGCCAAAACGGTTTTGTAGCGTCCCGGGGCACTGCCGCGCGATACTTCCGGCCCACGGTCACCTAACAGGACTTGAAAAGTAGCCTGTCCAACAATACCATCGGCATCAATATTTTTTGCATTCTGAAGTTCTATTATCGCTTGTTCGGTAGTTTCACCAAATATACCATCAGCAGTAATCTGGGTAAAGCCTAAATCATTAAGCCGTACCTGAAGCTCCTTTACGTCTTGGCCTTCCATACCGGGTCTGAGTGTTTGGTCACCCAACGCAGCAAAAGCTGGTGACATCCCCATATTAGCCGCTAAAACAGCCATAGTAATGGTACCAATAATAAAATTTTTGATGTTTTTCATTAAAACACCCCTTTCTAAACGCCTACGAGGTTAGCTGACGGGTTCGGGACAAAGGGAAATCCCTACCGCATAAAGCGGATTCACCCCAAAAAATGGGTCCCCCATTTTCCTATTAACTAGGAAATTCGGCATATAATATAT
>NZ_DATMXX010000211.1:0-10256 GCF_035561255.1 Sporomusa sp. | reverse complement strand
CATCTATCAGGTAATTATATTGCTTTTGATAGATTGATTCCTTTTTTTTGATGCGAAAGGAGGGAAGATATTGGCAGGGCCAGATGTTTTATCGCAAACCGAGATTGATGAACTACTATCAGCTTTGTCTACCGGTGTTGTAACCGCTGAGGAAATAAAAACCGAACAAAAGCAGCGCAAAATTAAAACCTACGATTTTAAGCGCCCGGATAAGTTTTCTAAGGATCAAATACGTACTATTTATATGTTGCACGAAAACTTTGCCCGGCTGATTAATACCTATCTTTCAGCACATCTTCGTACTCTTATTCATATTGATGTTGCTTCAGTTGATCAGTTAACATATGAAGAATTTATTCGGTCAATGCCAAACCCTAGCGTTATCAGTATCTTTCAGATGCGACCGCTTAAAGGTAATGCAATATTAGAGATGAATCCTAATATTGTACTAGCTATTATTGACAGGTTATTTGGCGGACCAGGCCTGCCACCGGCTAAGCCGCGGTCATTGACTGATATCGAGGAAGCTATTATCAGGCGCGTAATCAATAAGTGCATGGAGAGTATGCAGGAAGCCTGGAAACAGGTAGTAACAATTGAACCTCGTATGGAGGCACTTGAGACTAATCCGCAGTTTACTCAGATTGTTCCACCTAATGATATGGTAGTACTTATTACACTTCAAGCAAAAATTGGTCAGGCAGAGGGGTTAATGAACATTTGCATTCCTTATCTGGTACTTGAACCAATTATGTCTAAATTGACTACAAGCTTTTGGGTGTCTGCATCTGCGGCAAAACAGGCGTCGCCGGAATCAATCAGTGTTTTGCAACGAAAGCTGGAGAAAACCATGATTCCTGCAATTGTTGAACTTGGGCGGGCTACTGTCACCGTTCATGAATTATTAGATCTAGGTGTGGGTGATGTGCTTCAGTTGGAAACTAAAGCTGAAAATGAATTAAGTGTAATTATTGGCAACCGGGAAAAATTTAAGTGTAAACCCGGCTTAGTCGGTCATAAAAATGCAGTACAAATTACTCAAGTAATTTCCCAAGGAGATGATAATGATGAGTGACGGATTTCTGTCCCAGGAAGAAATAGACGCTTTGCTACGAGGCGAACCAGTTGCAGCCTCGCCATCTCCGGCTGGGTCTGATTTGTCAGATATCGAAAAAGACGCTTTAGGTGAAATTGGCAATATATCGATGGGCACAGCCGCGACTACTTTGTCAGTGCTTTTAGGCAGACGGGTATCAATTACTACCCCCAAGGTATCAATATCGAATCTTAATGAGATAAAACGTCAGTATCCACTTCCATACTTAGTTATTGAAGTAGGCTATACGCATGGATTATTAGGAACAAATATACTTGCTATGCGCGAGCAGGATGCACTGATTATTGCCGATTTAATGATGGGTGGAGATGGCTCAAACCCGCCGTCAGAGTTGAATGAACTGTATATGAGTGCTGTTAGTGAATCGATGAATCAAATGATGGGTTCTACAGCAACCTCAATATCTACCATTTTTAAAAAGAAAGTAGATATAGCTCCACCGAAGGTTAATTTGCTGGATTTCGCACTAGACCCTAATGTTACTAATATTATTGCCGGTGATGACGCATTGGTACGCGTGTCTTTCCGGATGGAAGTAGAAGACCTTATTGACAGTGAGCTTATGCAGATAATGCCGCTTAATGTTGCTAAGGAAATGGTGGAGAACCTAATGAGTGCTGTTCAATCAGCAGCGCCCCCGACACCTTCACCGGCAGCACCTCCCAAACCTGCAGTTTCACCACAAGTATCGCCTGCCTATGCTCAAACAGTGCCACAGCCTAAACAGCAGCCTGATCAGAATGTTGCAGTACAACCGGTTCAGTTTGCGCCTTTAAAAGCGGCAGGTATGTCTGGCACTGATGCTAATATTAATCTTATTATGGATGTACCGCTCCAGATTACGGTTGAATTAGGGCGAACCCGTAAACTGATTCGCGACATTCTGGAATTGACACCAGGTTCAGTTGTTGAGCTTGATAAACTTGCTGGCGAGCCTGTGGATATTCTAGTGAATGGTAAACTTATTGCCAAAGGTGAAGTTGTAGTCATTGATGAAAACTTTGGTGTGAGGATTACCGATATAATTAGTCCATTAGAAAGGGCTACTAATCTTCAATAATGCCCCGAATTTTATTTGAGATAGGAGAGGTAAGTTAAAAATGGCGATTAGAGTTTTAGTTGTGGATGACGCTGCATTTATGAGAATGATGATTAAAGATATCTTATCAAAAAATGGGTACGATGTAGTTGGCGAAGCTGAAAATGGTCTTAAAGCGTTAGAAAAATATCAGGAGCTTAAGCCTGATTTGACAACCATGGATATTACGATGCCGGAAATGGATGGGATCACAGCTGTAAAGGAAATTAAGAAAGTGGATCCTGCTGCAAAAGTTATTATGTGTAGCGCGATGGGACAACAAGCTATGGTTATTGAAGCAATTCAATCTGGAGCGCGTGACTTCATTGTCAAGCCGTTCCAGCCTGATCGCGTCCTTGAGGCTGTACGCAAGGCCGTTGGTTAGTCAGGATACTCAATGGTAAAACATCTCCATTACTGTAGAATGATCCTTATATTTTTTAGCATCATATTATTGCTTGCAAATCACGGGCTGGCCGCTGGGGAAACGGGTGAATATCTTAAATATCAGGAACCACAGCCGCCAGCGTCTTCTTGGCTTTCGGCCAGTGGTTATGTTGTCTCGTTACTTCTAACCTTTCTCTTAGTTCTTGGCCTCGCCTATTTGACATCTCGCTTTTTAGCGAAAAAAATAAACGGTCCTGCAGGGCTTAATAACGGGAAAATCCATACCACACTTTCTTTAGGACCTAACCGTGCTGTTTATGTGGTGGAGATAGCAGGTAAGTTTATGGTATTGGGTGTTACTGAACAAACTATTTCACTGCTCAAGGAAATTACTGACCCGGAAGATATTGAACATCTTAAGAATCCAGTAAATATTGTTTTACCGCCTGAGCAGTTTGATAATATTTTTCATCGCCAGCTGCTTGCACTTAAGCAAATGAATAAGAAATTTCCCGTTGTTTTTGGCTTAGACACTCATGAAATAAACGAGAAGGAGCATGAAAACGATAGTAGGAAGAGGTAAGAAGAGTGTCAAAATATGTTGGTTATTTTAAAACATGGAAGAATTATTTTTGGTTGCTGCCTGTAGCTTTTTTAGCGTTTTGGCCGGCAACTGCCGGGGCAGCACCGCTGATTCCTATTCCTAATATTAATATTGGGGTAGAGCAGGCCAATACTCCGCAGGAGATAGCGCTTAGTCTGCAGATTTTCTTGACATTAACTGTACTTTCACTCGCACCTTCGATTCTGGTTATGATGACTTCTTTTACTAGAATCATTGTGGTTTTGTCGTTTTTGCGCAGCGCACTGGGGACACAGCAAATGCCGCCAAATCAAATCTTAGTTGGACTTGCTTTGTTTTTAACTTTTTTTACTATGTCACCATATTTTGATCAGGTAAATAAGAGTGCATTACAGCCCATGCTTGATGGAACAATTAATCAGGAAACTGCTATTACCGAGGCTGTAAAGCCGATGCGGGAGTTTATGTTTAAACAAACCCGTGAGAACGACTTGGCTTTGTTTGTTAATCTATCAGAAATGCCACGGCCAAATTCACCTGAAGATGTTCCAACATCTGTAGTAATCCCAGCTTTTGTTATTAGTGAACTTAAAACTGCGTTTCAAATTGGTTTTTTAATATATATTCCTTTTATTGTGATCGATATGGTAGTGGCTAGTACTCTTATGGCAATGGGCATGATGATGGTACCGCCGGTTATGATATCGTTGCCGTTTAAGATTCTATTATTTATATTAGTCGATGGCTGGCATTTAATTATCCGGTCATTGGTTACTAGTTTTAACTAGGGGGGCGCTTATGTCGGGTGATATGGCCATCCAGATTGGGCGTGACGCATTAGCCATGGTCATGCTGGTTTCAGCCCCCATGCTGGGTCTGGGTCTGTTGGTTGGTATTCTTGTAAGCATATTTCAAGCGACGACTCAAATCCAGGAGCAGTCACTGGCGTTTATTCCTAAGATTATTGCCGTCTTTGTTGCCATTTTGGTTTTTGGACCGTGGATGCTTAGCCTGATTGTTGATTATACGAGAGATATATTTTTAAGTTTACCTAATATAATACGTTAGCTAAAAGGAGGCCGGAATCCTATACCTTAGATAGGTGGTCGAAAATATTGGACTTATTTACTTTACTACAAAATCAGTTAGGATTGTTCTTACTGATTTTTGCCCGGATTAGCGGGATTTTTTCTTCAGCCCCTATATTTGGTGCCCGCAATGTTCCGACAACAGTCAAAGCAGGGTTATCGTTGATTATATCTTATATTTTACTGCCGCTTTTGATTAGGCCGGACTTTAATTCGCCAGATGCTTTTTTACCCTATATAGCACTGGTAATTGGCGAATTTTTAATTGGGTTAATTCTGGGCTTTGCCTGCTCTTTTATTTTCTATGGAATACAAATGGCTGGTTCACTCCTGGATACGCAGATTGGTTTTGGCATGGTTAACGTTCTTGATCCCCAGTTTGGACAGCAGGTGCCACTTGTCGGCAATTTTAAGTATATTTTAGCATTATTAGTATTTCTGGCAAGCAATGGACATCATCTCTTTCTTGCCGCGGTATTTCAAAGCTTTAAGCTGATTCCAGTAAGTCTGGGGGTTTTTCGCCCTGATATGGCTAATATTGTGGTTGATATGGTTGCAGGAATTTTTATAATTGCCCTTAAAATCAGTTTACCGGTATTAGTATCACTGCTGCTTACCGATGTGGCGCTTGGGATTTTAGCCCGTACCATGCCTCAAATGAATATTTTCGTTGTTGGCGTGCCGGGCAAAATCATTGTCGGCATTTTTGTACTATCTTTAGCTTTACCGTTTTATATTGGTTTTTTGGAGGTCGTTTTTAATGGCACTTTTCGCGATATTTACCGCCTCCTGGCTACCTTTGCACCTGTTTAAAGATTGCAGGTATAAATTAGATACTTTCGATTTACAGTTGTTTGCTGGCGAAAAAACAGAGGACGCTACCCCCAAACGTAAAGAAGAGGCTAAACAAAAAGGCCAGGTGGCTAAAAGTACTGATATGAGTGCAGTATTTGTCATGATGGCTGCTTTCTATACACTTAAACTATTGGGATCTGGAGTGTACACTGAATTAGCTGATTGCATGACAGGGATTTTTTCTGGTTTGACAACAACAGATTTTACTATTAATTCTGTTCATATATTGTTTTTAAAGCTAGCTCTTGTTTTTTTAAATACATCTTTACCAATTCTCTTGGTCATTTTAGTAGTTTCAATAGCTGTTAACTACATGCAGGTTGGCTTTATTTTTTCAACTAATGTTTTAATGCCTGATTTCAATAAAATTAACCCTTTATCTGGTTTTCAGCGGCTATTTTCCAAACGATCGCTTGTGGAGCTTGGAAAAGCTATTTTTAAGGTTTCTATTATTGGGTACTTTATTTACCGGTTCGCCGTTATCCAGACATCGGATATTCCGAAATTGATTAGCATGGAGTTGATTGACTCACTTAAACTTGCTGGTTCATTAACTATTGACTTAGCTTTTCAGATTATAAGTGTCATGATGGTTTTGGCCGCTTTCGATTATTTTTATCAGTGGTGGGAACATAATCAAAGCCTTAAAATGTCGAAGCAGGAAATAAAAGAAGAATTCAAACAAACTGAGGGTAATCCACAAATTAAAGGCAAAATTAAAGAAAAACAACGGGCTATTGCTATGCGGCGAATGATGCAGGAAATACCTAAAGCAGATGTTGTAGTGACTAATCCCACGCATTTGGCGATTGCCCTAAAGTATGATAAGAATATGTCTGCACCGGTAGTTGTAGCAAAAGGCCAGGATTTCTTGGCTGAGCGCATCAAGCAGATAGCGAAGGAAAACAAAGTGGCGGTGGTAGAAAACAAACCATTGGCCCGGGCGCTCTACCCAGTTGTTGAAATTGGCAATGTTATACCACCTGAGTTATATCAGGCAGTTGCAGAAGTTTTAGCTTATGTGTATCGATTAAAAAAACGCCTGTCCTAATATAAGGAGCGATAAATAATGGCTGCTCAACAATCTACGCTGTTTGCAGGTCTGGAAAAATATAGTGATATTATGGTATCAGTGGCTATTATTACTATTGTAGTCATGATGATTATTCCGCTACCAACCCTACTCCTTGATCTGCTTTTGACACTGAATATTACCCTGGCTTTAATTATTGTTATGGTAGCTATTTACAATATAGAGCCACTGGAGTTTTCAGTATTCCCATCACTCCTTTTAATAACAACTCTGTTTCGTCTGGCACTTAATGTGTCTTCAACACGCCTTATTTTACTTGATGGTCATGCTGGCGAGGTCATCGCCGCTTTTGGTAATTTCGTAGTTGGTGGTAATGCTGTAGTTGGTTTTATCGTTTTTATAATCTTGATTATTATTCAGTTTATTGTAATTACCAAAGGTGCTGAGCGTGTTGCCGAGGTTGCAGCTCGTTTTACCCTGGATGCTATGCCCGGTAAACAAATGAGTATCGACGCCGACCTTAATGCCGGCCTTATTAGTGATAAGGACGCTCGTGACCGCCGTAAGAATATTCAGCGGGAGGCAGATTTTTATGGCGCTATGGACGGGGCAAGTAAATTTGTTAAAGGTGATGCGATTGCCGCAATTATTATTATTGTCATTAATATTGTCGGTGGGTTTATTATTGGTATGTTACAACGTGACATGGATGTTTTACACGCGCTGCAGACCTACACTTTATTAACAGTTGGTGAGGGATTGGTTAATCAGATCCCGGCATTGTTAATTTCTACTGCTACCGGCATTGTCGTAACCCGAGCAGCCTCTGAGGCTAATTTGGGTAAAGATCTTACCCGTCAAATTATCAATAATCCACGTGTGTTCTTTATTGCTTCTGGTGTTTTGGGTCTGCTAGGTATAATTCCGGGATTGCCAGGAACCCCGTTTCTTGTGATGAGTCTTATTACCGGCGGTGTTGGATATGCCCTTATCAGGACTCAACAGTCTGAGGTTCAAATGGAAATGTCTCAGCAGGAAGAAAAAGAGAAAGAAGAGGTAAGAAAGCCGGAAAATATTATTTCCTTGCTGCAAGTTGACCCTATGGAGCTGGAGATTGGCTATAGCCTGATTCCACTGGTAGATGTTAGTCAGGGCGGTGATTTGCTGGACCGGGTGGTTATGATTCGCCGTCAGTGCGCTTTGGAACTTGGGCTTATTGTTCCAACCATCAGGATACGAGATAATATTCAGCTCAAACCAAATATTTATGTGATAAAATTAAAAGGGATTGAAATTGCCAGGGGTGAGTTAATGCTTGATCATTTTCTGGCTATGGATTCAGGGGCAGCCTTTGAACCGGTACCAGGAATTGAAACTGTAGAACCTGCTTTTGGGTTACCTGCTCTTTGGATTCAGGAATCATACCGTGAGCAAGCCGAACTTGCCGGCTATACTGTTGTTGATCCGGTGTCAGTGTTGGCTACCCATCTTACTGAAATTATTAAATCGTATGCTGCTGAAATCCTGGGACGACAGGAAGTACAGACCTTAATTGAGTCTGTGAAGCAGAACAATGCGGCAGTTGTTGATGAATTGACACCAAATCTTCTATCGCTTGGCGAAATACAAAAGGTACTTTCTAATTTGCTGCGCGAGAAAATTTCTATCAGAGACTTGGTAACAATCTTTGAAACATTAGCCGATTATGCTCAGCTATCGAAAGACACCGAGGTTTTAACCGAATATGTCCGGCACGCCCTGGCTCGTCAGATATCTAAGCAGTTTGTAAACAATAATATTTTGACTTGCCTGACTGTTGATCCGCAGCTGGAGAATACGATTATTAACTCTGTGCAGCGTACTGAGCAAGGCTCATATGTAGCGCTAGAACCGCAAACATCACAAGCACTTATCACCGCGCTTACAAACGAGCTTCCGAAGCTTACCAATATGGGTTATCAACCGGTAGTACTTACAAGCCCGGGAGCTAGATTATACTTTCGTAAATTAACAGAACGTGTGGCGCCAAATCTCACTATTTTGTCATATGCTGAATTAAATCCGAAAATCGAGGTGCAGGCGCTAGGGATGGTGAGGGTGTAGCTTGAAGGTTAAATTATTTACAGCACAAAATATGGCGGAAGCGATGACTCAAGTAAAGCAGGACCTAGGTAGAGATGCCGTTATTTTGCATACCCGCCGCTTTAAAAAAGGTGGAGTTATGGGTTTTTTCGGCAAAGAGATGGTGGAAGTTATGGCTGCGGTAGACTCAACTGCAGCTCCTGTTGCTGAAAAGAAAATGCAGATAGTCTTGCCGCCAGCTGCTGATGATACTCAATTAACTGCGCTTCAACTTGAAATGTCTAATATGAGGAAGATAATGGAGCAGATGTTATACCAGCTACCGGAACACGGCAAACAATCCTCGCCACTCCAGGATTTATTAATAAAAAATGATATCGAACCGCTTATTGCCGCTAAACTAGTAAAAGGGTTACCGGAAGAGCAATCAATTGCTGGTAGTGACCAGGGGACTGTCCGTAAACTGCTGTTTGAACGAATTGTTGATTATTTACAAAAAACAAGTGGTATTGATATATCACCGACAGGCTGTAAAACCGTCGCTTTGATTGGTCCGACCGGTGTTGGCAAAACGACTACAATTGCTAAACTGGCTGCTAATTTTGCCTTAAAAGAAGGGCATAAAGTCGCGTTAATAACAGCTGATACATATCGTATTGCCGCCGTTGAACAACTAAAGACGTACGGCGATATTATCGGGATTCCGATCGAGACGGTGTATTCACCTGATGAGCTTAAGGAAGCTATGTGCCGGCACAATGACAAAAACCTGGTCTTAATTGATACTGCCGGCCGCAGTCCAAGTAATTACTATCAACTGGCCGAGCTGCAGGCTTTGTTAGCTGTAGATCCGTCTATTGAGACCCACCTTGTGCTAAGTACTGCTACTAAGTACCGGGATGCCTTAGAAATAGTTAATAAATTTTCAGTTTGTTCACCACAGAAGCTCTTATTTACTAAGGTGGACGAAGCAAGCAGTGTGGGAACAATTTTTAATCTGCTATATCACTTTCCCGCAACGGTATCTTATGTGACTACCGGACAAAGTGTTCCTGATGATATTGAGTTGGCTAGTTCCACTAAATTGGCAAATATGATTTTGAGGGAATAAAAAATGAGTGATCAAGCTGCGAAACTACGACAAATGGCACTAAACTCCTCGATCCTCAAAAGTCCGATTAAGCAAGGTTCTAAAAGTCGGGTAATTACCGTTACCAGTGGTAAAGGCGGTGTTGGGAAAACCAACTTTACTGTAAACCTGGCACTGGCTTTAGCGGGGCTTGGACAAAAGATATTGGTGATTGATGCCGATTTTGGGATGTCTAATGTTGAGGTTGTTCTGGGTTGTTCATCCCGGTATAGCGTTCTTAATCTATTGGAAGACGGACTCAATATCACTGACGTTGTTACAGTAGGGCCGCGCGGCATTAAGTTTATGGCCGGCGGCTCGGGAATGTATCAGCTGGCTAATCTGAGTGATGCCCATCTACAGCATATTGTGTCTCAGATATCTTTATTTGACAACTGGGCGGATATTGTCCTCGTTGATACCGGTGCCGGCCTCAGCCGAAATGTCTTGAACTTTGTTATGGCTGCCGACGAGGTTATTATTATTACGACCCCGGAGCCTACGGCGATTACCGATGCCTACGCAATGATGAAAGCCTACGGGGTCCAAAACGGGGTTGCGCCGCTTAGGTTAGTCGTTAATCGCATCGTAGATCTTGATGAGGGTCAGATGGTTGTTGACAAATTAATTAGTGTTTCCCAGAGGTTTCTTGATGTATCAGTCAACAATCTTGGCTATGTATATGAAGACCGCAATCTGGTTAAAGCCGTTAAAAAGCAGGTCCCACTGTTAGTGTCGTTTCCGGAGGCCATATCGTCCCGGTGTATTGAGAATATTGCCCAGCGCTTACTCTACGGCGAAACCACGCAACGGCCACGGGGTATGAGAGGATTTTTTCGCAAATTTTTAGAATTTATAGGGTAGTTCCTCAAAAGTGAGGAGGGGGTTCTAATTAGTATTAAAT
>NZ_DATMXX010000210.1:0-3074 GCF_035561255.1 Sporomusa sp. | reverse complement strand
CAGTTAAGAAAGGCAAGGATAAATATGCGGATTATTAACACAACAAGACAACAGATATTAGGTGAACATATCAAGGTAGCAGCCAGTTTTTTTACCCGGATGATTGGACTTTTAGCTACGCCTAAGCTGCAGGAGGGAGCGGGGCTTTTGATAAAGCCGTGCAGCAGTGTACATACCTTTGGTATGCGCTATCCGATTGATGTAATATTTGTTGATTCTTCTCACGCAGTAGTCAAAGTGGTGGCAGGGCTAAAGCCCTGCTGTCTGGCGATTTCACTGGGCGCTAGCTATGTCATTGAGTTGCCTGAAGGCACTGCAGCCGCAGCCCTTACCCAAATTGGCGACAAACTGGAGCTTATCGAGTAACACTTGCTAAGCGATTGCGAAGGTCTTCCTAATTGTGCCGGGACTTTTGCAAAGCTCTTTTTGTCCTGTTGAGTCTGCTTAAAAAAAGAGTGATTTGGACTGTTCCAGTCCATTCGAGAGAGATAAATCATCACAATGTCTTTATTTAAGCAAGAAAGAGGGTCTATTGCTCGCTTAAGACCTACATTCTAACTCTTAACGGTTCCGTAAACCGTTAAGAGCGCAGACCTCCCCCTTGTTCAGGCCACACTCGTAAAAATAATGTTTTCTGCCGTCTCCCAATTAATACAATATGAGTGTTTGGGATTATTCAATAACCGCTGAAGACGTCGAAAATTTGATCCTAGTGATCTCATTCGTGCAACATATGCTAAATTGCGTGTTCCGCGGTAGTCGGTACGGCGAAGACCATAGTGGTTCACCAGCTCATTCTGTTTAGCTTCAATTTGTTTACGCAGGTTCATGCTTGCCTTAAACAAGCCCGAATTCTCTTCTTGCCGAGCCTGAGATATAATATCGTGGTGTTGATGAACAAACACTGTGCGTTTTTGTTTCCCGCCAAGGCATTTCGCCTCCAACGGACACTGATGACATGGCGATTTTTTCGTCTTGCGGATATGAAACTGTACTCCATTTTTTCCCTGGTATGCTTTCCCACAATCATATCCTTGTGGGCAGGTAAGTCTCTTTAAGTCGTCACTTACCTGGAACCCTTCCTCTGCTATCGTTGGACTTTCTGGTGTTCTTGCCGCAGGTGCTACGACTTTTACCTCTCTCGTTTTCATCTCTAACCGTTGTTCCACTGCTCCATAGTGCGAATCGCCAATGACAGTTGGCTCTTCTACTAGGGAGAGCGGCAATGAATCAATTAACGGAGCGAGAGTATCGCCGTCATACTGGTTAGCGGCGATTATGTCGCTGGCGGCAATAAAGCCTGTGTTGCCTATCTGTATCGAACCGATTTTGTAGCCGCGCCAGTGAATCTTCCCTTTGCAACCAAACCGAGCATCGACGTCATATGCGGAAATGACCAAATCTTTTATCGTGGACGTGTCAGCAAACGTAACGGTATTGTCTGCATGACGAATGACGCGTTCCTTCACGATTCGTGCTAAACAGCAGACGCGACTCTTTAACACGTCATCCTCCAAAAGAGCAGGATTATCTTCGAACCATTGAAGAAGCGAATCAATTGTCTGAATATAACTTGCTAATGAACTCGTTTCCCAATGTTTCTCCTGTGCTAGTGCTTCAGGCAAATCGGTGGGTAATTGACATATATGCCCCTTTCTCTTAAGGCGACGCAATACAAACCTGACGGCTTGTTGAAGCAGATTAGCGGAACTTTGTTCACTGATGGGGGAAATCGAATGAGTCGTATCGGTTAAAAAGGGCTCTTTCCCTGTCAAGATTCCCAAGCAGTACAGTAGATAGATAAAACGCTGCAACAGCAGGGTATCAAGATTGCGTTGAATCAAGCGCTGCCGATGCACGAATAAACTAACTGCATCAATCCCAGACTCATCGACTGCCATGCCAAGTGCATATTTGAATTCCAGATTGACCTGTGTCTGTTGTTCCATATCGCGATCGGTGCTTGCGTGCATCTGTTGCAAAAGGCAAGCCAGCGTCATTCTCAGCGCAAATAAGCTGGGTCTGCCATTATCACGACTGTATAGACCCTCCAGATCCTCGGGAACTACGAGTAGCGGGGCGAATTCACGAAATAATCGGTAGACAGAGTTTTCCGGAATTAAGATATCCCACAACTCATCATAATTGTAAAAACTAGTTTGTACATGATCCCAGCGGAACATCACTCAACCCTCTTTCTACCTGTCTTTACTAGTAGTATTCGACGGCTAAGACCTTTTTTCTTTCAAAATCGGTGAAAAACAAGAGGGTTTTTAAGCAGACTCAACAGGACTAAAAAAGGAGTCTCCCAAATTGGAAGACTCCTTTTTTACATGATGCCCGCTTATCTTTCAGCCTGCCCTAAGGCAAAGCCAGTTTCCAGCGCTTTTTTATTGAGTTCTTCTGTGCCTTTAGGGACTCTGGCCAAAACAGCCTGAGTCAGACAATCAAGCCCGACTACACCGGCAAAACCGGCAAGCGCGCCTAAAGCAACGATATTGGCAACCATAACATTGCCTAGCTCATTACGGGCAATATGAGTTATCGGTAGTGCCAGTTTTTTTGCATCTACTGCTGGTTGAGTTTTAACCAGCGTAGTATCGACAATCAACCGGCCCCCCTGTTTTAAGAGATTAATATATTTGTCGCACGCTTCCTGGCTCATAGCAAGGAGAATATCTGCCGAGGTTGCTTTTGGGTAGTCAATCTCTTCATCACTGATAATGACTTCAGATTTACTGGCTCCTCCCCGGGCTTCGGGACCATAAGACTGGGTCTGGATTGTCTGCTTGCCATCGAGAATAGCTGCCTCTGCCAGAATGATGCCTGCTAGAATAAGACCTTGTCCGCCGGTACCGCTCAAGCTAATTTGCCACATTACTTATTCCCCCTTTTGGCCTGAACATGAGCAATAAGCTTGTCATATTCGGCAGTATATTCAGGGGCTTCAGACCGGTGAAGCTCACCGATTAGAAACTTATCTTTGAGCTGTTCTGGTGTGAGTTTGGATGCTGCTTGAACAGGAATAGCTTTTTCCTTCTGCCATTCCATCATTTTAGCCGCCGAACCCATCT
>NZ_DATMXX010000209.1:0-6549 GCF_035561255.1 Sporomusa sp. | reverse complement strand
CATTATGAGTAGAGAATTATACGAGCAAAGGCATAGAAAAAGCAACCGAACAGAGGTGAGGTCGGTTGCCTTTGGTTGGATAATTCCATAGCACGAAACCGCGGTCAATTCTGCATCGCTATGGGAAATGCAATCAGCGTTTCCCCCAAAAAGTCGAAGGAGCGACACTGCCGCAATCATTTTCACAGCGTTCCATTGCAGAAATAACGCATTCTCTGGTAAAGTGAAAATAGCAAAGCAGACCTATCCCGGAGACAGGCTTTTAAAGCTTTGCAGTTTTAGGCTGACGGCGGAGAGAGCGCGCTCCTGAGCATGTCGAGCTGTCCGCAGCGTGGGCACTGGGAAGGCTTTCTGCCGGTGAGTTTTTGGATGAGCTGCTCGGCAGAGAGCTTTTCTTTTTGAACGAGCCTCGTTCCGGTTTGAAGCTTGCAGACTTTAAGCTTTATCCGTTTTCCACGGCTGGAAAGAAAACCATAGTGACGAATTTTTGTAAAACCAGGTGGCAGGACGTGCATCAGGAATCGCCGGGTAAACTCTTCAGCAGTTAGTATCATCTCTTTCCAACGGTTACTATCCCTGTAATCCCGCCACTTGAAAGTAACAATGCCATTTTCAAACTTAAGGATGCGGTTGTTTGAGATAGCCACACGATGCGTATAGCGGCCTAGATATTCAACGACACATGCAGCATCCTTAAACGGCGGTTTACAGTAGACTACCCATTCCTTTTGATAGCACAGATTCAACAGTTCCCGGTCAACATCAGGCATTTGCAACCTTAACAAAGCCAGGAACTTTCCTCGGAATTTGCGGGACAGTACCCGTACCGGCAGAAAGAACTTCTTGCTTGAGTGCTGCCATTTGCCCAAACCGGTGAGCCCGCCGGATGGAACGATGCAATGAATGTGCGGATGAAAGCAGAGGTTCTGGCCCCATGTATGAAGGACGGCAGTGTGCCCGATGGATGCTCCCAGATACTTTTTATCTGCAGCTAATTCCCCAAGCGTTTCTGCCACGCACCTAAAAAGAAGATCATAGCAGTCTCTCTGGTTGCGATAAATCAGGAGATTGAGCTCCTGGGGAACAGTAAATACCACGTGAAAATAGCCTACATTAAGTAGGTCAGCTTTTCGGGCATCAATCCACCGCTCTTTAGAAAACGCCTGACACTTGGGGCAATGTCGGTTACGGCAGGAATTGTAGGACGGTTTTTCATAGCCACAGCCCGGGCATGTGTCCATATGCCCGCCGAGCCGGGATGTCCGGCAGCTCCGGATGGCATTCATAGCTTTATGCTGAGCAAGGGACAAACCGTGATGAGCTAGATAGGCATCTGCGAATTGCTCGAAAATATCCTGTACCTCAGGCATCGGCTCTTACCTTCGGCTTGTGGCCACGCTTTTTCTGCAGCGTATCCAACGGACTTACAATCGTTTCATTAATGTTTTGTAGGTGTAGATAAAAAGCCGTGGTTTGAATGAAGGTGTGCCCTAATAACTCTTTAATTCGGCAGACATCTACACCGGTTTCAAGAAGGTGTGTCGCAAAACAATGTCGTAATGTATGGACGGTGAAAGTGTCCGGCAGTTTGGCTTGTTTCGAGTATTTGCTGAAGGCATCCTGGATAGCCCGAGAGGTCATGACACGATCTTTTCTGCCTCTGGAGTAGAACAGGTACCCTTCGGGATGCTTGGGTTGATACTGCTTCCAGTATTCCCGGAGAAGGTCAAGGTTCCTCTGAGAAAGTAGAGTGTAACGATCTTTGCAGCCTTTTCCCTGATGGACAAATATACGCATTTGTTCGCTGTCAATGTCCTGAACTCGCAGATGGATAACTTCGGACACACGCAGGCCCGCACCATACACGGTTTCAAAGATGACTTTATCCCGTAGGTTGTCAATGACAGAGAAAAACCGGACGATCTCCGTTTTGCTCATTATTTCAGGTAACTTTCGATAAGAACGACGTCTGGGGATCATTCGGTAGTTGAGATTCCGCTGTAGCACAGCGCCAAAGATAAACCGCAGAGCGCTGTTGTAGATATTTACACTGCCGGTTGCTTTCCCGAGATTGATCTGGTGGAGCAGAAACTCGCGGATCTCTGGTTCACCCATGGTTTCAATGGGGTGATTGTCGTAGTAGCGGAGAAAGAGCTGAAACGCTCTCAGATATTCATCCGCTGTGTTCGGGGACAACCCCCGTAGTGTGAACTCTTCATGAGCCCGCTGAAATACTTCCTCATTTGTCATGGAATCATCTCCTTTAAAGTGATGATCCCATTGTACAGGAGAAAACAAAACCCCGTCGCATTTGCAGCAGGTTCATCTTGAGCACAGTTTCTGTCGGTAAAAGCCACCGCGAAGCGGTTTAGTGCTATGTTTAAATTATGGACTATCCGCATTTCCCATTATGTTTAACCTAGCAAATTACAATAATTATTAGAAAACCCCGCAGGTTACGATGAGTTACCTGCGGGGGGGTACCGGGTTTTAATCGGCTATAGATTCATGTTCCAATGGAGCAATATCTGTAAATTCGACATTCGGATTTTTATTCATGATACGTTGTAAGACCCAATTATTTCTAAAGAGTATGACCGGTCGATCAAAGCGGTCTACAACACGCAATATGTCCCCCTCAAGTACGGGTAGATCAAGGTTAGCCTCTTCAGGAATAATCCATCGTGCGTGCTGATAACTTAACTGTTCTATTCTGATTTCAGCATTATACTCCCCAAGCATACGATAAGAAAGCACTTCCAATTGAAGTGCGCCTGCGACTCCGGCGATGCGCCTTTCACCGGCGGACTCCGAAGTGCGAAATACCTGTATTGCCCCCTCGGTTTGCAACTGATTGATCCCTTTAACAAACTGCTTGCGTTTCCCTGCATCCATTGCGGAAACATAGGCAAAATGCTCTGCAGGAAACATCGGAATAGGGTCAAAGCGGAAAGGGTTCTTTTCCGAGCATAGGGTATCCCCAATACGTAACTCACCCGAATCAAACAACCCAACAATATCTCCGGCATACGCTTCTTCCACAACCGCTCGGTCCTGTGCCAGGAATTGTTGGGGCTGCGCAAGTCGAATGTTTTTTTGCATGCGTGTGTTATAGACTTGCATGCCCTTTTCATACTGGCCGGAGCATATGCGGACAAACGCTAACCGGTCCCGATGTTTCGGGTCCATATTCGCCTGTATTTTAAACACAAAACCCGAAAATTCATTGTCATCCGGTGCTAAAACACCCATGCTGGTATTCCTTTGTCCGGGTGTCGGAGCCATCTGTATGAAGTCCTCCAGGAACTGCTGCACGCCAAAGTTGCTCATTGCACTGCCAAAAAAGACAGGTGTGACTTTGCCTGAAAGCACTTTGGCGATATCGAATTCCTCTCCCGCCTCGTCAAGCAGCGAGATATCCTCACAGAGCGAATTGTAGGCTTCGCTTCCAATTAACGCTTTTAATTCCGGATTATATAGTTCCATTACTTGTGATACGGTAACTTTGATGCCGTGGTCTCCGTCGGTCTCAAACAGTTCGAGCCGCTTAAGCGCTCTGTTATACACCCCTTTAAACACGCCATCGATACCTACAGGCCAGGTTACGGGGTAGGAGTGAATTCCAAGGGTTTTCTCAAGTTCATCAATGAGGTCGAACGGGTTTTTGCATACGCGGTCCAACTTGTTTACAAAAGTAAAAATAGGTATGCCACGTTTGCGGCACACATGGAACAGTTTCTTCGTTTGTGCTTCCACACCTTTTGCACCATCAAGAAGCATGACAGCGCTATCTGCGGCAACCAGCGTACGATAGGTGTCCTCGCTGAAGTCTTGATGCCCAGGCGTATCAAGGATGTTAATGTGATAACCGTTGTAATCGAAGTTTAGTACGCTAGAAGTTACTGAAATACCTCGCTGCTTTTCAATTTCCATCCAGTCGGATACGGCATACGTACGGGTTTTACGGCTTTTTACACTGCCAGCCTGTCTTATAGCGCCGCCGTACAGCAGAAGTTTCTCTGTAAGAGTTGTTTTACCTGCATCCGGGTGGGATATAATGGCGAACGTACGTCTTCTGTTGATCTCATCATGTAATCTGGTTTGTTCCATTGCTTCAGTAACTTTCCTTTATAAATTCAATTTGAGGTAATCCATATCGTTTATTTTCTTTTTCGTTCATGCATAAACCTCACAGTACCGTCGCAAGAGCGGCAGCAGCAAGAATTATATCATGCCGGAAGCGATGTTGTCTTGCTTAGCTTTTCTGATAAAATAAGAGCATGGGAAAGTAAGAGGGCCTGGATAATCAGGCGAAGGGATACAACCTTCGTAAGCATAGCATTGACTTATATTGCTGATGAAGAAAATTGGCAAAAAGCAATTGAGTTTTTATTTAACCTGTACGAGACTTGGTATGAAGGATACTGATTTTCGCGCCATTAACTTCGCGCTGCACCCCTTGATAGTTGTCAGATAAGAAAAATACTGTTCAACTATCGGGCATGATTAATCAGACTGCATATTATCACCCTTAGGCAAAGTATCGGCAAGGGAGCTGAGCAATATGCATCGCATCATTGGTTATAAAACTCTGTGACCTCTTATGAAATTTCTTTGCCAATATGGATGATTAAGATTACCTATCCGTACACCGCCATCGCTGGGAGCACAATCTATCATTTTTCCGTTGCCCAGAGCGATACCCACATGACCCTTAAAAGAGATAATATCCCCGGCCTTTAAGTCCTCCATTCTGTCAACGACAGGGTACTTGGAACTAGATGCCCATCCGGCTGAGGTTAAATATCCTTGCCGTATACCAATTTGGTTTAGACACCAAAATACAAAACCGGAACAATCAAACGTATTTGGACCTTTGGCACCTAAGACATATTTTGCACCAAGCTTGGATTTTGCGACTTCAATTAAGGCTTGGACAGATTTTTCCCGGGAACTTCCGCCATTACCCGAAGCGCCCCCTCCACTCGAAGAAGCTGCCTTTTTTGCAGAATCGGAAAGTAGCACAGTCAACGTCTGCGTGCCTACTTTGCCATCATCCGAGAGTCTGTTTCTTTTCTGGAATGCCTTCACCGCACCGGAGGTGTTAGAGCCAAAATATCCATCTGCCTTATCTTTCAGGTAGTTCAATTGAATCAAGCGTTCCTGAATATTCTGTACATCGCTGCCACTGTCACCTACCCCTAGCGCATTATGCTCGGCTTTGCGCGAAAAAAGAAGTTTACGCGTTTGGGGACCGGCATACCCATCATCAATGAATCCGTTTTTTTGCTGGAAACGCCTTATTGCATTTTCGGTATCTTTTCCAAATGTGCCGTCAGGCTTGGTCGTTAAATACCCCAACGCAAATAGTCTTCTTTGGAGTTTTAGTACCTCTTCGCCCGATGTGCCGATGGAATAATAAAATGCCTTTGCATTATTCGAAAACAGTACCTCCTTCGTTTGTGCGCCTACGCTGCCATCTACGGCTAGACCGTTCCTTTTTTGAAATTCCTTTACCGCTGCCTCAGTCTCTTCGCCGAAGTATCCCGTTGCTTTTTGCACATAATCCAGATCCTGCAAACGCAGTTGGATTTCCATAATGTCTGCTCCGTAAAAACCAATCGTTGCCGAATATTTCTTTGCCTGCTCGGAGAAAAGCAGCAGCTTTGTTTCTTCCCCGTAAATCCCGTCGACCTGCAACTCATGCTTGCGTTGAAATAATTCCAGCGCCATTTCCGACACCGGTCCGAAATAGTCGGTGGGAAGATCCCTCTCCATATAGTCCAACTCCATTAGCCTTTCCTGCATGAGCGCGACTTCATCGGAGCGCATTCCTTTTGTGAGCCGCATGGGAGTAAGGGCAGGGGTTGGCTGAATCACCGGATTTTCCGTTTCCGCTTCCGGGGAAAGCGAACTTGGTGCCATTGTTATCACCGAGATGGGAGTAGAAGTTGTTTGCAACGATGCTTCGCGGGAACTACCCGAAAAAATAAGCAAAAGTAAACCGGCGATTATAACGCCTGTTATACCAATAAAAACAATAAAGCGGACAGAGTTTATTCGAATCCTGTGTTTTGATAATCTTTTGCTTTTCAGCGTAATCCATTTTGTGAATTGCTTAAGCATATATCACCCGTCTTCCTGAATTCTTGTCCGCAGACGTATGCTGCGGTATTATTCATTAAAATCTGTAGCCATTCGACCTAGTGTAATTGTTTGCGAGGCACAAATTGCTTTCTCTGTTCTCATATACAAAAAGGGATAACGGCATTTATTCGATTATCCCTTTAAATCCCGGGAGTACGAAGGGCGAGGTGTAGCCCTTCGTAAGCGGCATGCAAAGCCTTCGAGTTACAGGTTTACTTCTGCCTATCATACCAACCCTTTATTATCGTTCTGTTGCTTGTTTGTAAACAAATATTGTATTTTTGTGTATTTCAACATTACACCCATAGTTTATTTTAGAACCGTATCACTATTGAAATTTTTAAATTCAACACACGAATGGCATTTAAAATCGCGAGCACCGCAACACCAACATCCGAGCCC
>NZ_DATMXX010000208.1:0-11120 GCF_035561255.1 Sporomusa sp. | reverse complement strand
GTTTTTAGTCAAAACGTGCTTGAAATTTGAAAATTTTACAGATTGCTAGATATTTTATACTGTACTTGGCCAGTTATGTGTATTTGCATAATTATTAATCATGCAAAAGCAAAAGCAATTGTGTAATTAGTGATTAAGCGGAGGTGCGTAGGAGGGTTAAAGGATAATTTTGCGTTTTGGTTGTTTACATTTTCATATAGCGGTATTGGTAATTTGAAGTCATTTTCAACAAGTCTAACTTTAATGGAATTAAAAACCATAAAGGAAAGAGGGATGTTTTGTTTGCAGCGTTTTAACATTGCATGGAAAGCGTACATAATTGTCACTGTTATAATTACTATAGCCGCCGCAATTATTGTAGGTTATTTTATATCTGATAGAAAGAATGTACTTATTATGAATAAGCAATTGCACTTGTTTAAATTAGCCTCAACCCTTGAGAACAAGATCAATCACGATGATTCTAACAACGGATTATCAATTCCCCAAGCAGATAAAACTGCCATTATCAATAAATTATATCAACCGCTTTTGTCAGAAATAGCAAAGGAAAACCCAGAGTGCGAATTCGGGATTTTCTTTGATAAACCGACAGGCTGGACAGAGCAGTCTGTAGTAAATATAACCTATCCGATTCATATTAATGGGCAGCTTACCGGCCACATAGGGGTAAATTACAAATGGGACTATTTAAATAACGAGATTAATCAACACACGGTAAATCTACTGATTTTTGCGTTTGGGTTTTGGTTATTGGTATTATTGGTCATATATCTTGTCTTTTATAGACTTACACATGAAATAAACAGGTTACACCCAATAAGCAATGAAACTGAAGCAAATGGACAGGATGAGTTATTCCAGCAGACCAGGTTAAAGCTTGCACATTTAATTGATCTGTGCCCGTTGCCAATTCTTGAATTAGACAGTAACGGTTGTATTGCAAATTTGAATAAGGCTATGCAGGATTTTTACAATAGATATCTCGCATATAGCAAAGAATCACTAATTGGAGAATCTATTCAGTCATTATCCAGCCAGTTAGGTATTGAGTACAAGAAGAGCTTTATTGCCCGGGTAATGAACGGTCAGGAGATCAGGAATGAATATGCAAGACAGCTTGACTGCGACTGGCTCCTGCATGGGGCGCCGATCATTAATGCTGCTACCGGCAGTGTGAATGGTGCAATTGCAATTTATCACGATATATCAGAAGCTGAGAAGACCAAGCAAGAAATGGCAAGACTGGAAGGCCTCAATGCGATTGGTGAGACGGCAGGTTCTGTTGCTCATGAACTACGGAATCCAGCCTGTACGATAAGAGGATTTGTCGAGTTGTTACAAAGGAAATGCCGGGAAGATCAGAAAGAGTATTATGGTATTATATTAGAAGAGTTAGACCGGATGAATGGAATTATTGAAGACTTTTTATCACTTACAAGGAATCGGTTGATCGATAAAATGCCCCTTGATATTAATGAGGTACTCCGCTCGCTGTACCCCCTGATTTTATCTGATGCACTAAAAAACGGCATTGAGTTGGAATATAATTTGTGCGATAAGGCTGAAGCATTAGAACTAAATTCAAGAGAAATACGGCAACTTGTCCTTAACCTCGCCCGTAACGGGATTGATGCCATGAGCCCGCGAGGTACCCTCAGGATTTCCACTGAAAAAGTTATGAGTGGGATAAATCTTGTAATCCAGGACACCGGTACTGGTATCCAACCGGAATTACTAAACAAGATTTTTGAGCCGTTTTATACCTCAAAGAAGAATGGAACCGGATTAGGTCTGGCAGTGTGCCGTAATATTGTTAAAGGGCATGCCGGGGCGATTAAGGTGGAATCAGAGGTCGATAAAGGAACAACTTTTACCATGTTTTTCCCAAGTGTCAAGGAAGAGTGCTGCTGTTTACCAAAGTCCGGCCCGGAAGTAGCCATTTACTCTATGGGGTGTGAAATAACAACTCTTTAAATCGCCTGCATTTGGATTATGGGCCGAATGCAGGCAGTTCTTCTTTAGGCATAAAAAAATGCCGCACTTCCCTGTGCGGCACAAAAACGATCATTAATTATTTGAAGGCTGATCTAGGATACAATCCGGTAACCGTAGCCATATACTGTGTCTATTTCCAGGGTTGTAAGCTTTCGCCGCACCCTGCGTATGAGGTCATCTACTACCCGGTCTGAACCAAAATAGTTTTCTCCCCACACTGATGTTAGTATTTGCTCGCGTGACAGGGCAATCCCCTTATGGCGCGCAAAAAGACAAAGCAGATCAAACTCCTTAGATGTTAAATCAACAGTCAGTTTGTCGACTAGAATCATTCGCCGCTGGAGATCAAGATGATAGTTTTGCAGCCGTGTTACTTTGGTTGCAGTTTCAGTTACTGAACCATGATCATGCGGGTTCAATATTTTTCGGGCTCGAAAAACAAGTTCTTTTGGCATAAACGGTTTTACAATAAAATCGGCACAGCCTAATTCAAAGCCCCAGACACGATTTATGGTGTTTTCATGTTCTGAGGTCAATATTATCGGAATTTGGGTAGAATTGCTTTGAATCTTCCTCATGATATTAACCCATTCCTCGCCGTCGGCGTCCAGAATCCACAGGTTCGGGCAATCAGCCACATTCAAGAGGGAGGATGTATCGTTGCTAAAGCTAGTGACTTCCCAGCCTTCTTTTTGTAAGTAATAGGTAAGCATTTGACTAAAGGTCTCGTTGCGCTCACTCAGGAAAACGCGAGGTGTCATAACAGTATTGCTATAACCACACACAGTGTGTCACATTTTTAAAAATATGCATAGAAACACTATCGGCGCAATGGGGCCTTGGCAGTGTTCAAGCGGAGAGCGATATTTGCCGGCGAGAGATATTGTCAATGCTTTACCAAACCTAATCCCATTATCGCATTCCATTGCGCTTCTACTTGATACACTAATGCCAGTTGGAGGCGGTTCACGCTCACCAGGTATTGCTTGCCCCAGTTCATCACAGATCATAGCAAATTCACCGTTCCTTTGTCTTTGTTATGTAATACATATACTTTATTATCCATAACAGTTAAAATACCTCCTTCGATCATTGCCTCTGTTTGACAGACCTGAAAAAAAGATAATTTTAGAAACGGTTTATTTTATGTAATCAATCAAACTCTGGGTAATGGCTTTGGACCCGACTGCCAAAGAAGCGTTATAGGTATATTCTGCAGACTTGGCTTCAATGGAGACCTGGGCTATGTCCACATCCTCATTATTACTCATCAAGGTTACGTAGGTCGTAAAATCATTCTCAATCTGGGTTTTAGCCCTGTCCACATAGTTCATTCTGGCACCTATGTCTGCACGGACTGTCACTACCCGGTTAAGGTTTTTATCCAGGTCATCAAGTAAGGTACTAAGTGAAAGTTCGTTGGTCTGGGTGGTAACTGTCGGCGGATTACCGGCTATTTCAGCTGTCTTATAGCTGCTATTCCCGTCCAGTCCCAGCAGCAGCTTGTCGAAAACATCAAATAGATTGCTGCCTGCTTCCTGGCCGATAACATCCTGACCTTCGACATTTACAGCAATTTGGCTGCCAAAGCCGGTGTTATACTGCATTTTCTGTTTGCCGGTCTCCAGATATTGGTCATTTAAATGAGTTTGACAATAATTGATAAGGTCTCCATCTGTTATCGCGTTATTTACCGGTCCGCCAAGGCTAACATATTTTCCTTTATACGTAACCTTGTCACCTATTGCAGTAGACTCAACCTTGTAGGGTGGTTGATCGGTTGCAAAGCCACTGAAGACATACCGGCCTGCATAGGATGTATTCAGGATTTCTACGGCATTGTCCCTGAGCGCACTAATTTCAGCTCTGACTGCTTTTTTGTCATCCTCACTTATGCTGCTGGAAGCTTGCACTGTCAATTCTCTTACCCGGTGAATTACATTGCCTAATTCGCCTAATGCTGATTCACTGACCTCCATCCAGGAGGTTGCATCATCGATATTTCTTTGATATTGCTCCACCGAGGAGACGTAATTCCGGTATTTCAACGCCCGTGTGGCAACAATGGGATCATCAGATGGCAGCTGAATCTTGGACTGAGTCGATATTTTCTCCTGGGCTTTATCGAGCCGCCGCAGGTTATTATTAATATTCCAGAGACTATTTTGGGCTAACATGTTATTGGTTATCCGCATCTTGCCGTTACCTCACTTTTCTTCAGGAATTCTAACCGGAGATCAGGTTTATGGTCTCTTTATAGATTTCATCCCAGACACTAATGATCTTGCCGGATGCCGCATAGGCCTGCTGATATCTTGTCAGGTTGCTGGTTTCCTCATTGCTGGACACCCCGGATACCGAGGTTCGCCAATCGCTCACTGTTTTGATAATACGGCTTTGCCGGTCTGCTGCAGTCTGAGCCTGCGTACTATTTGTGGCCAAAGCGGCGATGATAGAGTTCATAAAGTCTTCAGGTGTTCCTTTATTGAACATCCTGGTATCTTTACATAACTTGATTAACTGCTGGATGTTCTCATTGTTATCCTTACCACCTGCTGCCGAGGCTGCCGCAATCTTGTTAAGGTCAGTTTCCACATCGGCAGACAAGGTAAGACTGGCGGCTGTAATGTGATTGTATATTGCGTTCTGATCACCGCCGCTGGCCATCAGGTCGGCAGAGGATTTATGGTCAAAGGAAAAAAAACGAATGTCTGTGGAGCCATCCAGGCCCTTGCCACCGGCGTGACCCGGATAGTAAGAGGTACCGTCTTTAAACACACCCTCATTAAACGCCTTGGCAAATGTACGGGCAAATTCATCAAGTTGGCTCTGGTAATAGGGAAGGCCTTTGAACTGGGAATCAACACCTGACCCATCCCGCATCTCAAGATAGCTTTTCAACGAACCGCCGCCGGCAGCAAACTCATCACCGGTGTCTTGCCAGCGGATACCATACATACCTTCCTGGTCACCTGATTGTATTTGATAACACTCCAGAATTCTGGCCTTATTGTCATTGACCAGCGTAGAGCCATTAATGCTGATCGACATGGTTTTCAGATCCCGGCCATCAGGCAGCTTACCTGTTGTCGTTGCACTGACATCAACTTTGGCTAATTTTGAAAGATGGTCGATAAGGACATCCCGCTGGTCTTCCAGGTCATTGGTGGTGCCTCCTGACAAAGCAGCCTGCCGGATACGCTGGTTGAGTTCAGCGATTTGTTTACTATAGGAATTGATTTCATCGACCGCTACCCGCACTTCGGCATTGGTATCCTGGCGCAGCTGGGTGAAGTGTTTGGCTGTGTTATTGAAATATTCACAGATGGAAGAGGCCGTCTGCCGGAGATTGGTTCGCGCTGATGAATCACCCGCTGCTTTGGACAATGATTCCATGGCTGAATAGAACTGATTAAAAGCCGAATTAAAGGCATTGCTGGAAGGCTCACCAAGCACGAGCTCAATTTCATTAAGCATTTTTTGCTTGGATTCCCATTCACCCAGTGAATCATTCTCCTGCCAATATTTCTGATCCAGCCGCAAATCCCGAATTCGCTCCACCGTATCGACCTGGGAGCCAATACCCAGCCGGCTATGCCCGTTATAATAGGCCGCCGGCCCGGATGCCCGCTGCAGGGGGGACTGCCTGGAATAGCCGGGGGTATTGACATTGCTGATATTATGGGTTGTCACGCCTAATGCCGCCTGACTGGCATACAAGCCCCGGGTGGCAATATTGAGGCCAAGAAATGCCGACATCATAGAAAAATCACCCTCCTGTTTCTGGATAATACTAGCCTAACTCACGAATCAAATCTCCCAGAAGGCTGTCAATTGTACTTAGTACTTTGGCATTAGCGCTGTAAATGCGCTGATACCGCATCATCGCCGCTGTTTCCTCATCTATGGAAACGGACGAGACTGACTGGCGCTGACTGTCAAGCTGCCAGACCAGTTTTTCCTGTGTGTCTGTTGCTCCATAGGCCTGTTCACCAGTTGTACCGATCCAGGATACGATGGCTTTATAAAAACTGTTCAGGTCCATGGCTGAACCATCAAATGTAAGGAGTTTCTCCTCTGTCAGTGCTTTATAGATGCTCTCGGCAGTTGTTGAGCCGCCCGGGAGATCGGCAGCAGACGCTGATGCTGCAATTTTATTGGGGTCATCAAGTGCTGGATTGACCTTGATATTGCTAATGCTTAGTGGCTTGGACGGATCGGCAGCGACAAAAAAGTCCACGCCGGTACTGCCATCAAGCCCAAAGCCGGTTTTATGCAAATCATTTATCTTGTTGGTAATGGTGGTCAGTAAATCATTTAACCCCTGCCGCAAATCTGAGATTGAATTGGTGGTGCCTGGCTTAAAGTCGAAAGGAAACTCTGCCGGGTCGAGGGCGGTGACTGTGCTTTGATCCCCGTCCTGTATGTCAGCCAGCATGCTGCCTCCGGACAAGCTCACAGCCTCATTCGCGTCAGCCCATTGTACTTTTAACGGGCGTTGTAAAGAACCGTCGCCAACGGCTTTCAAAGGATGAACCTGGTCGCCGTTAACAAGGGGGACACCACCGATGCTAACAACAAATAAGCCGTTTGTTTGCTCGTTAACCGTAATATCAGCCATTCCGGATATTGCATCAAGCAGAAGATTGCGCTGATCCCTGAGGTCACAGGCTTCCGCACCTGTGGATTCAGCCCGGAAAATCGCAGTATTAAGATGGGAAATTTCCTGAGCCATGTTGTTTAGTGTGCTTACCGAATCTTGAAGCCGGTCGCAAGCATCCTGCTGTAATTGTTGTAGCTGCCGGTTAATATGCGTAAATGTGTCGACAAGGGCCTCGCCATAGCCTCTCAGGGTGTTGCGGGCGCTCCTGCTATCCGGGTGTTTCGATAACTCATCCCAGCCGCTGACAAAATCCTGGACTGTTTGCTGTAAGCCGGTTTTTTTTATCCCCGCATCGGAGATAAAATCGCCCAGTGTTTGTTCTGCCTGCTCCAGCCGGGAACTTTTTTGCTGCCAGTACCCCGATTGTGCATTCTGGCGCCGGTAATTCTGGTCAAGAAATTGGTTTCGCGCCTGCCTTATTTCTTGTACTCCAACCCCCTTGCCGCCGGGGGATAGACCTGATGAGGCGATACGCCATTCCTCACCTGTGATATGCTGCCGGGAGAAACCAGGGGTATTGACGTTGGAAATATTATGGCTTGTTGATGCAAGACCGGCCTGGTTAACATACATTCCCGAGACAGCGACGTTATATAAACCAAAGTAGGAGCCCAGAAGAAATCACCCCGATCCTTTCTTCGATAATAAGGCTTTTACCGTACCATATTGATTAGGTCCTGCAGTAACTGGTCGGCGGCTGTGATGATTTTACTGTTGGCCTGATAGGCTCGCTGGGTAATCATCATTTCACTGAATTGTTCTGCCAAATCAACGTTAGACATCTCCAGATTACTGGAGCTTATCATGCTTGTACCACTTTCCCCCGGTTTGACGCCTCCTTTAAAATCACCCGAATTGACGGTAGGTACGTACAGGTTGCCGCCAATCTTTTCGAGTCCGGCCGGGTTATCGAAGTTGGCCAGCGCCAGCATCCCCAACGGCTGCTTTTGTCCGTTGCTATATATGCCGGTGATCACACCATCGTTGCCGATGCTAATATCGTCCAGATCCCCGGCCGCATAACCATCGACATTTGACGCTTTGATCTCATTACTGCCGGTGCTGTTGTAGGTGGAGATTCCAGAGAAGTCCAGGTTAACCGTAAAGGGGGCAGCAGCGGCGTTGGTCCCTTTAGGGGTTAAGGTAATCTGAGGCTTGGTGTTGAAGTCAGTATCACCGCTTACAATCTTGCCGTCTTTATCAAACTTGATATACCCACTGGCGGTTACATCAAGTTTGGCATCAGCGGATTTCGCTTCCCAATACCAGGATGTGACCGGATTGTCCGGGTCAGTAGAGTCAACATAGCATTTGGAGAATTTGCTTTGAACCTCATAACTATTGCCTAAGGCATCGTACACTGTCATCGTGCCGGTATAGTCGGCCGGTGACGGTGGTGTGCCAATATCATCCAGGGCAGTTCCCCTGGCAGTTTTAGCCGGATCCAGGTTTCCTGCCAGGTCGCCTTTTGTTGTCGCCTTGGGGGAAATGATTCTTTTGTTACCGTTATATTTGTCGGAAAACAGGTTAATCGGTTCTGCCGGCTTTTGGGTGTCATATTCATAGGAGCCGTCAGTTTGCCGTTTACCGCCATAGTCCTGCCAGCCGCAGACTTGCATACCGCCAACTGTCAGGTTACCGGCCTTATCGACACCAAAGTTACCGGCTCTGGTAAACTGAAAATCCCCCCTTTGACCACCCTGAACAATAAAGAACCCATTGCCGCTGATGGAAACATCATAGGGATTACCGGTAAATTGCGGACCGCCTGGGGTCATAATCATATCCAAACTGGCTATCTGGGTACCAAGACCAACCTGTTTCGGGTTAACGCCGCCCCGGTTCCCGTCAGGGCCGGAGGCACCGCTTAACACCTGACTAAAGAGGTCGCTAAAGGTGGCTCGCTGCGCTTTATAACCAACTGTGTTGACGTTAGCGATATTGTTGCCGATAACATCCAGTTTTGTCTGTTGCGCTCTTAGGCCTGAAACCGCAGAATACATAGATCTCATCATAAGGAATTTCCTCCTGGTACAAAGGTTTATTTCTTCAATCAGTCAGAAATAAAAGTCAGCCTCCCAAACTAGGGTCCGGCTGATGTAAGGTCACTCAAGCCTGGGCAACGCTATAAAGTAAGTTTGCCGGTACATCTACGCCATCCATGACAACTTTAAGTTTGCCGTTTTCATTAGTTACCGATTCAACCTTTCCCTTGATGGTTGCGGTCTTACCGGTGACCGGATCTTTAACTGACAGAGACACATCCTGGCCTACATGGTTTTGCAAATGCTCATACTTGTCCTGGGAACTGTCATAATCGGTTGATTGAATTGAATCAACCTCAGCTTTGACGTCATCCATAACGACATAATCCTGACTGCCGTCTTTTCGTACAGATTTGACCACACCACCGACAGAGACAAAATCACCTGTTTTGCTGTCCTGGACATATCCTTTGCAGTTCATTCCAATTAGTTTTAGCAGTTCACCTATTGGTTTTGTTGATGGTTCGGCAACCTCCACCACATCATCCAAACTTACATCTTTTCCATTTACGGTTAAGTAGGATTGACCGTTTTTTGTATATACCGTTTGGACAGTTCCAAACTCTACAGTTTGGTTGCCACTGGCATCGGTCGTCCGGTAGCTTACGACTTTGCCGATAAGGCTGTAGGCTTTTGTTGAACTCATGCTGTTACTGATGTCCTGCAGGCGCTGCAGTGAATTAAACTGAGCCATTTGGGCCACGAATTCGGTATTGCTCACAGGATCAAGCGGGTCTTGGTATTTCATTTCCGTTGCTAATAGTTGCAGGAAGGAATTGGCGTCCAGATCATTGCCCGTGTTTCTCTTGTTGTCGGTATTCGTCGGATTTTTCCACCACTCGGTATTATTAACCGGGTTTGTACTCATTTCATCCATCCTCTCTAATTTTTTCGTTATCGCCCCGGAACAAAAATGAGGCTATCTAAATATTAGAAAAATATTTTGGAATGATTATGGGATAAATATGTTGTTTTTGTGGGATATGTCGTTTTTTGCGATTAAGAACAGAAAAGGGCATAAAAAAAAACGCCTGCAATTCGGTTTACATGGCCGAAAGCAAGGCGGTTTAATATTTCTAATCTGTAATTGTTTTAAGAAAGTTGCTCATGGAGCTGGGGAGTAAGGGATAGCCAAGACACATAAAAACCACGGCATCTACTATAATGATGACCGTGGTTTTTATGGTGCTATTTACCGGCAGAATCGGCAAAACATTGCTGTATTTGCGTATAGGCCCAGTCTATTTCTTCCCGGGTAATCGTTAGCGCGGGAGCAAAGCGGATAATATTTTTATGTGTTTCCTTACAGAGCAGTCCATTGTTTTTTAGTTTTTCGCAATAGGGCCGTGCCGGTACTGTCAGCTCCAAACCGATGAACAAGCCTTTGCCTCGAGCCTCCCGGATTAGCGGATTAGCTAGCTGCCGGAGTTTATCAAGAAAATATTGCCCCAGGATCAGTGAATTCTCCACAAGTTTTTCTTCTTCCAGTACCTCCAGGGCGGCTATTGCTACTGCGCAGGCCAATGGGTTGCCGCCAAAGGTAGAGCCATGTGAGCCAGGATTAAATAAACCCAGGATATTTTTGTTGGCGGCAACCGCAGAAATAGGGAGAACACCGCCGCCCAAAGCTTTACCCAGTACATACATATCAGGGATGACATCTTCCCAGTCACAGGCAAACATTTTTCCCGTCCGGCCGAAACCGGTCTGAATTTCGTCGGCGATAAACAGTACATTATTTCTTTTACACAGTTCAGACGCATTCCGTAAGAACCCTTCAGGGGGAATGACGATACCGGCCTCTCCCTGGATAGGCTCTATCAGGAGGGCGGCCGTGTTTGGAGAAATTGCATTTTCCAGTGTGGTATAATCGCCATAGGGAATCAGGGTAAAACCGGGGGTAAATGGACCAAAACCGGCTTGATATTCCGGATCTGAAGAGAATGAAGTAATCGTCACTGTCCGGCCATGGAAATTCCCTGTACAGACGATGATCTCAGCCTGATTTTCCGGCACACCTTTACAGTGGTAAGCCCAGCGCCGTACCGCTTTTATTGCTGTTTCCACCGCTTCAGCGCCTGTGTTCATTGGCAGGAACATATCTTTCCCGGTGAGCTTGGCCAGCCGCTCAAAAAACTGATATAACTGATCGTTATAAAAAGCCCGGGAGGTGAGGGTTACTTTGTCAGCCTGATCTTTTAAGGCTTTGATAATTTTAGGGTGTCTGTGTCCCTGATTCAGGGCAGAGTAGGAGCTTAGCATATCCATATAGCGGTTGCCTTCAGGATCTTCCACCCACACGCCTTCGGCTTTGGCTATCACTATTGGTAAAGGATGATAGTTGTGGGCTCCCAACAGATCGGTTTTCCTTATAATATCATCAGATTTTACCATAATCTCGCTCCCTTTTAACC
>NZ_DATMXX010000207.1:0-2699 GCF_035561255.1 Sporomusa sp. | reverse complement strand
TTTTAACACTAAACTGTAATTTGATATCGAAATACAAAGTGTTTGTTTTATACTCTGATCAAAGAAGTATTAATAGAAAGAGGGTATATTTATGTCAAAAATAATTAAATGCGGAAAGTTATTTTGTGCAATTGACGAGAGCGTTCAAGAAAATGCAGTGATAATCATTGAAGATAACAAAATAACTGAGGTGAGAAGTGCGGAAGGCTTTTTAGCTAATGCAGGTGATGAAGTCATTGATCTTTCAGATAAGTTTGTACTTCCCGGATTAATTGATACCCATGTACATCTTGGATTTGGTGGCAAAACATCCCTTATTGAGGTAAGTGAACCACCAGAGATGGTTGTAATCAAAGGGGTTAAAAATGCCCAGTTGGATTTACTTGCTGGTTTTACCTCAGTTCGTGATGAGGGATACCCTACTATCACAGGTTGCAGTATTTTACGTGATGCAATCAATGCAGGGATTTTTCCGGGTCCACGTATTTTCACCAGCGGTATGTATATTACACAAACAGGTGGACATCTTGATTTTCGTTATCCTGGAGAAACATTGGGATACAATACCTTTAAATCCGGTAATATTGCAAACGGTCCTGAAGAGGTTCGCGCAGCTGCCCGTTTAATGCTGAAGTATGGTGCAGACCAGATTAAAGTAGTGGTTACTGGTGGCGTTTTGAGCCCTGGCAATGAGCCTGGAGAACAAAATATGAGCGTTGAGGAAATTAAAGCAGCTGTTGATGTAGCTCAAATGCATGGCAAGATCACGTCTGCTCATGCCCATGGTACAGCGGGCATCAAAGCAGCAGCTATTGCAGGTGTCTCCGTAATTGAACACTGTACACTTGTTGACGAGGAAACCATACAAATTATGGTGGAAAAAGGTATTTCTATTGCTCCTACATTTATTGTTTTAAAGATAATCTCAGAAAAAGGTGCTGCAGCTGGTATTCCTGATTTCGCGATTAGAAAGGCAACTGCCTTGGTTGGTTCACATCTTTCCAATATAAAAAAGGCTTATGATGCCGGCATACGAATCGTATTTGGGACTGACTGTGGAACTCCTTTAACCCCCCACGGTACACAGTCAGGAGAATTTGAGTTAATGGTACAGGCTGGTATCTCGCCTACAGATACCCTACTCAGTGCCACAAGATATGCAGCTGAACTACTCCACTGGAATGATAAAGTTGGAACCATTGCGCCTAGGAAATTTGCTGACATTATTGCTGTTGATAAGAACCCATTAGAGGAGATTTCAATTCTTAATAGTGTTGCTTTTATTATGAAAGATGGCAAAGTTTATAAAAGTTAAATCAATCATCATGCGAGAACATCTGGCACAAATAATTAATTGGAGGGTAATAGAATGAACAATAAAAAGATATTTTACGGTTGGTGGGTTGTAGCTGCGAGCGTTTTGATTATGGCCTTGTTGCACCCATTAATAACGACTTGTTGGGGGCTGTACGTTAAACCTGTTACTAAGGATATGGGTTTCAGTAGAAGTGCATTCGGCATATGTAGCACCATCATTTCTGGAGTAACAGTATTCCTATCACCTTATTTAGGAAAATGGCTGGCAAAAAAAAATACTCAACTAATTCATGCTATCTGTGTTGTTGGTTTGGCTGCCTCGTACGCTAGCTTTTCGTTAGGACAAAACATTACTCATTTTTATATAAGTGCTTTCTTTATGGGGGCGTTTTCCTGTGGCGCAATAGCTTTGCCTGTTTCTATTATCATTACAAACTGGTTTGCCAAAAAAAGAGGTTTGGCTATCAGTATTGCCCTTGCTGGTAGTGGTTTTGGTGGTGCTATCATCAGTCCCATAATGGCAAATATCATCGAAAACTATGGTTGGAGAGCATCGTATCTTGTATTTGCTGGTGCTATGCTGATAATCTGTTTGCCTATGATTATCCTAATGAAAAAATCCCCTGAAACTATGGGTTTTATGGCATACGGAGCAGATGAAGTTGCTGCTACTGCCCAAAAGACAATCGTCCCCAAAACTGAACTTAACATGACCCTTGAGGAAGTAAAAAAACATAGCTTCTTTTGGATCTATTTATTTGGCATGTTCTGCCTATGTTTTGTAGGCTTTGGGTCATTAAGCCAGCTTGCCGCTTTCTTAGCAGATGTTCATGGCGCTGCCTTTGCTGCAGGAATCCTCTCCCTTTTCTTGATTATTGTAACGCTAGGAAAAATATCTCTTGGCTGGGTTTATGATAAATTTGGTACTAGAATAGGTACTGGCTATAGTTGTATCGTTTTTGCCTTGGCTATGGCTTGCCTACTATTCCCAGAATATAAGCCTCTTATGTATGTTATGGCTCTTCTCTATGGTGTAGGAATTTGTACTGGAACTGTTTGCCCGCCAGTAATCACAGCCGCAATGTTTGGTTCAAAACACTATGGTGAGATATATGGTTACGTGAATCGCTCTGTTTACTTAGGCGCCGCACTATCGGTTCCCGCAATCGCAATAGTATATGATAAAACAGGCTCCTATCAAGCGGCATGGATTCTTTGCATTGCCTTGATTATAATTTCTCTTCTTGCACTGCTTTACAGTGATATAAAATGCCGATCACTAACCACTGATAAAATAAATATCCAAAAGCCCAATGGACAAGCAACTCATAAAATTATATAATGAAGCCTCGAAATATTTCCTAATTTATCTATAGTTCTCC
>NZ_DATMXX010000206.1:0-23617 GCF_035561255.1 Sporomusa sp. | reverse complement strand
ACTAGGTGACTACTTATATTGAAGCCGTTTATCGGCTCATTATCAATCAAATCTTATTTGTTGCTTGTGCTGCAAGCAGCACATCGCACATCTGGCATTTTTATGATGCATTACTTTACATTGTTCAGTTTTCAGGGAACGTTGTGCAAGCTGCACTAGTGTCACGTGCATACCATCAATGATATGTCTTTTCAGGCTTAATGGTGCGCAGTTCTTACGTGACAGCTTTTATATATTACCACATCAGTATTAATGTGTCAATATATTTTTCAGTATTTTTATGTCGTACGTTTTGCGACTTCTACATAGTATCATATATCAACTTGGGTGTCAATGGCTTTCTTGGCTGTAAGCATATCGGCAGTACTCAACCGAGCGGATAGTAAGATAATAAGATTGTTTATAAGTTGTCACTTAGGAAAACAGCTGTTGACCACTCAATATGATCAACAGCTGCCATTTACTATTCGCGATGGCGCATGTGTGGAAACAAGATTACGTCTCTGATAGAGTAGGAATCGGTTAAAAACATAACCAGGCGATCAATCCCAATACCTAAGCCACCTGTTGGCGGCAAACCGTACTCAAGCGCATTAATGTAATCCTCGTCCATCATATGGGCTTCATCGTCACCGGCCATTCGCTGAGTCAATTGGTCAGCAAATCGTCCATGCTGATCGATTGGGTCATTGAGCTCCGAAAAACCGTTGGCAATCTCGCGCGCAAATATAAAAGCTTCAAAGCGATCCGTAATATCAGGATTATCCTTGTTACGTTTAGCTAGCGGCGATATTTCAGTAGGATGTCCAATAATAAAGGTCGGTTGAATCAGGTGCTGCTCACAGACTTCTTCAAAAACGTTATTTAAAATGCCACCAATACCATGTTTCTGCTCATACCTGACACCAAGCTTATCCGCTACAGCCCGAGCCTCAGCTACAGTCTTAACTTCATTAAAGTCTACCCCGGAGTATTTTTTGATGGCTTCAGGCATTGTAATGCGATTCCACGGCGGTGTAAGATCAATCTCCTGACCCTGATAAGTAATCTTGGTAGTGCCAAGAACGGCTTGCGCAACTCCAGCTACCACTTCCTCAGTCAACCGCATAACATCCTGGTAGTCGGCAAAGGCCTGATAGAGTTCAAGCAAAGAAAATTCAGGGTTGTGTTTAACTGAAACGCCTTCATTTCTAAAGACCCGACCAAGTTCATAAACTTTTTCAAAGCCGCCGACAATCAGCCGTTTCAGGTACAGTTCAGGGGCAATCCGCATAAACAATTTCATATCAAGTGCATTGTGATGGGTAATAAACGGACGTGCTGCCGCCCCTCCCGCAATCGGGTGCATCATTGGAGTCTCAACTTCCAGGAAATCGCGTTCATCTAGTAGTTGCCGGAAAGCTTTGATGATTTTGCTACGCATAACAAAATTCTTGCGTACATCAGGGCTTACTATTAAATCAAGATAGCGTTGACGATAACGCATTTCAACATCTTTAAGGCCATGCCATTTTTCCGGCAGAGGCCGAAGTGATTTAGCCAAGAATTCAAACCCATTGGCTTTCACACTGATTTCACCTTTTTGCGTTGTAAATACCACGCCTTCGACACCTATAATATCACCGATATCTAAAAGCCGGAACTGCTCGTAAGCAGTGTCTCCCATTACATCCTGACGAAAATAGATCTGAATTCGCCCTGACATATCCATAACATGGCCAAAACTGGCTTTCCCTTGCCTGCGCACAGCCATTAACCGGCCAGCAACTCTTACAGTTTGTCCTTCTAATTCAGCATAGTTATCATGAATCGTCTGAGCATGATGTGTAAATTCATATTTACGGCCAAAAGGCTCAATACCATAGGATGCAATCTTATCTAATTTCTCCCGGCGAACCTTCATGAGTACATTAAGTTCTTCTGTTGTTTGCTCTTGATCTTGGGTTACTTCTGATTCTGCCATGTTGCGTTCTCCCCTGTCTCTCACTTTGTCAAATTAATGCTGGCGTCTAATCTCCATAATTTCATATTTCAGCATACCAGCCGGAACATTTACTTCCACTACACTGCCGACTCTTTGTCCAAGTATGGCCTGACCAACAGGCGATTCATTGGAAATTTTAGATTCAGCAGGGTCTGCTTCAGCTGAACCGACAATGGTATATTCAAGGTCATCATCAAATTCAAGGTCTTTTAGTTTAACAGTTGAGCCTAACGCAACAACATCTGTGCCAACTTCACCTTCATCAATGACTTTCGCATTACGCAGGATTTTCTCCAGGGTCAGAATTTCCCCTTCAATGAAAGCCTGCTCGTTTTTCGCATCCTCATATTCAGAGTTTTCACTGATATCGCCAAATTCAATCGCTTGCTTAATACGTTCAGCCACTTCCCGGCGGCGGACTGATTTTAAATGATCAAGTTTATGCTCGATTTTTTTCAATCCGTCTATTGTTAGCATAACGTCTTTTTCCATGATGTCATTCTCCTCTTTATTATTAAATATTCGGCTAATTTCTTTTCAAATATTCTAAATAGACTTTGTAGATAGTGTATTCGCTTTTACGTAAAAATTTCCACCCTCTCTGAGGAAAATTCCACAGATGCATGACTTAGGCAATATAAATAGTGTCAAGTAGAAACTTGACACTGTGGGTGGTAAGAGGCAGCCTGCCGTTATGAAGGTCATCCTCTATTTTTCATTATTATAGGCATAAATAGATCTTTTGTCAATATTTTCTAAAGTACTCCTTTCTGCATCTGACTGACATTAGCAACTGCATTAGCTCTAATCAAACCTAGCTCCTGTGGTGTAATAGCCCGTTCGAAACTCCGAAATCCGGCTAATTTAAAACCATGTTTAATAGCCAATTTATCAATTGTCTCAACTTGTTTTACGGTCAGATCCCGTCCTAGTGTAAAGTTTTCATAGCGGCCTTCAAGCGCTAAGATCATTGTTTCAGCCATGCAGGCATATGCTGTTTTCGGTGGAAATCCAAAATTCAGACCAAAATCTACATCACCAGGAATTTCGACAACCCCGCCCTCAATAACCAACACATCATTGCGCATTTCAGCGACCCGGCGAGATACGTTGCGCGGCCTGGCTACATCACAAACAATTGCTCCTGGCTTTAAATCCTCTGGCTCAATAATGCTATCAATAGCGCTGGTTACAGCTACAACAACGTCAGCGTTTCTAATAGCATGTTTAGTATTTGCCGTTACCCGCACGGCTAACCCTGATGCCTTTAAAATTTGCTTAGCAATTTTATCCAGTTTAATTTCATCCCTGGCAGCCAATGTCAGATACCGCACCTCACGAGCTAAAATCTGGGCGCAGGCAGCACCGATAGCGCCAGTCGCCCCTAGAATCAGTACATTGGCCCGCTCCAGGTCTATCCCCATTACTTTAGCTGCCTGGCGTGTTCCTTCCAGGGCTGTAGCTACCGTATAACTGTTGCCGGTGGTTACTGCGATCTTTAAATTCTTGGCTACAGTTATGCCAGCATCGCCAACAATAGAGGTAAAAGCACCTAAGCCAACAATCTGAGCACCCATTTTTTCTGCAACTTTTCCAGCTTTTATAATTTTCTGGGTAACATACTTTTCTGGCATAGCCATCATCTGCCGGGATGTTAGCGGGCAGCCGACAAACCACCCCTCAGCAGTATTATGCCCCGAATCTATACCGCTGATATGCGAAACTTTAAATGGCGGTATGTATTTAATAATCCCTTCTACCAAGCCATCTGACCAATTACGGGTAAAGGAAAATTTACGGCTAAAATCTTTGGCCTCAAGCGGATGAACTACAAAAGCAAATTTTTGCAAATACATGCGCCTCCTTATGTGAGTTTTTTAACTCTAGGTTCAATGCCAGTTTGTTCAATAAGGCAGACATACTCCTCTGCGGTCAGTTGTTCCGGTCGTTTACCTGATAAAGCTGTCAACACCCCTTCTAAAATATTAGTACCGAAAGAGCGCCCCCCCATCTCCGGGGTAGTAGTCACCAGTGTACTAACGCCACGTTGCTTTAACAATACTTCATCATCCTTGGTTACGGTATTGGTAATGACAAGTTTATCGCGCATATTATCCGGCATATACCGCCTGATAAAGTGGAAGTCACCGGCAATAATAGCAGCATCACGGAAGTAAGTTTCAAATCTAGGCGTCATTTGTGTCTGCTTGTCGCCTGTAGGATAGAATAAACTAACCGGAAGTTGTGTAACAACAGGTGCTACAATACTCGCTAATCGTGCTAAACCCTTAAGAGTATTAATAGGTATCGGCAATCCCAGCCCAAACATTAAATCACCAAATACAGTCCGGCTGCCGGCGCCTACCAGGGCTTCTGCTAATCCAAACCGGTCAACCGCACATACGACAAGAGCCTGTTTATCCTTAAAATCCATCCCGTGTTTGGCTTCAAGATGAGGAATAACGCGCCGTTCCAGTGTATTCTTTATCGCACTACCGTCAACTACTGGTGTTTTTTTGGCATTAGCGGCCAGTGCTGCCGATTCCCGAAATGTATACCGCTTACTGCCAGCATATATGTATAGGTCGGTACCGCCAAGTCCAATGGCATCAACCTGACCATCCATCTCACGAATCAGCCGGGCAGCAACCTGTTTATCACCGTCTGTACCAATTCTTTTAATCAAAAATTCTTGGCCGCCAAATTCAGCTGATGTAATACCATTGCGTTTTGATGAACCAAGACTGATGCTTACTACCTGTTTCATCTTGTATCCTCCCGGTTAAAACCGGAGCTGTCTGATAAGAACACGAATTTCCTCCGGATTGACATATTTATCTTCAGCAATAGGGGATTCACCAATTTGTACCCCTATTACCGCTTTGTCCAGCATAGTCTCGATTAGCTTAATCCTCATGTTTGAGCCAATAATAATCACTATGTCATATTTGCGGACATTGCCGATAATTTCCATAATAGTATTAAATAGCTCTATACCACTTTTGGTTTGAACAAAATCCCAACGCTCCTGTTCGGACAAAACAAGGCAAAAGTCAATGCCTTCCTGCCTGGCCACAGAGTATATTTCCTGACAGTTTTTTAAGGGAAAACCAATGAGAGCCACACGGCCGCCTTTGCGAATCTCGCCAATTGTCTCAAGACGCGAAACAAAAGTGCGATCAACGCCAATCTGCCCTGCCACCTCTTGCTGTGATAGGCCATCTCGCCGCAGATCCAGAATGCGATCAATGGTCTGGTGAATTTTCTGGCGGTTGACAATCTTATCGCCAATTCGTAGCAACACAGCTTGTTCATCTCCCACTTAGTATATGTGCACAAGGTTGTGTACATACATATTCTAGCATTTTTTTTGCCTATTAACAAGTTTTTCCATATACTGGTCGAAAAAAAATACCGTTATCCCCATGGTTCAAAGGGAAAACGGCTAATTACTTTCTTATAAGTTTCAAGCTTTAATAATGTATCATCATGTGCCATGCCTTTTTTGAGCCCTTGTAATACACGAATCCCTTGCTGCATTGTAATCCCCATATCACCGGTGAGCTGAGACATGGTAGCACGACGGGCTTTATCCAGTGATTCATTTAGCGACTTTCCGGCCTGTATGTTACCAACAAACTCCTGGGCCAAATAAAATTGCGCCAGGTTGGTCATTGGGTTACCACAGGCACCGCTGGCTGTCAATCCCAAGGCTTCAGGTAAAGTATGTTTAATACTAAACTCAACTGATTTTTTTAGTTCGTCTGTTTCCCGGCTCATGGCCTCAACCAGGGTACGGGCCGTGCATAAACCGAACGTAGTTAAGGCCCTGATAACTGAGTGTTCAATTGTGTGAGCCTGCTCAAGTTCTACCAACCCGCCTAGGTTAGCCGTTATGCTAATTTCCTGGCCTGTCTCAAGGTCAGTACCGTAGACCGTGACAGGAATATCGCTTTTATCGCGAAACTCGGTATACCCGCCTTGAGGTGACCAACCGGCACCTGAGATTGCGGGATATTCTTTTCGCATTTTTTTGAGGTTGATATATTCGACATCATTAGAATAGATATAGCTCCCGGCAGTCCGCATTGTGTACCAGCGCGCATGGCCTCGCCCTTCCAGTTTGGCCATAAGTACAGGTAATTCATTTCCTGTGTCATCGACAGCTACATGATTCCAGATATTAACAATGCGAACAATTACGCCAACCGGGTATAAACCCTGTTCTTCAATAAGCCACGGACAAATGAGGATTTCTCGTCCTACCCCGACATCTAAGAGCAGTTGTCCGCCGTTTTCTATGATAAACATTCCGGTGATTGTTCCGCCCTCAGGCCTAGGCAGTATGCCATTGGCGACGGGCATGATTAGCATATCCATCCTTATCCTCCACGGAAACTGCTTATAAACGCCCATCTGCGTTGTTGCTCCTCAAAACAATTGTTTGCGTACGACTGTACGCGGCACTGCTTGTTTTTCCGGTGCGCCTAGCAGCTGGACATTTCTAAGCAGTTTCCGGCTTTTACACATTAACAAATTTAAATTATAGTATCGCGATAATTTTCCATGATCTGTATAAAGTCTTCTCTGGTGGCGGCCTGGTTGAATTTTAGCCTGAGTTCAGCTGAGCTGGGCAGGCCTTTGGTGTACCAGGCGGCATGACTGCGCATCTCTCTGATACCGGTGTATTCGCCCTTGTGGTCGACGAGCATGTCAAGCTGCCGCAGCAGCATGTCGATCCGTTCACCGAGCGTTGGCAGTGATAGCATTTCGCCGGTTGTCAGGTAATGGGCAACCTGCCGGAATATCCAGGGATTTCCCTGCGCTCCCCGCCCTATCATTATGCCATCACAGCCGGTCTCAGTCAACATACGCTTGGCATCCTGCGGGGTACGAATATCGCCATTGCCGATAACAGGAATGGCGACAGCTTGCTTTACCTCCCTGATAATTGACCAATCGGCCTGCCCGGAGTAAAATTGCTCCCGGGTACGGCCATGCACACTAACAGCTGCAGCGCCTGCCTGCTCGGCTAGTCTGGCAATCTGAACAGCATTTATGCTGTTTTCATCCCAGCCTTTGCGGAACTTAACAGTAACCGGTATGGTATCAGCAGCCTCAACAACTGCAGCAATGACGCGACAGGCCAGCTCAGGGTTACGCATGAGCGCCGAACCCTCGCCGTTTTTTGTAATTTTCGGGGTGGGGCACCCCATATTAATATCAATAATATTTGCCCCTGACGCCGCGACAATACGGGCCGCTTTGGCCATGCTTGCAGGCTCTGAGCCAAAAATCTGCAGAGCGACCGGTCGCTCCCGCTCATCAATTGCCAGCAGCTTTTTGGTGTGGGCATTGTCATAGATAAGCCCCTTATCACTTACCATCTCAGAATATACCAACCCACAGCCCATTTCCTTAGCTAACAGCCGGAACGGCAAGTCAGTAACACCCGCCATAGGGGCTAGGATTACCGGATTGGTAAGCTTAATATGACCAATGTGCATATATTCCTCCTTAACCAGTCTCAAAAGGCGGCCTTTAAAGGCCGCCTTGGGTCATTATTTACCGGTTTCGTTCATAAATAAGCCTGAGTCCCTCCAGAGTTAAGAAGGTATCTACTTTATCAATGGTTCGCGATTCCTGGGCAATCAGGTTAGCCAGCCCCCCGGTAGCAATAACAGTTACCTGCTGACCCAGTTCATCACGCATACGACGAACAATCTCATCCACCTGACCAACAAAACCATAAATAATACCTGATTGCATACTGTTTATTGTGTTGCGACATATTACACTTTTGGGTTTAATCAGCTCGATGCGCGGCAATTTAGCCGCCCGCTGAAATAAGGCTTCAGTTGCAATACCAATACCTGGGGCAATCGCCCCCCCCAGGTAATCGCCATTTTCAGCTAAAGCACAAAACGTAGTAGCAGTACCAAAATCAACAATGATCAATGGACCACCATATTTCACATAAGCAGCAATGGCATTTACAATACGATCAGCGCCGACTTCGCGCGGATTCTCATATTTAATACAAATACCGGTCTTAATGCCAGGACCTACGACAAGTGGTTCAACATTAAAATACCGCTGGCACATCCTGGTCAGGGGGACCACAAGCGGTGGAACAACCGAAGAAATGACGATAGCTTCAATATCTTCCATCTTTAACCCGCGATAGGTAAACAGGTTGTAAATAAGAACACCATACTCGTCACCGGTTTTTTGCTTATCTGTGGAAATACGCCAGTGATAATTAAGTTCTATTCCCTCGTAAACCCCCAAAACGATGTTGGTATTGCCAACATCAAACACTAATAACATGAGTAACCCCCTATATAGGCTATAGGCCGTATCTGTCATACTCTGAAATGACCTCTAGTTTGATTAATAGTTATTATTGTACCTTAAAAGCGGGGAAATTGTAAATATACGACTAAATTCGGCAACGCCCTCAGGCTGGCTGTTTAGTAGTAACAAGTCCGGTTTTTAAAAGTGCCCGTCGAACCCGCACCCCAACATACACAGCCATCGCCGCCTTAACAAGGTCTAACGGTAAAAAGGGCCATACGGCTAAATTGAGCGCTCTTTCCAGTGGCATAGCCTTATGCAGTACATATTGGAAAGACAGCATAAAGCCTGCCAAACCAATACCATAAATGATTATCAGGCCTGCCATCATAGCAACGGCAGTGTATTTATAGCTCAATTCAAAGTGTTCCGCAACATACCCCACAATATACGTGCAGACAAAGTAACCAAGAATATAGCCGCCGGTTGGACCAATTAAAACAGCCGCCCCGGCTTTTCCCTGAGCAAACACCGGCAAGCCGAATATGCCAAGAACCACCCACACAGCAACACTAGCCGGCCCCAAACGTTTACCTAATATCATGCCTGCCAGCAATACAAACATAACCTGCATGGTAATTGGTACAGGACCGAGAGGAATGGAAACCTGCGAGCTTACCGCAAGCAGTGCTGCAAATAAGCTTGTAAGAGCCATATTTTTAGTGTTCATACTTACCTCCTTAATATGCGGCTTATTATTGTCCAGTCAGGGCCGGGCGAATAGAGACATCCCCGGCCAGTACCCGTTCAAGCCCTTGCGGAGTCTCAATTAAAAGCGCGCCATCAGCATCAATATCAATAGCTACACCAGTAAAGCTGCGATCAACTCCGCGGACATCCACTTGCTGACCGAGCGTTATTGACTGGCTCTTCCAATCAGCAAGCACTGGCACAAAGCCTGATGTTTTAACAACATTATAGACATTCTCTAATTCAGCAAGAATGGCCGTAAGCAGCTTAACCCTTGGAACCTGGTGACCGGAGGCAATCGACAGGGAAGTAGCCGTTGCAGCAATCTCACTGGGAAACTCCTGCGGTTCAATATTTACATTGATCCCCATACCAATAACGATGTGGTTAATGGCATCCATTTCAGCACTCATTTCCGTAAGAATACCCACTACTTTGCGGCCATTACACAATATATCATTAGGCCATTTAATGCCGCAGCCGGCGCCTGTCACCTCATTGATAGCCCTGTTAACAGCAACGGCGGCCATTAACGTGCATTTTGCAGCCTCCATCGGGCCAAACGGCGGCCGCAGCACAACAGATAGCCAAATTCCTTTGCCGGGCGGTGAAAACCAGCCTCTGGCTAAACGGCCTCGCCCGCTTCCCTGAGCTTCCGCTACAACAATTGTCCCTTCCTGGCAACCGTTTGTTGCTAGCCTTTTGGCTTCATTATTCGTTGAATCAGTCTCACTGAAATAGTGGATTTCCCGCCCCAGGATATCACTTGTCAGCTGGGCTTTAATCTCTGCCGGTAACAGTCTATCGGTATTTTGCCGCAGTGCATATCCAAGCCGGGGATGGGCTTCAATCTCATAACCATCCTCTTTGAGTGCCCGGATGTGTTTCCACACCGCTGTTCTTGATACCTTTAGAGTGTGCGAGATATCCTCGCCTGAAATATACTGTCCGGAATTATGCTTTAAAACCTCAAGTATTGCTGTCCGCAATGTTACTCACCCCACACGCCTTATTGTTATCCTAATAATAAAATACTGGTTGACGATTGTCAATCAGCCATTATCTCATCATACCGCATTTACAACCTTATCCGGAATATGATAGCATTTCTATAGCAGACACTATATATAAGAGATGTGGGGTGGCGCTTATGGAAGTGATTAAGGTACTGGTGGCCGATGATGAGCCTAATATAACTGAAGTCTTGCAGCTTTACCTGGAACAAGAGGGATTTAAAGTGTTCACAGCCGCCGACGGCCAGGAAGCACTGGCTATCGAAGAGGAACACTGCCCTGATTTGCTAATTCTTGATGTCATGCTGCCCAAGCGTTCAGGCTGGGAAATATGTGAAGCCATTGAGCGCAATGTGCCTGTCATCTTTTTGACAGCCAAAAGTGGGGAAACAGATAAATTAACCGGATTCTCACTGGGAGCTGACGACTATATTACCAAACCATTTAGCCCCCGGGAGGTTATGGCCCGCGTTAAGGCCGTGCTACGCCGCAGTGGTTTGATCAGCGAAACCGGTGCCCGCCTGGAATTCCCCGGTCTTATTATTGATCAAGCTGCCCAGGCTGTTCAAACCGGCAGTCAACACACAGCATTGTCACCAAAGGAGTTTGAACTGTTGATCTTTCTAGCCCGTCATACAAAAATGGCGTTTTCCCGTGACCAACTTTTAATCAATGTCTGGGGCTATGACTTTGACGGAGCCGATCGTACAGTCGATGCCACCATTAAGCGCTTGCGCCAAAAAATTGATAATCCTGAATATAGCTATATCCATACCGTGTGGGGAATAGGTTATAAATTTGAGGTAACCAACAAATGACCAGATCTATTTTTGGCAAACTACTGCTTTCTCACTTGGTCATTATCCTGGTTAGTATGCTAACCATGGGGTTGTTGATGTCCTATCTGGTGCGCGACCATGTCATCGAAAACAAACGCCGCGACCTCTTAGCCAAAGGCAGTGCTGCCGTAACAATAGTAACACCGCTACTAACAAACGGGCAAAAACCCTCTGCTGCATTGCTTGATGCAATGAGTGACATGGCTGGTGGTGATATCTGGATTATGGACAAAACCGGCCAGATCATCGCCGGTCAACCACCGGCACGTTGGAAAAGCAGGCACCTTAAAAACCTGGCAGAATTTTGGAACACTGCCGATTGGCAGGATGGCAGCGGTGCCCAGAAGATATTGAAACCACGTCGACTCCGCGAGCCAGCCATAATCGCTGCCCTTCCCCTGCCGGCGGCAGGTTCCGGCCAGCAGACAGCGCTCTTTCTCTTTTCACCGGTAACAGGTGCTACCCGTACAGCCCTGGCGCTTGAACAGTTGCTCCTCTATTCACTGGGAGCCGGTATTCTAGCTGCTGTTCTAATTGGCTTGCTAATGGCCCGCAGCCTGACCCGCCCGCTTGCTGATATCAGCCGGGCAGCCGCCGCATTTGCCGGTGGTGATTACCAAAGCCGTACCAATGCTATCAAGTCTGATGAAATAGGCCAGCTTGGCCGTACCTTTAACAGCATGGCATCAGAGTTGGCTCAAATAGAGCAAAACCGCCGTGAATTCTTGTCAGATGTTTCGCACGAACTAAAAACTCCAGTTGCGTCTATCCAGGCTTTAGCAGAAACAATGCTGGACGGACTAGCCAAGAAACCTGAGCAGCGGGAACGTTATCTGGCAAGCATTGTCGGCGAAACCAAACGCATTGGCCGTCTTGTTGGCGATTTACTGGACTTATCCCAACTTGAGTCCGGCGAACTGACTATTGTCCGCGAAAAAATTTCACTGTCAGAGCTAATTACTGTCCACTGCACCAAGCTGATGCCCTTTCTTGAAGCGAAATCGCTGATAATTACAACAGAACTGCCCGAAACAATTCCACCAGTCATTGCCGACCCTGACCGCCTCGGTCAGGTATTAGCTAACCTTTTGACCAACGCCATTCGCCATGCCGATACCGGTTCGATCATCGCTATAACAGCCCATCCCCACCAACAGCAAATAGCGCTAACTGTGAGCAATACCGGACCAGGTATCCCGGCAGAGCATCTGCCCCATATTTGGGAAAGATTCTACCGGGTAGAAAAATCCCGTTCCCGTGGCGACGGCGGCACAGGGTTAGGACTAGCCATTACCAAAAAATTAGTGGAAGCTATGGGCGGCACTGTCAATGCCAGCAGCACACCGGGTGAGATTACTGCTTTTACAATTACTTTACCCGCAAAACAGTAAAAGTCACCCATAAAAATCCAAATGTAACCTTTTCTGTCATAATTTTGTCATATCTCTCCGCTATTCTATACTCAGCAGCTTAACAGCTGATGAGATAGGATCATCAAAATAAATAGTGGAGGGATTTACGTGTTTTCAACAAAATCTCGTACAGCAATTGCCGCTTTTGTTGTAGGTGCTTTTATTCTGGGTGGCATTGCCATTCCCCTGATTGCACAGGCCGAATCAACCACCAAAGACCGGCCTGCTCACCACCGGTGCCATCAGGTTAATCCAGAACAAGCGGCTAAACGTCTGTCAACAGAGTTCGGGTTGGATGAGGCCCTTATTGCCAAATATCAAAAAGAAGGTAAAAGCGTCAAAGATTTGTCCCGCGCCGCCTTCTTTGCCAAAGCCAGCGACAAATCTTTTGAATCAGTGCTAGCCCTCAAAACAGAGACAAATTCCTGGAAGGATGTTGCCAGTACACTAGGCGTCGACAAGGAAAAGGTAAAATCCCTTCGCCAGGAGTTAGCCGCAAAACGCCTATCCCAAAGGTTCAGTCTGGACCAGGGTGACATTCAGAACCTGTTCAACCAAGGTTACCACCACCGCGATATTGCGATGGCCGGACTATTGGCAAAACAAAGCAGCCAAACCATTGAACAGATTATCGCTATGAAAAAGGTCAATAACACCTGGCAGGATGTTGCGACAGAACTTGGCATTGATCTTAAGGCACTAAAAAAAGAAATGAAACAGGCCAGAACAAACAAACATAATCCTACATAATCCCAGGTCGTAAACATAAAAGCGAGATTGCTTCACACACGTTCACCATGACCAGGCTTCTCCTCTAGCCTGCCAGTCATGTGAGCGCCTGTAGCACTCCCGCTTTTTTTATTTTTCAAACCTACCACCGCTCGCAGCTTGACTTACGTTTTTGCCAACACGTCAACCGTCAGCTAAATTACTGCAAACGCAGTCTGGCAATGACACCTGCTACCAAACCATAGATATGCGCTGCCAGGTCAGGTGGTAATGCCCCTGTACCACAGCTGGGCGTCCAAATGATGCTTTGCCGTAGAACAGCAGGATCGATACCCCGCTTGGCTAATTCAGCAGCCTGTTCATCAAAGCGGGCAAGTATTGAAGCCGGTGTCTCCTGCCAAGCCTCCTCAGAGGTGGGTATCAGACCCCAGGCCAGTTTACCGCCCTGCTGCAAGTATCCAGCCAGGCCTTTGGCCTGTAGCGCCATACCGGTAAAGTAATGGTACGAGTCAAAGCTTATCACATCCAGCGGCAGTTCGAAAAGAATCGACCAGTCAATCCCGGCACAAGTATGAACCCCCACCCGGACTCCTTCCTGGTGCAGCGTGTCGATGATAGTGGTGAGCGCAGCAGCTGCTGCTGCTTTAGTCAGTGTTATATGGGTAGATGTATCGATCAAAAACAGGCCGGGATCATCAATAAAAATCAGTACAGGCAAACCGAGTAGCTTAAGGCGTCTAGCCTCAAGTGCAGCCTGCACGGCAAGACATTTTACCAATATATCGCGCAGCGACTCATCATAAAAACAGGCCCGCCCTTGCTCATCTTTAATCTGCAGACCAACAGTCAGCGGCCCGCTGATATGCCCCTTGACGCCTTCAGCCTGGGGGAAATACTGCCCGAAATGACTAATAAAAGCATTCAACCCGGCAAAGGCCTCCCCGGTTAGGGCAAACCCGCCTGAAGCGCCGGCCTCGCCGTTCAGAAACGCCATATACTGTTCAAAGAACTCAGCTACTTTATCCTCCCACCCAGACTCAAGCCGGTCAAAGACAGGATCCTTAGGCGGTGAAAGCGTCAATACACCCAGCTTAATCAGCGGCTGTACATACTGAACAACAAATCCCTGTTCAGGCATCTTGGCCGGCAATTGTGGCCAATGCGGCCAATGTGGCATCGCTTTAGCGATTACTTCGAGCGCGGTTATCTCATCCTGATACGGCAGACTTCCGATTCCGGTAGCCCGGTGTGATTTTAGCCAACTCATAGTATTAACCTCCGCATGTTACGTTAGGAGACGGCTATTGCATTGTTGATTATCCAGACAGAAAAACCGGCTCCTACGTGTTATTACTCTCGATTGAGCAGCATCGCCGCAATAATCGCCGTCAATGGTATGGCACAAATAAGTCCGATACTGCCGGTTAGTGCCCTGGCAAACTCGGTCACAATCAGGTTTAAGTTAAGAATCTTCAGCATTGGTGCATTCTGCTGTGAGGCTATTAACAACATAAGCGGCAGCGAACTACCAGCATAGGCGAGAATCAATGTATTAGACATTGTCCCCATGATATCCCGGCCCACATTCATACCAGCCTGTACCAGTTCTTTAAAGCTAATAGCCGGATGTACGCACTTAACCTCATATACAGCCGAGGCGATGGAGATAGTAACATCCATAACAGCCCCCAAGGCACCAAAGACCATCCCCGCAAACAGTACACCCTGGAAATCGATATTAGACAACGTTGACGCTTTCAACAACATGGCTTCTTCTGAATCAAGTCCGGTCAGATGCATTAGTTTTATCGCCAGCATTGAAAGCAGCCCGGCTATCGCCACCCCACCAATTGTACCCAATACAGCAGCAAGCGTCTTTTTAGACAAGCCGCTTATGACAAGCTGTGTTGCCATTGCAATCACGGCAGCCACTGCCAGCGTTAGAAGCGTTAGACTATACTGATGGACAAGGACCTGGCCAATGAAGAATTTGAAGATAAGCAGCACCGAGAAGGCAATCACGAGTACTGACTTGGCCCCAATTAAGCCGCCAAACACCACCAGTGCCAATACAAACAAGCCTCCTAAGACATATACATAATCGAAACGGTCAAAATCACTGACATAATAACTAGTTTTTCCCAAATCGTGAGTTACTGCGACAACTACCTTATCACCAGGTTTAACTTTTATCTCATACGCCGAATGCTCTGAAACAAAATTAAACGTATCTACAACCTTACCGGTTTCCGGACCACTTGTCAGTTGAATACTGACAAGCTCACCTTTAGCCATCTGATATTGCTTCTGCATTGACTGATCAAGCGGACCGACAAAGACTACGGTCCCCTTCTCATACTCAACCGCCTGGGCAGCAGCCGGAGCGGCATGCGAAACACCGGTTGACAATATCATTACCAAAATTAATAATAGCAGCTTTTTCAAACTAACCCTCCCTGTCAAAACACTACCTACATATTAGCCCACCTAAGAATATCTTGCAACTAAAACCAGCTGCAAATAGTCAAAAAAAACCGGCAGGGTAACACCCTGCCGGTTTAATCGTACCATTAATAGCGCGAATCAGGTAAGCCAAAGCTATAGACAACCTTAGGTCCAGTGCCATCATCAGGCCCATTTTGGGCATTGACGGGCGCCACGTCAACAGGTGGCTGATTATCATCGCTATTATTTTCTTTTTCTATTATTTTGCCCTGGTTTAATAACTGCGCCAGTTCATTTCCTTCAAGTGTTTCCCGCTCTAAAAGAGCATTAGCAACAAGGTGCAGCTTCTCAATATTGTCCTTAAGCATCTCCTCGGTTTTAGCATAGGCGGCTTCAATCATCCGCCGGACTTCTTTGTCAATTGAGTAGGCTACCTCTTCGCTGTAGTTGCGGTCACGGGAAATATCCCGTCCCAGGAAAACCTGCTGTTCCTGCCGGCGGCCAAAGGTAATTGGGCCCAATGCCTCACTCATACCATACTCAGTAATCATCTTACGTGCCAAATCGGTAGCACGTTCCAGGTCGTTTTGAGCGCCTGTACTGATTTCTTTCAGGACAACAGCCTCAGCAACCCGCCCGCCGAGGAGCGTATTCAGCTGCTCAAGGAGTTCAGTCCTCGTTGCATAGTAGCGGTCTTCTTTCGGCAGCATCAGCGTGTAACCCCCAGCCCGGCCGCGTGGAATGATCGATACCTTATGCACAGGATCGGTATGAGTTAACATCATGCCGACAAGCGCATGACCTGCCTCATGATAGGCAGTGAGTTTTTTCTCTTTATCGCTGATAACCTTAGACTTGCGCTCCGGTCCTGCCACAACCCGCTCGACAGCTTCTTCAAGCTCCGGCATTTCGATACGGCGCTTATTGCGCCTGGCAGCCAATAACGCTGCTTCATTGACCATATTGCTCAAATCGGCCCCAGTAAAGCCGGGAGCACGACGTGCCAGCACATCAAGGTCCACTTCCTTGGCAACAGGCTTGCCCTTAGTATGCACTTTGAGTATTTCCAGCCTGCCTTTTACGTCAGGTCGGTCAACCACAATCTGGCGGTCAAATCGACCAGGACGCAACAGAGCCGGGTCGAGAATGTCCGGGCGATTGGTGGCGGCGATGATAATAATACCTTCATTAACACCAAAGCCATCCATTTCAACAAGCAGCTGATTCAATGTCTGCTCCCGCTCGTCGTGGCCGCCGCCAAGGCCTGCGCCGCGCTGCCGGCCAACAGCGTCAATCTCGTCGATGAACACAATGCAGGGGGCACTTTTCTTGGCCTGTTCAAACAGATCCCGTACCCTTGATGCACCAACACCGACAAACATCTCAACAAAATCAGAACCACTGATGCTAAAGAATGGGACACCGGCTTCACCGGCTACGGCACGTGCCAACAGCGTTTTACCGGTGCCAGGCGGTCCAAATAACAGCACCCCTTTGGGGATACGCGCTCCTAAATCATTAAACTTTTTAGGATGCTTCAGGAACTCAACAACCTCTTCCAGTTCCTGCTTGGATTCATCAGCTCCTGCCACATCGCCAAATGTAACCTTGGTTTTCTCTTCGCCATGGAGCTTAGCCCGTGATTTGCCAAAAGACATTACCCGGTTGCCGCCACCCTGTGTCTGCTGCATGATAAAAAACCATACACCAATTAACAAAAGCATTGGCAGAATCGATGAAAAAATAGTCGTCCACCACGGCGGCTGAGGCGGCTGTTCCGCCTTAATATCTACACCCTTATCCCTGAGCTGGTTAATCAGCGTGGGATCATTTGGAGCAATGGTAGCAAACTCCTGCCCATCTTTGAGTTTCCCGCGAATGGTATTCTCAACAATAGTCACCCGCTCAACCTTCTGCTCTTCTACCTGCTTTAGAAACTGGGTATAGCTAATTTCCTGCTTAGGGGTCGTCCGTGATGAATAATAGTCGATTATCGAAATGGCTATAATGATAATCAACAGGTAAAAACTTACATTTCGGAAAAACTTGTTCAACAAGTAGCCCTCCTCTCGCTGGACCACAAAAACGGCGTTAGAAACATGTTACCATTCATATCGCATAATTATAGCATACTAAGTAATAATTGACAATTAAGGAAAAACATTTATCCTGCATAGGCCTCCGGCTTAAGAACCCCGATGAACGGGAGATTACGATATTTTTCAGCATAATCCAGTCCATAACCAATGACAAAGTAGTCGGGAATAGTAAAACCATTGTAGGCAATTGGCACCTCCACTTTACGACGCTCAGGCTTGTTTAACAGGGTACAGATTTTAATGCTGGCAGGCTTACGCGACCACAGGTTCTCCATCAGATAGTTAAGTGTCAGCCCTGAATCAATAATATCCTCGACAATAAGCACATGCTTATTCTCCACGTCCTCGTCCAGGTCTTTTAAAATCCTGACAACGCCACTGGACGAAGTAGCGGCACCATAACTGGAAACAGCCATAAAATCAATAGCTACAGTCTGATTGATAGCCCGGGCCAGGTCAGCCATAAAGATGACGGCACCGCGTAAAATGCCAATCATCAATATTTCTTTGCCCGCATAATCAGCAGTGATCGCTTCACCCATTTCTTTAATCCGGGCAGCAAGCTCTTCCTCACTAAACAATATCTTCTCCACGTCATCCATCATATTATTACTCATATTCAAATTTCCTCCTGTTTAGTAATAGTAAGCTGCAAAATTTTTTTTGTATTGCCAGTGATTCGGCCATGTTCACCCTGGCGATAGCCGGCCACCCAGATGATTTCCTGTTGGTCAGAAATAACCGGAACAGAGTCCCGCTGATGTTCAGGTACCTTCGTGTCAATGAAAAACTCTTTGAGTTTCTTGCTGCCATTAAGCCCGAATGGTCTAAATCGGTCGCCAGGCCGGCGTGCCCGGAGGGTAAGCGGCAAGCAAAGTTTATCAAGATCAAATGCAGCTGTTTCCCGTCCCGGCCTGGCAGACGGCATGGAAACAATTTCTGCTGATAACGCCATGCCATTTACCCTTGTTATGCCAGGTATAGCTACTTGTGCCGGTGCAATATCCACTCCAGGGCCTGCCCCGGTCGTACAATCTGCTCCCACTGCCACTTCCAGTGCCGTATATGTCTTTCTGGCGATCAGTCCCCCTGGCAGTGTCATCTGTGATCCAACTGTACCTAGTAGCGCCATATTAATTAAATTTTCCACATGGACAAAGCTTATTCCTGTCAGGGCGCCGCGTTTTTTCTCGATAACCAGCCGAACACACTCGCGCTGCATTGCCGGGTGCAGCTCAGCCAAAGCCTGGCTGTTAATTGTGGCTTTGCTGCCGTCGTCGCTGATCACTGTTCCCCATAGTTTGGCAGCTTCCAGTAAAATATAGTCATGTTCATCCCCGGCCAGCACCGCCAGCCGCCATAGCGCCTCACGAATGGCCGGATTATAATCGGCCTCCAGGGCTGGCAGCAGATTCAGCCTAACGCGGTTTCTTAAATAGTCAGCCGTAAAATTGGAGCTGTCCTGACGGGGATCTAATTTATGCAGAGCACAATAGTCTTCAATCTCTGAGCGACTTACCGGCAGAAATGGTCTTACAATGCCGCCGCTTAGTGGACGCATCCCTCTAAGTCCGCCACTACCGGCACCGCGCAGCAAATTGATCAACACTGTTTCCACCTGATCATCGCGATGATGGCCTGTTGCAATCCGGGCCCCACCCCAACTGGCGGCTACTTGGCGCAGATACTGGTAGCGCAGTATTCTTCCGGCTTCCTCTGCTGACATTTTATTGGCCTCTTGATAGGCAGGAACATTAATAGACGTCACATGACATTCCAGACCCAGACCAGCGGAGAAATCAGCGACAAATCCTGCTTCTAACGCTGCCTCAGGTCGAAACATATGATTTACATGGGCTACAGCTAAACAAAAGCCATATTCATCTTTCAGTCTGTTGAGCATATGTACTAATGCCAGCGAATCGGGTCCACCCGAACAGGCCGCCAAAACCCGGCTGCCTGGTACAAATAGCTTATGATTATTCACCCATGACTTTACTTTATCAAGCATATTCTATCCCCGGCTCTCTACCTGATAGTCTGTACTTATGCGGGTTAAGCGATACAAAGTAGAACTTACAAAAATGCCAAAAGCAATGGCTCCCCCCGTTAAGAGTGTCAACATACCCATCGCTACTCCCTCATTATACTGACCTTCTACCATAAAGCGCATTGCAGTGTATGCTTCACGGCCTGGTACCAAGGGAATAAAGCCAGGCACAATAAAAATTGTTGCCGGTTTCTTTAAGACTCTGGCTAAGAGTTCAGCGAGCAGCCCCACAGCCATGCTGCCCAGAAAGTTTGCCATAATACTGTTCACACCATTCAAAACGACCAAATACATAACGACCCATCCCACTACCCCGGTAACACTGGCATATATAAGCAGAGTACGGGGAATGCGGTACAATACACCGATAGCAATGCTCATAGCCAAAACCGCAACTACTTTAACAAGAAACATGTTGCCCCCCGTTCAATAAGCACTGACCGCCAAAATGATCACAACACCCATGGATACAGCTACCGCGGTAAGCGCGGCATCCAGGCCACGTGATAACCCACTTAACAGGTCCCCAGCTATTACGTCCCGAATCGCGTTAGTGATCGCTACTCCGGGCACCAGCGGCATGATTCCCCCCACAACAACATTGTCCGGTCTGAGCTCCGGCCATATATATTGAAACAGCATCCCTATCAGTGCCGCTGTCATACCGCCCAAAAACTCAAAGGTAAACTTGACACCATGCAGACGGGAAATAACATGAGCAATATACCGAACAGTCAGCGCGGTAAAGAATGCCGCCATGCTCTCAGCTATGCCGGCATTCAAGAGAATTGCAGCCGATCCGCCGACTACTCCGGATGCCAGCATTGAGGGCACCAGCGAAAATCCGGTTCGTTCTCTGGCAATTTGTTCGAGGTGAGCATAGGCGCCTTGATAGTCTATCCGCCGGTCCGAAAGCTGCCTGGACAATTCATTAACCTTAGCGATACGATCAAGGTTAATCGTACGGTCATGTACCCGCCGCATAATAGTGCTTGTCCTGCCTGTTTTATCGGTCACAGTAACAAACACACCTGTTGGAATAACAAAACTTTCCACTTGCACTGCGCCTAAGGACCGGGCCACATGAAACATAGTTTCTTCTACCCGGCTGGTCTCGGCCCCATTTCTCAGCATAATATCCCCGGACAGAATTGTTATGTCAATTATCTGTTCTAACAGGATTTGCATACTTACCCCCGTCGCAGCCTGTTTTAGTTGTCAATTCGCGCTTGCAGGACTAATCTCCTGCCATAAATTAGACATTATGGTAGTCTTTCCTATGTCAGCGAAAAATAAACGGGGCAAATTGAGTCATGGATTCTTTCCCTGACTCAATTTACCCCAACCACTACTGCACGATCTCCGGCCGCTCAGCCACCCTGGCTACCAGCACGGCCATATCATCTTTTGCCACGCCTCCCGACAGGTCAATCGCCTGTTTTAATAACCTTTCGGCAATATCCTGGGGCCGCTCACTGCTGGTGCGCCGGAGGAAGTTTGCCACCCAGGTTTCCCTGTCGGCACTGCGAGCTGCATCAATGACCCCATCACTTACCATAACAACAATATCACCTGGAGCTAATGTCCGTCTGACAGGTTCGATTTCGACATTCTCCAATATTCCCATCGGCGGTGCGGCCGGATTAATTGTTGTTACCTCCCGGACTCTTTTTATATAGCTTGGCGCCGAACCCACTTTCAGAAACTCTGTTTCACCGGTAAACGTGTCGACCACTGCCATATCCACTGTAGCAAACATATCTCCTGGCATTTTAATCAGCAACATTGAGTTAACAGTCTTAACCGCAGTGTCGACTTCAAAGCCTGCTGCCAGCAGCTGCTGCAAAAACATCACAGCATGTCCGCTCCCGCTAGCCGCGGCTTCACCACTGCCCATACCGTCACTTAAAATGAGAGCCGTTCGTCCCCTGCTAACAGGCTGGGCGACGCAGGTATCACCAGATACCCCGCCTGTTTCTTTAGCCACTGTTGCCATACCTGTTTCCACAAAATAACGCTCCCCCAATTCCATTGTCAGTTTACAGGTCTTGTGCCGTACTTTACTGCCGCATTCAGCATGCAGTGTCATTTTCTCCTGCAATAAGTTGGCTGTAAGCGGCAGAATCGTATTAACGCATTCCCGGGTACCACAACACACATCTTTCTGGGCCTCTACTGTCACCTTGCCCCGTTCGCCAATCACCCGTACCCCACTCAGGGAACAGCCTAACACAGCTGCCCGTTCTGAAAGCATCTCGGCTACCTCAGCGTCTGTCTGCGGCCCCTTTTTTAGCTCTTGGGCCAGATTGCCAATGATGATCCCGGTAGCCTTCATTTGTTCCACAGCCACCAGGCGGCACTCAGTCAGCTTTTTATGCCAATACCAATGTGTCCTGTTGCTTTCTGCCACCTCACTGATAAGGTCAACCAACGCTTGCCGGCTTACACACATTTTTTTTATGGTATCTGGAATGGCATCTGACTTAAGCTTCCCAGCCTCAGCCAGAGCCAGCATATCAAGCATTGCCTGATAGGTCTGGTAAAAATCACGATCCCAGCATTCCCCCCGGCGCTCACACGGACCGCAAACCCTTTCCCCAACAGCCGACAGCATGTGCGCTAACTGTCGATCTTTAATTTTCTCATTATAAGCAGCATTCTCCTTGGTACTGCCTGAGTCAAATGCCCCGGATAAATCTTTAAAAATATCAGCAATATTGGTTAATTTATCTACGGCGGTGTTAATAGCCTGCTGCGCTGCTTCGGCGCTGCCGGCCTCGTCTGTGCAGGTTTCCCGCCATTGGCTCATCCTGGCCGCCGGCACCAGCATAAAAACAGCTCCAGCAACAGATGCCTCTACCAGTGCCAGGAGCAGCTCGCCAGGCTGCCCCAAATATAATACAGCGATAGCACTTCCTAAAATAAAACCTAATAAAACAGCGGCTTTGCCCATTTCCCGGAATAACCCGCCCAACATTCCCGCCAAGGCATACATAGCGATTGACGAAGCGGCATCCCCGTCGCTTAAGCCCACAACCAGTCCGGTAACAATCCCTACTGAAGCCCCCAGCCCGGAACCACCGCTAAAGGCAAGCGTCATTGCAATGAGCGATCCGGCAATATTACGCACACTAAAGTCATATATCGTCAAGCTGCCCAAACCCGCAACAGCGGTGGCCAGCATAATGATGCCACAAATCAGGTTTTCAGCCCCAGCCTGACGAATCTTGCTATTATTCAGGAACAGCGGCGCCCCATATTGAAAAATAAAAGCCAATATCATGCATAACGTTGCATCAAATACCACCAATATCGCGCCATATAGTGACGACTCCCGCCAGGACATAAGCGCCATACCACTCAAAAATACACAGCCAAACATAAACAGTGGGATAGCCTGAACCTTTCTCTCATACCGCGAAAGCTTGTCTGACAAGCGCCAGTAGAGAAGCATTGACAGCAAATAGATAACTCCTTCCTGATAAAATCCTGCACTAAGCACACCGGCCAGAGCCCATACCCCTACAGCAGCTGCCCGCTCGCGGGCTAGACCGGCAATAGCGGCAAATAAAGCCAAACCGAACGGGGCTACCTCCCCCATGAGTGATACCCGCCCGATTAGCAGTGCCAGGAGATTTACCGGCAGGTTGTGCTGGTGAAACAGAGCTCCTAAGCTCAACTTGATCCAGTCAAAGAATTCCCGCCAGGGAAAACCAGGCTTGTCCTCGGACACAGAGTCTGTCGACGGCCGGACAGGCGGCGCCTGCAGCATTTCTTCAGGCAGGTTAATAATAGATACTTTTGGCATGATTTTTCACCCCTGTAAAAAGTGTCTTGCACCGTGTCTAGAATTTTACATATATTACCATTAAAATGTTTGTCTATTTACGTCGCCCTGTCAATAAAAAAATCCGACACAAAAGGTATGCTAATATGCAAAAAAACCACCCGGCCAACATGGCCAAGTGGTTTTCGTTCTATCTCACAGGTATATTATTC